>CAUQAO010000021.1:0-22708 GCA_963515815.1 uncultured Prevotella sp.
TATCACACACTTTGGCTTCGGTGGTTCGAGAGAATCGCCGAAGCTTTTTTTTTGTTACGGCATCAGTTTGTCGTGCACCATCCTGTACATGTACTGCTGGATGATAGCTTTCAGTTCTTGTTCCATTTTGGTTTGCTGCTCGACGGTTCCTTTCAGGTTGTGCTGCATCAGATGGTCGTCGAGCGCATAGATGCCGCGGGTATTCGTTCCGTCGAATTGCAACACGTAACCGTATTTGCAGTATTGGTAAATGCCGTTGAGGTAGTTCACGGCATAGGTTTCTTGCATGGGGATTGCGGTCAGGTCGCAACCGAACGAGAGGTAAGGCTTGGCGTAACCCAACAGGCCGAGCACGGTGGGCAGGATATCGATTTGTTGTGCAATGCCGTTGCGAATGCCTGGTGTGAGTTGGCCGCTGGGATCGAAGATGACGATGGGCGAGCAGAATCCGCCGATGTCGGTTTGGTAACGTTTGTGATCGCTCAGGTTGGTATGGTCGGAGGTGAGCACGAAGAGGGTGTTGCGATACCAGGGTTGGCGGGCGGCGGCTTCGAAGAATCGGCCTATGGCCATGTCGGTATATCGGATGCACTTGTGGATGGGCAGCCCCTCTTCGGGATAAGTGCGCTGGTATTTGTCGGGAATGACGTAGGGCGTGTGACTCGAAACGGTAAAGCAGGCGGTCATGAAGGGTTGTGGTTGTTCGCCGATCTTGGTGCACCAGTACTGCAGGAAAGGCTCGTCCCAGATGCCCCAATGGCCGTCGAAGTCGGCATCACCGCCGAATCGGCTGTCTGCGGCATAATCTTGTCGGCCGTAATATTCTTGAAAGCCGGTTTTGTTGGCAAAGGCCAGGAAGCCCATACTGCCTCTGTTGGCTCCGTGGAAGAACGACGTGCGATAACCTTCTCGGGCCAGCAGGCCGGCCAGCCCGGTGTAATTGTTCATCGAGGCGGGCGTCAGGACAAAGGGTTCTTTGAACATCGGGATGCCGCACAACACAGAGGGCATACCGTCGATGCTCTTCCGCCCGTTGCAGTAAGAGTATCGGTAGGTTGCGCTGTGAGCGATGAGTCGGTCTACGTTGGGTGTGTAACCTTTGTAGTGCCCGTTGTCGAGATCGCGGTTGAGAGCACCGATGTATTCGCGGCCGAAGCTCTCGACGATCAGTATCACGACGTTCTTTTTCTGAAACGCGTGTTGGGGTTTGGGGTGGTGTATCGGGGTGAATACTTTTTCGGCCTCTTCGATGGTAGGATAATAATTGGGGATGTCGAAGATGTCTTTTCCGATGGTTCGGATCAGAGCGAACGGCGTATTCAGCACCAGGGCGCATTCGGTGGGCCGTTCGACGTATTGGTTGGCATTGTTCACGGTTATCGGCCTGATGCCCGACCCCAGACCGCCTCGGCAGGCTCCTACGCACAGGGGGGCAATGGTTGCCAGGAGGAAGAGTTGCAGGAGGCCGAACTTCAGCCGGCTGCCCAGGGTTCGGTAATAGGTGTGCAGCGTGCGTGGCATGAGATACAGCTTGTACATGGCCCAGATGATGACGACTGCCAGGAGCACGAGGTACCAATGTTCGAGCAGTTCGCCCCAGAACACGTCGGCCAGGTTGTTTTCGTTGCGGAACTCGCGGAACACGCTGGTTGTTGTGCGCCGCAACGTGTATGGAAAATAGACGGAGTCGGCCAGGTTGATGACGAGCGTGAGTCTGTTAACGGCGATAAATACCCATTTGCATAGCAGGTGGTAACCCCGACGCTCTTTTAGCCACAGCGGCAAAAGCATCAGCAGGATATATAGCAGATTGGTGTAGGTGATGGCCGAGCGGTCGAAAATGAATCCGCCCCAGAACAATCGGGCCAGATGTTCGGCAGAGAGATGGCCAGAGAAGTAACTGAAGTTTTCGAAAAGAAACGCTACGCGAGCAATGATGTAAACTGCAAATACCGTGAGCATGTTGACAAACAGCGCGCAGAAAGGTCCGAGCGCCGTGTCCAGAATTCCTATTTTTTTTTTCTCTATCATACGCTAAATCTCCTGCATGTCGTGAAGTTTTTTATAATGGCCGTTTGTCTGTAACAGTTCGTCGTGTGTTCCGTGCTCTACGATGCGCCCCTCGTGCAGTACGTATATCTCGTCGGCATGTTTGATGGTCGACAGGCGGTGGGCGATGGCCACGGTGGTGCGTGTGCTCATGAGCCGCTCGAGGGCGTCTTGTACCAGTCGTTCACTCTCGGTGTCCAATGCGCTGGTGGCTTCGTCGAGAATCAAGATCGGCGGGTTTTTCAGAATGGCTCGCGCGATGGATAAGCGTTGGCGTTGGCCTCCGCTCAGTCGATTTCCCCGGTCGCCGATGTTGGTATCGAATCCTTGTTCGGATTCGGTAATGAAATCGTAGGCGTTGGCTATGCGAGCCGCTTGTTCTACCTGGGCCATCGACGCTTGATCTACGCCGAAGGTGATGTTGTGATAAATGGAATCGTTGAAGAGTATGGCTTCTTGGTTCACGTTGCCGATGAGCTGTCGCAGGTCATGAACGCCCAGATCTTTTACGTCGATGCCGTCGATGATTACCTGCCCTTCTTGCACGTCGTAGTAGCGCGGAATGAGATCGACGAGTGTAGACTTGCCGCTGCCGCTCTGGCCCACAAGCGCGATGGTTTTGCCTTTGGGAATGGTCAGGTTGATATTGCGCAGTATCCATTGCTCGCCGTATCTGAACGACACGTTGCGAAATTCTATCTGCCGCTTGAAGCTGTCGATGTGTACCGGCTCTGGCTTTTCGCGGATGGTTACTTCGGCTTTCAGTATCTTGTCTACGCGTTCCATCGAAGCCAGTCCCTTCGGAATGTTGTAGCCGGCCTTCGAGAACTCTTTCAGCGGGTTGATGATGCTGTACAGCATGACCAGATAGTAGATGAAGGCGGGACCACTAATGGTTTGGTTGTTCAGCACGAGCATTCCGCCGAACCAAAGCACGATGACGATCATCACCGTGCCCAGAAACTCGCTCATCGGATGGGCCAGTTGCTGGCGGACGTTTACTCGCAGGATATGATTGCGATAGTCGGTATTGATCTTGTCGAAGCGGGCGTTCATCTTGTCTTCGGCACAAAAAGCTTTGATGATGCGCAAGCCTCCCAGTGTTTCTTCTACCTGGCTCATGGTGTCGCTCCACAGGTTCTGCGCCTTGATGCTACGTTGTTTCAGTTTCCGCCCTACGAACCCCATGAACCAGCCAAATACGGGAACGAAAACAAGGGTAAAGAGCGTCAGCTGCCACGAGATAATGAGTAGCGTGGCGAAGTAGGCCAGAATGAGAATGGGGTTTTTGAATAGCATGTCTAACGACGACATGATCGAGTTTTCTATCTCTTGTACGTCGCCGCTCATTCGGGCAATGATGTCGCCTTTGCGTTCTTCCGAGAAAAAGCCGAGCGACAGGCTGGTTATTTTTCTATACAACTGATTTCGGATATCGCGCACAACGCCGGTACGTATGGGCATGATGGTGGCCGAAGCAAGAAAATAGGCGGCTGTCTTGAGAAAAGTCATGAAAGCCAGAAACAGACCGATGAGCAGCAAGGTAGTGGTGGGCCCCATGTCGTGAATCAATGTCTGTATGTAATAATTGGCGTTGTTGCCGACAACCCGCGGAACGTCTTTTATCGAATCGGGCCAGGCCATGTAGGCCGTTACGTGGGTTACTTTGATCTTGAACAGGATATTCAGAATGGGAATAATGGCGGCGAACGAAAAGATGTTCAACACTGCCGACAGGATATTGAACAAAACCGATAGCCATAAATAACGTTTATAGGGAGGGACGAAACGTCGCAGAACTTGTATAAACTCTTTCATATTGCTGCAAATATAGATAAAATATCCGGAACATGCCGGCTATTTCGGCTTTTCCAGTCGTCATCCATGGATGAAACGCTGTTCTGTCCGATTTTCGCCCGTCAGCAGGTGTTACACGTCGGGCAAGAAGCGGTTTAAGATTTGCCATATGGCAATGATGTGGCACACAGTGCCCAACAAAACGAAGAAATGGAAAACGGTGTGCATATACCGGTGCTTGTTGAGGCTATAGAATACGGCGCCGATGATATAAGCTGCGCCTTCAGCTACAATCCATGCAATGGTACCGATCGGCAGACTGTCGCTCAGCGGCTTGAAAGCAACCAGGATGCTCAGTCCTATTGCCACAAAGCACAGCGTTTCTGTATTACTGTGATCTTTTAAGCCGTGTATGCTGACCGCTGTACCGATCAGGGCGCACAGCCAAACGAAGACGAAAATCGACCATCCCCAGGCACCATGCGCTCGAAGGGCAATCAACGTGATGGGCGAATACGATCCGGCAATGTGCCAGTAGATGGCAGCATGATCGAACTTGCGCCAACGTTGTTTCTGCGGCGAACGGGCCGAAAGAGTATGGTAGACAGTCGACGAGACATACGACATGAGCATGCCGACCAGATAAAGTGCAATGCTGAGTGTGGCCCAGACGTGGGATGAGCGTATGCAATCGATCAGCCAAAAGGTTCCGACCGTTGCACCGAGCACAATGCCGGCGGCATGCGACCAAGCGTTCCACAACTCTTCGTTGTGCGAATAGAATACTTTTATTGTCTTCATAACAAGAGCCGAAAGTACTGAATAATTCTGATCCGGGCAACAGCGGGCGCTCTTTCGTTTTTGGTCAGATGGCTTATTTTGGCTATCTTCGCGCTCTCAATATTTCAATAGTCGAATGAAATGAACAAACTTATCGTCAATTCTTACGAAGAATTTGCTGCCCATCTGGGCGAAGAACTGGGCGTGTCGGAGTGGTTGAAAATAGACCAGGAGCGCATCAATCTGTTTGCCGATGCTACGTTAGATCATCAGTGGATACACGTCGACGCCGAAAGGGCAAAAACGGAAAGTCCCTACAAAAGCACTATTGCGCACGGTTATCTAACGCTTTCGCTGCTGCCTTATCTGTGGGAGCAGATTATTGAGGTGAATCATATCAAGATGCTGGTGAATTATGGAATGGATCAAATGCGATTCGGTCAGGCTGTTGTAACGGGAAGTCGTGTCAGGCTGGTTACCAAGCTGCATGCCATCAGCAATCTGCGCGGTATCTGTAAAACGGAAATCAGTTTTAAAATAGAAATCGAAGGACAACGGAAACCGGCGTTAGAGGGCATCGCCACTTTCTTGTATTACTTCGAATAGATGGCGCTTCATGAGCTCTTTCATCCCTTCTGAAGCTCCTTTCCGGATGTGATGAATCCGATGACTTTCGTTGGTCATGACCGGTTCGGGATCGATCAGATAGACGGGACACGCCGGTTGAATATAACGTATCAAACCCGCAGCAGGATACACATTGAGCGATGTGCCGATAATAACGAAGATGTCGGCCTGTGCCGCATAGTCGGCAGCAACGGAAATCATCGGTACGCTTTCGCCGAAGAAAACGATGAAGGGACGCAGCAAAGAGCCGTCGGCCGCCTTGGTTCCGGGCGCAACGGTAGCCGAATCGGCGGTTAACTCTTGTATGTAAGCTGGGTTGTAGGAGTCTGCGCTTGAACATACTTTGGTTAATTCGCCATGCAGGTGAATCACCCGCGACGAACCGGCTCGCTCGTGCAGGTTGTCTACGTTCTGAGTGATGACCGTTACATCGGCATTCTGCTCTAATTGCCGAATCAATCGATGCCCTTCATTAGGCTTGGCCGTAAACAGCTTCCGGCGTAAGGTGTTGTAAAAGTTGGTCACCAGCGTAGGGTCGGCTTCCCAACCCTCATGAGACGCGACTTGCTCTACCGGATAATTCTCCCACAAACCGTCGCTTCCGCGAAAGGTCTTAAATCCGCTTTCGACCGACATTCCCGCTCCGGTTAAAAATACAATCTTCTTCATCGCTCTATTATTTACGGTAAAACTGCTGGCTAATAGACACAAATTACCTTTCTATTAACATTCTACAAAAATAGTGTTTTTTTTAGAATTCACTTTCCCCCTATAATAGTTTTTGCTATCTTTGCGACCGTTTTAAAACAGTAATTATCAACACAGATTACCACAAATGGATAAAGTAAGTTACGCCTTAGGACTCGGTATTGGTCAGCAATTGGTCGATATGGGGGCCGAAGGTTTGAATATCGATGATTTTTCGCAAGCAATCAAAGATACTATTGCAGGAACCGAGCCCAAAATCAACCAGGAAGAGGCACAGAAATTAGTGCAGGATTTTTTTCAAACGCAAGAAATAAAGCAGCGTTCTGCAGCCGAAGAAAAAGGCAAAGTAGCCAAAACGCAAGGCGAAGCATACCTCGCTGAAAATGCAAAGAAAGAGGGAGTCGTGACGCTTCCCAGCGGGTTGCAGTATTTGGTTCTGACGGAAGGCAACGGAAAAAAGCCCAAAGCAACCGATCAGGTGAAGTGCCATTATGAGGGAATGCTGGTAGACGGAACGCTTTTCGACAGTAGCATTCAGCGCGGCGAACCGGCGGTTTTCGGCTTGAACCAGGTGATCAAAGGTTGGACCGAGGGACTGCAGTTGATGCAAGAGGGTGCAAAGTACCGCTTCTTTATCCCCTACGATTTGGGCTATGGCGAACGCGGAGCAGGAGCATCGATACCTCCGTATGCGGCCCTTGTATTCGATGTTGAACTGATAGAAGTAATTTAAAACAAATAAATAACAATGAAAAAACTAACATTTGTAGCCACTATGGCTATTGCAGCAGTCGCATTGACAGGCTGTGTTAATTCAACACCAAAGGCTGACTTAAAGACCGATGTCGATACATTAAGTTATGCCATGGGACTTGCACAAACGCAAGGTCTGAAAGAGTATCTGGTAGGACGAATGAATATCGACACTACCTATATGAACCAGTTTATTAAAGGCTTGAACGAAGGCGCTAATGCTGGCGATGATAAGGCAAAGGCAGCTTATTATGCAGGAATCCAAATCGGTCAGCAAATCAGCAATCAGATGATAACCGGCATCAATCAGGATGTATTTGGCAACGATTCGACAAAAACCATCTCGTTGAAGAACTTCATGGCCGGCTTCATTACCGGAACGACAGGCAAGAAAGGCTTGATGACTGTAGAGCAGGCCGGACAGACAGCCCAAACCATGATGAGCGCTATCAAGGCTAAAAACATGGAGAAAGAATACGGCCCGAACAAAGTTGCAGGCGAAAAGTTTCTTGCTGCCAACAAAACGAAAGCCGGCGTAAAGGCGCTTCCGAGCGGCGTACAGTATAAGGTTATTAAAGAAGGCAATGGAGCCATGCCTGCCGATACTTCGAAAGTAAAAGTTCATTATGAAGGAAAGACAATCGACGGTAAGGTGTTCGACAGTTCGTATAAGAACGGACAGCCGGTTACGTTGCACGCCAATCAGGTGATCAAAGGATGGACCGAGGCGCTTGTTCACATGCCGGTAGGCTCTGTATGGGAAGTGTATATCCCGCAGAACCTTGCCTATGGTGAGCGTGAGCAGGGACAAATCAAACCGTTCTCTGCACTGATCTTTAAGATCGAATTGCTCGGCATCGAGAAATAATCAATCGTTATCATTTATTTAAGAACATAGCAAGACTTGTCTTGTATGTACTTGCCCTTGTCGCTTTTCAGTGCAAGAACGAGCCATACAAGACGAGTCTTTCTTTCAGATATCAATACGAGATGAAAAAGATTCTATTACTTTTGGTCATTACCTTGGCAAGCACGACATTCGCAGCAGCCGTAAACGATAAAGACAAGAACAAGAAAAAACAGCAGCCGCAGCCTTCTGCTTTGGTGCTTCAGACAATGCGCGATTCGCTCAGTTACGCCGCAGGATTGGCGGCCACCAACGGCTTGTTGCCCTTCCTGCAGCAAGAATACGGCGTAGATTCTACCGGCATAGCCGACTTCGTTGCCGGTTTACGAGAAGGGCTGAAGCAATTGGACAATCCGCAGTTTAAGGCCCGCCACGCAGGCATTGCCATTGCAAAGATGCTGAAGAGCAGAATACTGCCCCAAACAACGGCCGAGTTTAAAGGAACGCCCCACGAGATCGATACCGATATTTTCGGCCAAGGATTCGTTGCAGGCATACAAAACGATACGGCCGTTTATACGCTCGACAAGGCTACTGAAGTGTACCAAGAGCACCGAACCGCGGCAAAGGCAGCGAAAGACAAGGTGTACATAGACCAGAATACGGCATGGTTAAAAGATAACGCCTCTAAACCCGGCGTAAAAACCACAGCGTCGGGCCTGCAATATAAAATATTGACCGAAGGAACGGGCGACATTCCGCAAAAAGAAGATAAGGTAACCGTGAAATATGAAGGCCGCACCATCGACGGAAACGTATTCGACAGTTCGTACAAACGCACGCCACAAACCACTTCGTTCCAGTGCAACCAAGTAATCAAAGGATGGACCGAGGCGCTGACCATGATGCCCGTCGGTAGCAAATGGGAGCTTTACATTCCGCAAGAGCTGGCTTATGGCGAACGACAGGCCGGACCGATACAGCCCTTCTCGACGCTCATCTTTACCGTCGAGCTTGTGAGCATTGACAAGGCACAACCCGAAGCAGCGCCCGCAGAACCTAAAAAAGAAACGAAGAAAAGCAAGAAGAAATAGCCCTCGACATTGTTTTGGCCTTTCGCCATTTATCAGTAACTTTGCCGTTGACAAAACATATTATAGAAATGAAGAGCATATTAGAAAATCACAACGATTTAAAACGAGAAATCGAGAAAGTGGCCGAAGTAGCAGGATATCTTTGGCAAAACGGTTGGGCAGAACGCAACGGCGGCAACATTACCGTCAACATTACCGACTATATAGACGACGAAATCAGGCAAATACCTGCCATCAGCGACGTAAAACAGATCGGCACGACGCTCGGCTACCTGAAAGGCTGCTATTTTTATTGCAAAGGAACACAAAAAAGAATGCGCGACCTGGCACGATGGCCCATGGAAAACGGCAGCATCATCCGCATCCTGGACGACTGTTCGAGCTACGTCATCATAGCCGATCAGCCCGTTGCACCGACCAGCGAACTGCCCTCGCACCTCACGGTACACAATCACCTCATCGAAAAAGGGTCGCCCTACAAAGCTACCGTGCACACGCATCCGATAGAACTGATCGCCATGACGCACAACGAAGCATTCTTAGAGAAAGATGTGCTGACAAAACTGCTGTGGAGCATGATACCCGAAACGAAAGCCTTCTGTCCGCTCGGACTGGGCATTATTCCATACATGCTACCCGGTTCGGTTGATATGGCCAACGCTACGCTGAAAGAGCTCGACGAGTACGACGTAGTGATGTGGGAGAAACATGGCGTCTTTGCACAGGGACTTGACGTAATGGACGCTTTCGACCAAATCGACGTGCTGGAAAAAAGCGCCAAGATCTATATCAGCGGCTGTTGCATGGGCTTCAAAGCAAAAGGCATGTCCGACGCCCAGATGAAAGAGCTGAGCGACGTGTTCCACCTGCCTAAATAGAAAGCGAACTCTGCCCTTCCGGCTCCGCTGTGAGAAAACAGCATGCCGCGAGTGCCTCTCGGGGGCGGAAATCGGAAAAACGTAGCTCCGTTGCGATGTTCCTCGCAGCGGAGCTGCTGTATTTATGTCCAGAGAGTGAATCCGTGCCCTCGCGCCACGAATTCCCCCGCGCAACAGAGCAGTCAGAGTGTCTGACTGTGCTGTTCCCCCGCGCAACACGAATTCGACGACCTCGCACAGCATTTTTTTTCGCACAAAATGAAAGTAGGAGGAAAACTTTCTCGTTTTCCTCCTACTCGTGTGTGTGATAACAGTACTTTTCAGAGTTTTTTCTTATCTCTTTGGCTCCCTTTATGCCCGAGATCGAACTCTTTTATCGTGTTATCGTGTCCATGACAGGGTTTAGATAATATTAGGAATGAAGACTGATATGATGAGTACGATCAGTCCCAGAACGAGTATGCTGATTGTTTTCTTTGAACATCCTTTCCATTCTTTGAGGATGATGCCCCAAAGATTCGAGAAAGTAACATCGAGCGCCATAAGAATACACCACGAGAAGGTGATGAGTACGGCGGCATTGCCTTGTGCCAGGAATCCCTTGCCTAAGCTCAGGCCGAAGAACTGGCTGTACCACAGTATTCCGGCCAGGGCGCAGAACACGAGGTTGTTGAGGTATAGCGATGTTTTGCCGTAGTCGCTCCACGTTTCGTTCTTGCTGTTTTGATATAAACAGTAGGCGGCGTTGCTGATAAAGCCTCCGATCGTGACCAGAAGGGTGGCGGGCAGGCTCTTGAAAATGTCGGAACTCTCGGCCCAGTTCAGTTGCTCGCCGAAGCTGAGACCGATAGCGAAGCAGGCGCTCATGAAACCTGAAATCAGGGCCACGATGATGCCTTTGCTGAAGTTGAAGTCTTTTACCGTTTCCTGTTTCTCTTCTTCCGACAGTCCGGCCGACTTCAGGTGCCCGGCATAGCCTATGATGGCGATGCCCAGCAGCGTAACAACTACGCCGATGATTACTGCCGAGGTCAGGTCGTTGGCGCGTCCGGTGAAGAGCGGACCGAGAATGGTTCCCAATCCGGCGCATGTTCCTAAAGCGATCGACTGTCCGAGCGCTACGCCGAGATACCGCATGGACAGACCGAAGGTCAGACTTCCGATTCCCCAAAGCGCTCCGAAGAACATCGTCAGCAGCGAGTCTGTAGGATGTTCGGCATACATCCGCAACAGGCTTTCGCCCTGCGGTACAGCTAACAATGCACCGAGAAGCGGAAATACAAGCCATGCAAAAATACCTTGGGTGAGCCAAAAACTCTCCCAACTCCAGTCTTTTACTTTCTTAATAGGTACATACGATGACGACTGGCAAAAAGCTCCGATAGCTATAATGATTAAACCTAAGATGATTTCCATTGTAATTGTAACAGGTTAAAAACGGGTCTGATTAGCTCAAACGAGCTAATCAGACCACTCATACAAACCAATTAACTTCTCTTTACGAGAACCTCTTTTTCATATTTATCAACGTCGGCGATGAATTCTTCGCCAACTGGAACATTGTTGATCATGTTGAAATAGTCGTAAACCGCACCGAAGGGCAGGCTCTTGGCTTCTTCCAAAAGCGCGAGGCGCTCGAAGCCCTGATCGTTGTCTTCGTATTTGCGAAGCAGCGCCAGCGGCTCGAGCAGTGCTTGCAACAGGCTCTTTTGTGTGGCACGTACACCGATGATGTAGGCGCCTATGCGGTTGATGGATGCGTCGAAGTAGTCGAGACCGATGTGTGCACGGTTCAGTGCCTCGGCGCGTACCAGTTCTTTGAACAGGTCTAATGTCTGATCGTTCATGATGGTCACGTGATCGGAGTCCCAACGCACGGGGCGGCTGACGTGCAGCATCAGTTCGGGTACATAGAGCAGCAGCGAACTTACCATGTCGCTCACGTTCTCTGTTTGCTCGTAATGACCCGTATCCAGCGTGTACATCACGTTGTTCTTCGAGCAGTAGCCTGCGTAGAAGTCGTGCGAACCGACAGTATAGCTCTCCATGCCGATACCGAAGAGTTTAGCCTCTAAACAGGGTTTCATATCGGGCAGCTTTTCTGCGAGAATCTGGTCGAGCGAGTCCTTCAAGAACTGACGATAGCGCAAACGTTCAACCGTTAGGTCTTTCAAACCGTCGTGCACCCAGATGTTCATAATACACGGGTCGTTTTGTGCCTTTCCCATGGCGTCTGCTATATGTCTGCAGCGCTTGGTGTGCTCGATCCAGAAGTCGCGGATTTCCTTATTCGGATTAGCCAATGACAGATATCCACTTTTAGGATGCGAGAAACTTGTCGAATTGAAATCGAGCTTCAAGTCGTTCTGTTTTGCCCAATCGATCCATCCCTGGAAATGTTTTACTTCTACCTGGTCGCGGTCTACGTGTTCGCCATTGAATTCTCCGTAAGTTTCATGCAAGTTCAACCGATAAGTACCGCCTAAAAGCGATTTCACTTTGGCGATATCCTGCCTTACTTCATCGATATTACGAGCCCGACCGGGATAATTACCCGTAGTCTGAATACCACCTGAAACAGCTTCGTTACTCTCGAAACCGACAACGTCGTCTGTTTGCCAGCAATGCAACGAGATGGGAGTCTTCTTCAAGGTCTCGATCGCTTTATCCGTATCGACACCTAACGCTGCGTAACGTTCTTTCGCGATAGCGTACGCTTTTTCTATTAGTTCAGATTTCATAAATTGAATGTTGTTTATGTTGTTATTATTTCTTTCGTCGAAAATATCGATGCGCGTTATTCTACGTGCTCGGTCAGTGCGAGATACTTCCCATAGGCTTTGTTCCATACGTCCTGATCTTGCGGTTCGAACGTTTTCAAGGAGATGCTGTTGCGAATAATTTCTCTCATTGCCCACCGGTCTTTCACCTCGCCGCAGGCTTTAGCTTGCAACATGATATTGCCCAGAGCGGTTCCTTCTTCCGGCCCGGCCAGCACGGTTATGTTGCAGGCATTGGCTGTGAACTGGTTCAGGTAGGCGTTCTTCGATCCGCCGCCAATGATGTGCAGTACTTCGATATCGAATCCGGCCGCCTCTCGCAGGTAAGAGAAGACCTGTTTGTAGCGAAGGGCCAAACTGTCGAAAATGCAGCGGCAATAGTCGGCCGGTGTTTCGGGAACAGGCTGCCCGGTCTTTTGGCAATAGGCGTCGATCGCTTTTGTCATCGACACCGGATTGGCAAACGATGCGTCGTCCGGGAAGATAATACTTCTGAAGGGTTCGCTGTTCATGGCCGAGGCTTGAAGCTCTTTATGCGATATCTCATGCGTATGCACCCACTCGCGTCTGCATTGTTCGTAGAGCCACATTCCGCAAATATTTTTCAGATAGCGTGTGGTGCCTTCAATGCCGCCTTCGTTGGTAAAGTTGAGCGAATAACTGCGCTGGTCGATGATATGCCGGGGCGTTTCGATGCCCATCAAGCTCCATGTGCCACTGCTCAGATAAGCAAACCGTTGGTCTTTTGCCGGTACGGCGGCAACGGCGCTGGCGGTATCGTGCCCGGCTACAGCAACAACCGGAATATTGCCCAGACCGGTTATTTGTTGCAGCTCGGTTGTCAACGATCCGATAATCGTACCCGGCTGTGTCAGCTTTCCGAAATGATCGCGCGTCAGTCCGATGCTTTCCACCAGTTCGTTGTCCAGATCGCCGGTGGTAGGATTCAATATTTGCGACGTCGAAGCGACGGTATACTCGCAGATGGCCTGTCCGGTGAGCATATAGCTGAGCGCGTCGGGAATGAACAAAAATCGTTTGGCATTTTCGAAAGCGCTATCATGATGTTTGCTCATGGCGTAAAGCTGGAAGAGCGAGTTGAAGTTCATGAACTGTATGCCGGTCTTCTCGTACACCGTCTCTTTGTTGAGCACATGGTCGAAATAATCTTCTTTCATGCCCACGGTGTGCGGATCGCGGTAGGCCAGCGGATTGCGAAGAATATTGGTGTCGGCGCCTATGCACACGAAGTCGCACCCCCAGGTATCTATACCGATGCTCTCTATTTCGATGCCTCGTTGTACCACCAGTTTCATTGCGCTCACTATTTCGCGGTACAGAGCGAAGATATCCCAGTAGGCGTGCCCCCCGGTCTGGATCAGATGATTGTCGAAGCGGGTCAGTTCGGTTAGTTCTACCTTTCCTTCGGCAATCTTTCCGACGATCGTCCGTCCGCTTGTGGCGCCCAGGTCTATGGCCAAATAGGTTTTATTTGTATTCATGATTCTATCGTTGTTTTGTGATGTTAACGGTGCAAAGGTAGATCGAAAAACAGCACGTCTAACTTTGTTTTTTGACTTTTGTACCATAACTTTTGCGCTCACGATTGACCTATATCAATCCCAGAGAGAGTTTCATTGCCGGACCGTTGATATCCGGTTCATGAAAAGCACAATGCTTGTACGGAAAAAATAAAATCCGTACATTTGCGAACGAAAAAATAACAGAGCAAACCACATTTATTTCATCTATTCACCCTAAATCCTATCTTATCTGAAATGGAAAAAGAAAGAGTCGTCTTTATAGACTACATCCGCGTCATAGCATGCTTTATGGTCATGCTGGTGCATGCCAGTGAAAACTTTTACGCAGCCGACACATCGGGGCTGGCCGGCAACATGTCTTTACTGGGCAACGAAGCCAACCGTTTTTGGGTGGCATTCTACGACGGGGGTGTGGCCCGAACCTGTGTGCCGCTCTTTATGATCGTATCGGCCTTTCTTCTCGTTCCCATGAAGCCGAACGTCGGCATGGGACAGTTCTATCGCCATCGATTCGCAAGAATCCTGCCACCTTTCATCTTCTTTCTGATCGTTTACACATTTCTGCCCCTGCTGTGGGGCGCCATGACCTGGGAACAGTCGCTGAACGACCTTGTCAGGTTGCTATTCAACTTCCCTTCGATGGCCGGGCATCTGTGGTTTATGTATCCGCTCATCGGGTTGTACCTCATCATCCCCGTGGTTTCTCCATGGCTCGAGCGCGCCTCGGTCAAAGAAGAACTCTTTTTCATCGTCCTTTTCGCCTTTTCCACTCTCATGCCCTGGCTTCACCGATTCGTCTTGCCCGAGCTTTGGGGCGAATGTTTCTGGAACCCATTCCATACCTTATGGTACTTCTCGGGATTCTTAGGATACTTGGTTTTGGCTCATTACATTCGCGTACACCTGAAGTGGACCCGCCGACGCCGACTGCTCATCGGGGCCCTATGCCTCAGCGTCGGATCGGCTTTCACGGCGTGGGGATTTTGGTGGAAAGGCGTACCCGGACAATTGATAGAAACGCCGATGCTCGAATGGGCATGGGATTTCTGTACCCCCAACGTACTGTGCGCAACCTTCGGCGCCTTTCTGCTCTTCACAACCATTCGGAAAAAGAAAGCGCCCGCCATCGTTACCCACATATCCAAGCTGTCTTACGGCATGTACCTCATGCACATGCTCTTTCTTGCCCCCATTGCAGCCATATTCGTGAACGGCAATCAGGCCAGCCCCATCATTCCCGTATGGCTGGCCATTCCGTGCATAGCGGTGCTCACCTACCTCTGCTGCGCCCTAACCACCAAACTGCTATCCTGTCTGCCCGGCGGAAAATGGATCGTAGGATAACGATAAAACTCGATCGAAAAGATAGATGTTTTGTACCGCTGTACCTATACAACGCGACCGCAACCCCGAGACGAACGGAAAAAAGAATATTCGTTTGGTGGTACACTTTAGTTGCCGTAACTTTGCAACGATACCGATGTATGAACTGGAAAATTCTGACAAAAGTCGATAAACGCATTGCAAATCGGGGCATCGAACATAATAATTTGAAAACTGAAATATATGGCAAGAGTATTAATGATCGGAGCCGGAGGAGTGGCTACCGTAGCAGCATTCAAAATGGCACAGAATGCCGACGTCTTTACCGAGTTGATGATTGCTTCGCGGCGGCGGGAGAAGTGCGACGAAATAGTGAAAGCCATCCGAGCGAAAGGCTATAAAATGCCCATCGGCACAGCACAGGTAGATGCCGACAATATTGAACAGCTGAAGGCGCTGTTCAACAACTATCGCCCCGAACTGGTTGTCAACCTTGCACTGCCTTACCAAGACCTCACGATCATGGAAGCCTGTCTGGCCTGCGACTGCCACTACTTAGACACAGCCAACTACGAGCCGCGCAACGAGGCACACTTCGAATACAGCTGGCAGTGGGCCTACAAAGAAAAGTTCGAACAAGCCGGGCTTACGGCCATTCTCGGCTGCGGGTTCGACCCCGGCGTGAGCGGCATCTACACGGCCTACGGCGCCAAGCATTACTTTGACGAGATACATACGTTAGACATCATCGACTGCAACGCCGGCAACCACCACAAAGCTTTCGCCACCAACTTCAACCCCGAAATCAACATCCGCGAGATTACGCAGAAAGGACTCTATTACAAAAACGGCGAATGGATCGAAACCGAACCGTTGGCCATACACAAGTCCATCGAATACCCGAACATCGGGCCGCGCGAAAGCTATCTGATGCACCACGAAGAGCTAGAAAGTCTGGTCAAAAACTATCCCACACTGGAGGAGGCACGCTTCTGGATGACCTTCGGTCAGCAATACCTCAACTATTTAGACGTCATTCAGAACCTCGGCATGTCGCGCATCGACGAGATAGAATACGAGGCACCGCTGGCCGACAACCCGCAGCAAACGGCGCGCGTAAAGATCGTTCCGCTGCAATTCCTCAAAGCCGTATTGCCCAATCCGCAAGACCTCGGGCAGAACTATGACGGCGAAACATCCATCGGATGCCACATCGACGGAATAAAAGACGGAAAGCCTCTGCATTACTACGTTTACAACAACTGCAAACACCAAGAAGCCTACAAAGAAACCGGCATGCAGGGCGTGAGCTACACCACGGGCGTGCCCGCCATGATCGGCGCAATGATGCTTCTGAAAGGCCTGTGGAAAAGACCGGGCGTATGGAACGTCGAAGAGTTCGACCCAGATCCGTTCATGGAACAACTCAACCGACAGGGACTTCCGTGGAACGAAGTCTTTTCATAAAGCAAACGCCGCAGGAAACAGTTCAAAATAAAACAAACAAAACACATTTAATTGATATGAGCGAAATACAAGAAGGCAAACTCAAAGCCCTACAAGCCGCAATGTCGAAGATAGAAAAAGATTTCGGGAAAGGGGCCATCATGAAACTCGGCGACGAGAAAATAGAACAAGTAGAAACAATACCCACAGGTAGCCTCGGCTTAGACGTAGCCCTGGGCGTAGGCGGATATCCGCGCGGGCGCATCATCGAAATCTACGGTCCCGAATCATCGGGCAAAACAACACTGGCCATCCACGCCATTGCCGAAGCACAGAAAGCCGGAGGCATAGCCGCATTCATCGATGCCGAACATGCCTTCGACCGATTCTACGCAGCCAAACTCGGCGTAGACGTCGACAACCTGTGGATTTCGCAACCCGACAATGGCGAGCAAGCCCTTGAAATAGCCGACCAACTGATCCGCTCCAGCGCCATCGACATTCTCGTGATCGACTCAGTAGCAGCACTCACACCCAAAGCCGAAATCGAAGGCGACATGGGCGAAAACAAAGTGGGACTGCAAGCCAGACTCATGAGCCAGGCCCTGCGCAAACTCACCGCCACCATCAGCAAAACCAACACCACTTGCATCTTCATCAATCAGCTGCGCGAGAAAATCGGAATAATGTTCGGCAACCCCGAAACAACCACCGGCGGCAACGCCCTGAAATTCTACGCCAGCGTGCGACTCGACATCCGTAAGGTAACCGCCATCAAAGACGGCGATCAGGTCATCGGCAACCAAGTACGCGTCAAGGTGGTCAAAAACAAAGTGGCTCCACCCTTCCGCAAAACCGAATTCGAGATCATGTTCGGCGAAGGCATCTCGAAAGCAGGCGAAATACTCGACCTTGGTGTAGAATACGGCATCATACAGAAGAGCGGAAGCTGGTTCAGTTACGGGAATTCGAAACTGGCACAAGGCCGCGACGCCACCAAAACGCTACTCAAAGATAACCCCGAGCTGTGCGAAGAACTTGAAGCAAAAATCATGGCAGCCATCAAAGCAAAACAAGAATAATTCGTCTAACTCCTCCTTAATTCCAATGCGGAACGACGAACTTCTCTGAAGCGTCGTTCCGCTTTTTCTTTGTCCAAACCATCAGAGACGCAGATCGCCAGTCTATGAAAACGGATTTTAGACTCTGGCGAGGCATAAAAACAAAAAAATCCCCCATATAATGCTCCACCTTGCTTCGAAAGTGCCATTACATGGGGGAATTTTATGGACGGCAAAGAGAGATTACTCTTTATTGGCTCGTTTTCTTTCCAGATGATCGAGTACGCCCTTACGCATACGCATGCTTTTCGGCGTTACCTCTACCAGTTCGTCGGCCTTAATATACTCAAGGCATTCTTCAAGGCTCATCAACGTTTTCGGAATCACCCGCGCCTTATCGTCCGATCCGCTGGCCCGCACATTGGTCAGCTGCTTGGCCTTGGTCACGTTAATAACCAAATCGTTTTCATGGACATGCTCGCCCACCACCTGTCCGGCATATACCTCTTCGCCGGGATCGATAAAGAACTTGCCGCGGTCTTGCAGCTTGTCGATGGAATAGGCATACGTTGTGCCGGTTTCCAGCGCTATCATACTACCGTTTACACGCCGTGTTATCTCGCCCTTGAAGGGCTGATACTCCTTGAAGCGGTGCGCCATGATGGCTTCACCTTGCGATGCTGTAAGGATATTGGTTCGTAGTCCGATGATGCCGCGCGAGGGTATGTCGAACTCGATGTTCACGCGCTCGCCCTGTGTCTCCATCGAGACCATTTCGCCCTTGCGACGTGTCACCATATCGATCATTTTGCTTGCAAATTCTTCGGGAACATTGATCGTAAGTTCTTCGATAGGCTCGCAGCGCTTGCCGTCTATCTCTTTGTAAATGACCTGCGGCTGGCCTACCTGCAGCTCGTATCCCTCGCGGCGCATGGTCTCGATCAGCACGCTCAGGTGCAAGACGCCGCGCCCGCTGACAATCCACTTGTCGGTCGAATCTTCGAACGTACGTACGCGTAGGGCGAGATTCTTTTCCAGTTCTTTGGTCAGTCGCTCGCTAAGGTGCCGCGAGGTAACGAACTTGCCTTCTTTGCCGAAGAACGGCGAATCGTTGATGGTAAAGAGCATGCTCATTGTCGGCTCGTCGATAGCGATGGGCGGCAACGGCTCGGGATGTTCGAAATCGCAGATGGTATCGCCGATCTCGAAGCGTTCCAGTCCGATCACGGCGCAAATATCGCCACTGTCTACATGGTCAGTCTTCACATGCCCCATGCCTTCGAAAGTGTGCAGCTCTTTGATTTTGGTACGCTCTTGCGACCCGTCGCGATGCCAGATGGTTACATTCATGCTGTCGGTCAGCACGCCACGGTGTACCCTGCCCACGGCGATACGACCGGTATAGTTGGAATAATCGAGACTGGTGATAAGTATCTGCGGGGTGCCCTCCAACTGTCTGGGGGCCGGAATTACTTCGACGATTTTGTCGAGCAGATATTCTATATTGTCTGACAGCGTGCGCCAGTCTTCAGCCATCCAACCGTTTTTTGCCGAACCGTACACCACTGGGAAATCCAACTGACTCTCGGTGGCGTTAAGCGAGAACATCAGGTCGAACACCATCTCGTACACCTCCTCCGGGCGGCAGTTGGGTTTATCGACCTTGTTAACCACGACAATGGGCTTCAACCCTATCTGCAACGCCTTCTGCAACACAAAACGCGTTTGCGGCATCGGCCCCTCGAACGCATCGACCAGCAAAATACAACCGTCGGCCATATTCAGAACGCGCTCCACTTCGCCGCCAAAATCAGAGTGCCCCGGGGTATCGATAATATTTATTTTCGTGCCTTTCCAGTTGATAGATACGTTTTTCGAAAGAATGGTTATTCCTCTTTCACGTTCCAAATCGTTTGCGTCCAATACCTGTCCGCTGTTATCCTGTCCTTCTCGAAATAGTTTTCCTGCCAGCATCATCTTGTCCACTAACGTAGTTTTTCCATGATCGACATGGGCAATGATGGCAATATTTCTAATATCCTGCATGCTATAATCCTTGATAAATATTCGGCTGCAAAGGTAGCTATTTTATCATAAATCCCGGGGCCGGCCGATAAATTATCAAACGGCATGGCAGATTATAAACTTAAAATTATTACCTTTGCAGCGCATTCATACAAGTATTATTAATTAACAACAGATCTATGTATTTAGACAAAGCAAAAAAAGAAGAGATCTTTGGACAGTACGGAAAGTCTAACTCTGATACTGGCTCGGCAGAGAGCCAGATAGCATTGTTCTCATACCGTATTTCCCATTTGACGGAGCACCTTAAGAAGAACCGTAAAGATCATAACACGGCACGTTCGTTGACAAAGTTGGTTGGTAAGCGTCGTTCTTTGCTCGACTATCTGTACGATACCGACATTACACGCTACCGCGCTATCATCAAAGCTTTGGGACTGCGTAAGTAAGCGCTTATCGAACTTAAGGAAACTAAAAAATCCCCGCGACATTTTTCATGTTCGCGGGGATTTTTCTATTCAACAGGATAGCTCCTTTACTGCCGATTTATTTCCCGAACAGTACTTTGCGCATGAATCGCGATGTTTCGACAGCGTCGTCCAGACGAGTCAGACGCTCTATCTCTGCATAATTCGCCTCGACGATTTCTTCAAACTTATGTACCCACTGCACGCTCTCTCCAATAGCATCGGTAGCATGCTCGCGATAAGGATATTGGTCCATTGACAGCCATCCCTGATAGCCTGTCTTCTTCAGGTGGAACAACAAATCGAGATAAATGGTGCTGTGAACAGAAGCTACGATCATATCGTCGTCCCATCCGCCGTGGTTATCGTTGAAGTGCATGTGGAAAAGCTTATTACCTGCACGCTTTGCCAGTACGACTGCCTCTGAAGCGTTTTCGCCCGAGTAGAAGCTGTGCCCTGTATCGATACAAATACCGACATTATCGCATCCCGTTTCTTTTGCAGCCAGAATGGTATCGGCCATACGAGCATGGAACGAGAAATTGCGAGGCTCTTTAGGTTTATACTCCAAGGCGAATTTCAGTGTAGGAAATTCCTTAGCCAGAGCCGCCGTTCCTTCACATAACCAATCTCTCTTCTGGTCGTAATCGGTAGACAACAGATAATCGTAACCGTCTTGTGCCATCCACATGTTGACCAGCTTGCAATCCATTTCGAGAGCGATCTCGCCGATACTACGCAGATAGTCTAATGCTTTCTGTCGTATGGCCGGATCGTTATTGGTAATGGTTCCCTTGCCGTAAATCTTATCTGTAAACACATCGGGAATGATAGAGACGCAGGTCTTACCGTAGTCTTGCATACGGCGTTTCATGTCCTTTACGTTATCGAGGCGAATGTCCCATGTACCGACCAACTCTATTCCCTCTACAAAAGGAATCTTTACTGCCTCGGCAAGCATGTCCTCCGTGCTGGGATTGTTCTTATATCCCTTACAAAATCGGTCGCATGTGTTGCCCAAATTACCTAAAATTACTGAATACTTGTACATAACAAATTGTTTAAAAGTTAAATTAAAATCTTGATGATTGCTGTCCGGTAAAAGTCTTTTTAGGCGCCGGTAGGCCGCCTGTTTCGACAACAGTTTCACCGAACACCTATAATTATTGATATATTTCAGGAATATCTACCAATGTTCTTTCAAACATCTTCGTACCGCCTTTTTCGTTCGGATGATGATAGATCTGCCATCCCCAACTGCCGGTATAATCTTCCCAGAACATCAGCGTTTTATCTACTTCTTTCCCATCACCGGCTATCGATGTGGCAAGGTCGAACTTTGCACCACGGATGCCTTCTTTCCGGCGAACTTTCTCGATGATTTCATTATTGCTGATTTGTGTCCCGCTCTCGTTACACGGGATATTATTCAAAATTGGAATAGCGCCGTGACTCCTGATATACTCTACCAACTGCGACAGGTTTTCTTCAGTATTGCCTCCATTGGTACCGATCGTCACCATTACATATTTAGCTTTCACGTAAGGTAACTCGTTCTTGATATACTCTAACAGCATATAGATGTTGCCGCCGCCGCGACCGCTCGACATAGCATCGAAGCCCAATTTATTTATGATCTGCTGCGTCCAGGCTTTCGAAAAATCTTTTGTGGGGAAATAGCCCTCGGGCTGTGTTATCGAATCACCATACAACAGCACCTTAACACGCCCCTCCAATGCACTCACGGTGATGCGTTTTACCACGAAAGACGTTCCGCTGACCAGACCGAAACAATAATGATCCCATTGCATACCGACCGTAAAGCCCGCCTGCAGCGAACCTTTTCCGCAACCGCCGGTGCCATCATTTACAGCCGAGATTTCTACCGATTGTTTTGTACGCAAGTCGACGATCCGTACCTTGGCCTTTTGATAAATGTGATAAACCTCTACGATATAGTCGCGATCGCCACGCAAAAACGGAACTTTCTTCTCGACTGCAGGCGAAGTTGCGATAGAAATTTTCTGATTGGGAACATCTACATACGCCCCAAAATCACTTTGACTGCTTCTGAAAGTTGCAGTAGCATCCGACGAGAATTTTACCTGATATCTCACTACGCGCTCGGCCATGGCATAAAACTTGTCGAGCTTCACGATGCTATCCTTGCAGGTAATGTTCAAACCGTTCGCTTCCAACTGTCCCGCATGATGTAATTGCAACTCCGGGAAGTTCTTTTTCTGATCGAGCTTTGCATCATACAGCACAGCCTCTTTACTCTTATGCTTAGGAGTTGGCTGTATATCTGCACCACGGTTATTACAACCCGCATTTAGCAACACCGGGACAAACATAAACCAGATAATAGGAATGATTCTCTTCTTTACTTGTAACATATTTTTTACTTTTATACATTAAAACTCTTTACTTAGCTTGCTTTAAACCCGGGAAGCAGGTAAAATTACCGCCTTGCAACTAAAAATAAGGGGAGAGTGTGTAATCCGATACACCGTCGAGCCGGAACTCGCA
>CAUQAO010000022.1:0-22521 GCA_963515815.1 uncultured Prevotella sp.
GTATAAATCGATGTCGATTAAAATCAAGAAATGATTTTTTTGCACGATTTAATTTCAAACGGCTATAATATAAACGGCGCCGCAGAGTTATTGAAAATATCACACTAAAAAAAGAAAGGAGTAAAAAGAATGAAGAAGTTAGTTTTCGTTTTGGCTGCTTGTGCAGTATTCGCTGCATGTGGGCAGAGCAGTAAAGGTTCGGCCAACGCCGAAGGTACGGATTCGACGGCAGTAGCAACGTCAGATTCTGTCGTGTACGAGGGCGTGGTGCCCGCGGCCGACTGTCCCGGTATACGCTACGAGCTGGTGATGGCCAACGACACGACCAACGGTTTCACGCTGACAACAACAATGCTCGAGGCCGAGAACGGTCAGGATGTAACAACGAAGTTCGACGGCAAAGCCGAGATCATCGAACAAAAAACGGCCGACGGCGAAAGGAAGTTCTACAAACTCGCTTCGGACAAAGAGGCCGTTTATTTGCTCGTTGTAAACGATTCGACGCTACGCTTGGTGAACGATCGGTTGGAAGAGGCAGCGAGTAACTTGAATTACGACCTGAAGCTGAAGAAATAAATCGGCAGCGCGCCGTACAATTCGAAATAGATCCCGGAGAATGGCCCATCGGTCAGCTCCGGGATCTGTTTGTTTTATGTTATTTTAAGTTCGCCGAGGCGCATGCAGCATGCTCAACCGCCGGAAAGTAGTTATCTTTGCAGAAAAGATTTAAAAACCGAATCATATGGAAAATAAAATGAAAGATTATCTGCCGAAGATAGACGCAGATAAAATGCAAGCCTTGTTCGAGATCGAAAACGCTTACAAGGCCGGGACGCTCCCGATCGACGAGGCACGCCGGCAGATAGCCGAACGCGTAGGTAAGGTAAGCGCCTACCACGTTGCTTATATCGAACAAACGATGGCGAAAGAAACCGATGACGAGTGTATTCGCGAGGATATTCACTCAATTATCCATCTGCTCGACGGCTTTTTGGACAACGCGCTGCCCAATTTGCCGGAAGATCATCCCATCATGCACTATCTGCGCGAAAACGAGGAGATGAAAAAACTGCTGCTGGCCGTCGAAGATCTGGTGCAATATCCGATGATCAAGAATCAATGGCTGGAGTTGTACGAAAAGCTGAACGAATACCCCATTCATTACAAGCGAAAGCAAAACCAGCTCTACCCGGTGTTGGAACGTAAAGGGTTTATGCGCCCCAGCACCACGATGTGGACGTTCGACGATCTGGTTCGCGACGAGATCAGAGAATCGTATCGCCTATTGTGCGAAGATCAGGAAGAAGCATTTATTGAGAAACAAAAACGTATGGTCGAACTGGCACGCGACCTGATGGAGAAAGAAGAATATATTCTCTACCCGACATCGATGGCACTGATCGACGAAAACGAATTTGAAGATATGAAATCGGGCGACCGTGAAATCGGTTTCGCCTTCATCACCGTCGACACGACACCCGCCGATGCGCCGCACGCCGACACTGCACGCGAGGGCTTTGCAGCCGACCTGCAACAACTGCTCTCGAAATACGGTTACGCCGCAGATACCAACAGCACACTCGACGTAACGACGGGAAAGCTGACCCTCGAACAAATCAATCTGATCTACCAGCATCTGCCGATCGATATTTCGTTCGTCGACGAAAACGAACTGGTATGCTTCTACTCCGACACCACCCACCGCATATTTCCGCGAAGCAAAAACGTGATCGGGCGCGAAGTAATGAACTGTCATCCGCGAAAAAGCGCCCATGTAGTGCGCGAGGTGATAGACAAGCTGCGCAGCGGCGAACAAGACCGGGCCGAGTTCTGGATCAACAAGCCCAACCTGTTTATCTACATCGTGTACGTGGCTGTGAAAGATCGGCAAGGAAAGTTCAGGGGCGTGCTCGAAATGATGCAAGACTGTACGCACATCCGTTCGCTCGAAGGGTCGCAAACGCTGCTCACCTGGGCCGGCGAAACGGCTACCGAAACAACAGAAAAAGAAGCGCCGGCGATAAACGAAATTACCCCCGACACGCGACTGAAAGACTTGCTGAAACAATATCCCGAACTAAGGAAACGACTGCCCGAAATTGCGCCCGAATTTAAAATGCTGGGCACGCCGCTGGGCAAAATCATGGCGGCAAAGGCTACGGTAAGGATGATGAGCGAACGTTCGGGCGTTGCGTTAGACCGCTTGATCGAAGAAATAAAAAGCCGATTGTAAAACACAATCGGCCGAACGCTCAATACGCCTCGCGGTATTTATTTTCGTCTTTGTCTTCGAGCATGTTCAGATAACTTTGGTAACGGCTCGAAGCAATGTAATGATCTTCGACCGCCCGCAGCACGGCGCAATCGGGTTCGTGCGTATGGGTACAGTTCGAGAATCGGCAATCTTTCGAGAACTCGAATATTTCTTTGAAATAGCTGGTCAGTTCTTCGCGTTCGATATCGAAAGTTCCGAACCCCTTGATGCCCGGCGTATCGATCAGGTAGCCGCCGTAGGGCAGACTGAGCATTTCGCTGAAGGTAGTCGTGTGCATGCCCGTGCCGTGGGCGTCGCTGAGTTGGGCCGTGCGCTGGTCGGCATGCGGAATGAGCTTGTTGATGAGCGTCGACTTGCCCACGCCGCTGTTGCCGCTCAAGAGCGTTATGTTATCTTTCAGGAAAGGTTGCAGACTGTCGATGCCCTCGCCCGTTTCGGCCGAAATTTTCACGCATTGGTAGCCCACGGTTCGGTACAGCTCCATCATCATTTGCTGGTAACGGCGTTCGTCGGCATCGAGCAGATCGGTCTTGTTGAAAACCAGCACCACCGGTATGCGATAGGCCTCGGCACCGGCCAGAAACCGGTCGATAAAGATGGTCGACGTTGGCGGATAGTTGACCGTTACGATCAGGAATGCCTGATCGAGATTCGTCGCCAGAATCTGACTTTGTTTCGACAGATTGGGCGACTTGCGGATGATGAAATTCCGGCGATCGGCGATGGCTGTGATAAAGGCCGTGCCCTCTTGATTGGCGACGATCTCGACGCGATCGCCCACTGCCACCGGACTGGTACTGCGGATGCCTTTCAGCCTGAAGTTGCCTTTCACTTTACACTCTACCGTCGTGCCGTCGTCGGTTCTGACGGTGTACCAGCTACCTGTATTTTTGATCACTAAACCGTGCATGTTCTGAATAGGAATGAATGAAACAGAAAGAGTGCCGAATCTTGACGAAGGCTCGCTGCAGGGGGCAAGAAGGCAAGATTCGGCACTCGGTTTGTGGGGCCTACCTTATACGGTCATGATTTCTTTGGTCTTTTCGTCGAGCAGATCGTCTATCCGCTTGATAAACCGGTCGTGAATCTTCTGCAAGTCGGTCTCGGCGTCCTTTTCGTTGTCTTCCGACAGTCCGTCCTTGATGGCTTTCTTCAGTTTGTCTTTCGTTTCGCCGCGCACGTTGCGCACCTCTACCTTTGCCTTCTCGCCTATTTTGTTGCACTGTTTTACCAGTTCGCGCCGGCGCTCTTCGGTGGGTTGCGGCAGTCCGAGCCGAATCATTTCGCCGTTATTCTCGGGCGTGATGCCCACATCCGAGTCCATGATCGCCTTTTCGATATCCTTGATGGCCTTCTTATCCCACGGACGGATGGCGATGGTGCGCGCATCGGGCACCGAGAGGTTGGCCACCTGATTCAAAGGAACCATCGAGCCGTACGAATTTACCATCACACCGTCGAGGATCGCCACGTTGGCGCGCCCCGCACGAATTCGGCCGAGCGATTCCTCGAGGTACATCGCCGCCATCTGCATGCGTTCTTCCGCATCTTTCAGTGTAGCTTTTACGTCAATCATATCATTTTGTTTTTTAAGTTTTTCGATGTCGCAAAAATAGAGATTAATCTGCAATTACACAACTCCCCGCTCTAAAATTATTCAAGCCCCGTACAGCTGCCGTTCTACCGCAGCGACGATCTGTTCGAGCCACAGCCGATCGGTCTCGTCGAAGGCCGCCAGGCGATCGCTGTCGATATCGAGCACACCCATAACGTGGCCCGCGGCGTTGTGCATCGGCACGACGATCTCTGAGCGCGAAAGCGAGCTGCAGGCTATATGTCCGGCAAACTGCTCGACGTCGGCCACCACGATCGTTTCGCCACGCAGACACGCCGTGCCGCACACGCCGCGCCCTACAGCGATGCGGTAACACGCCGGCGGCCCTTGAAACGGACCGAGCCGCAACTCGTCTTCCCGACGCAGATAAAACCCCGTCCAGAAATACGTATCGAAAGCCGCGTGCAGCGCCGCTGCCACATTGGCCAGCACGCCCACCTCGTCGCGCTCGCCCTCGACCAGCGCCGCTACCTGCTGCAACAGCAGTCTGTAAGTTTCTTCTTTATTCATCATCGTTATTCTTGTTGAGTTAAAACCGCCGACGTGCGCCGCAGCTCTGCCGCCACTTGATTGGTCAGCGCTACGAAATCTTCGACCGATAATTCTTCGGGCCGGCGCATCATCCCCTCGGCGGCATAAAACGCGGGCGAGGCACTGCCGCCGAACAGTTGCCGCAGACTTACCCTGAGCATCTTGCGCCGCTGGTTGAACACCGTCTTCACTACCCGACGGAACAGCGCCGCGTCGCACCCCAAGTCGGTCACCCCGTTGCGCGTCAGCCTCACCACGGCGCTCTTGACCTTGGGCGGCGGATTGAACACATGCTCGTCGACCATGAAAAGATACTCCACCCTGTACCACGCCTGCAGCAGCACCGACAGGATACCCCGCGCCTTGCCGCCCGGCGCCGAGGCCATGCGCAACGCCACCTCGTGCTGAACCATGCCCGTGCAGCACGGCACCAGGTCTTTATAATCGAGCATCTTGAAGAAGATCTGCGACGAAATATCGTACGGATAATTGCCCGTCAGCACGAACGGCCGGCCGGAGAACACCTCTGAAAGATCCATCCGCAGGAAATCTTGCCCGATAATCCGGTCGCGCAACTGCGGAAACCGTTCGTGCAGATAAGCCACCGACTCGCGGTCGATCTCCACGGCCCGCACCTCGCGCGGTTTCTCGATCAGGAACTGCGTCAGCACGCCCATGCCCGGCCCAAGCTCCAGCACCGGAATATCGGGGCAGGCATCCACCGTGTCGGCAATGCGCTGCGCAATCTGCAAGTCGACCAGAAAGTGCTGCCCCAGGTTTTTTTTCGGTTTTACCAGTCTCATACGCTTCATTTCTTCAAAAAAACGTTATCAATATGCCTGCAAAGGTACGATAAAACCCAAAAATACAATTCGAAACCGGCGCACGACACCGCGCGGCCCAATATTTTTTTGCGAAACCGGCGCACGACACCGCGCGGCCCAATATTTTTCGTAGAATTTAAGCCGAAAATGGGTTGGCTTAAAATCTATGTTGTAGAATTTAAGCCGAAAATGAGACGACTTAAAATCTATGTTGTAGAATTTAAGTCGAAAACGAGTTGACTTAAAATCTATCTTGTAGAATTTAAGCCGAAAATGAGTTGACTTAAAATCTACAAAAAATATTGCACCAAAAAAGCTTGCCGCCCCGAAAAAACTTTGTATTTTTGGACCATCAACCAAAGAATCATGCAATGGAATATGGCGATTATGAAAAAGAGACGTCGCTCCCCCATTTCGAAAAGCTGAAATTGAGGAAAAAGGCGCGTAAACTGGGAATTGAACCGCAATTTAAGTTCGACGACCTGTACATTACCATTTTCAACGAGAAGCGCGTCTACATGCCCGACGGGCGCACCTATTATGTGCCGTTAAAAAAGAACCTGACGCCGACGGGCATCGAAGTGTTCGACGAGTTTCTGCAGCTTCTGGCCGACGGCGATCAAAACACAGCCTACTTTTGCAAAATTCGGGGCATGCGACAAAGCGACCTGAATGCGCTGTGCTTCGTGCTCACGGGCTTAGAGGCGCGGGTGTTCAGAACGAGGTGGCTGACCTACCGGATCTACGAGTTGCTGCGGTTTACCGATATGGAAATCCGCAAGGTGGCAAAAGTAAGCGGCGCCGGATCGGGCGTGAATCTGTGCTTTGCCTGCAAACGCGATTTCGACGATCCGCCGTACCTGGTTCGATATATTCACTCGATAGGTAACGACGTGGGGCGTTATCGGCTCTGACAACGCGAACGCGGCGCACAAAACGAATCGCCGCAGGCACAGCTCTGATGGGTTGTGTCTGCGGCGATTCTTATGTTCGCGCGTTCGGGGCCTCTACAAAAGGGTGAGCGTGTAGAGGTAAACCACCGAGGCGGGAATAGCCATGAGCGACGAGTCGAAACGGTCGAGCAGGCCGCCGTGGCCGGGCAAAATGTTGCCGCTGTCTTTAATGCCCAGGGTGCGTTTGAACAGCGATTCGACCAAGTCGCCCCAGGTTCCGAAAACGGCAACGGTAAGCCCCAGGCCCAACCACTCGACGAGGTTCAAACCGGAAAGGTTGCCCGTGCGCGACTCGAGGTACCACAACAGCACGGCTACGGCCACGACAAGCAGGCCGCCGCCGATGCTGCCCTCCCAACTCTTGGCGGGCGAAATGCGGGCAAAGAGTTTGTGACGGCCGAAAAGCGATCCGCTGCAATAGGCGCCGGTGTCGTTGGTCCACAGAAAAATGAAGATGCTGAGCGGAAGCAGATAGTAGAAATGCGTCGCGCCGTCGGCCGACTGGCGGAAGGCCAGCACGTTGATCATCGAGAGCGGCAGGGCGATGTACATCTGGGCGAGCATGGTGTAGGCCCAGTCGTTCACGGCGTCGCTGTTTTTCGAGTACAGGCCGCTGACGAACAGGTAAACGACGGTGAGCAGATAGGGCACGAAAACGCCGTTGGTGTGTACGAAACCGCTGTTGACAGCGGCCACGGCCAGGAAGAAGTAAACGCCGGCTACGGTGCTGATGAAGCGGTTGACGGTGATGCCGGGGCGCTGATTCACGAGCCGGGTGAACTCCCAAATGGTCATTGCGGTGATGGCGGCAAAAACGGCGACCATCGTCAGGGGCCGCAAGAAGCATACCGTCATAATGGCTACGAAGAGCGCGCCGGTAATGCTTCGGGTGATTAAGTTCTGTAACTTGTCTGTCATGCTTTCTCGAAATAAAAACGCGGGGGCAGACAATAAGTAGCTTGCTCCCCCCGCTGTGTTGTTTGTTGTTTACAGTTCTTGCAACCCGCGCTCTTTGACCAGTCGCCGGTGCTCTTCTTCGGCGGCCTTCACCTCGTCGGGCATATCCTCGAGCTTGGGTTCGTTGTCGTTGATGATCTCTTGCGAGCGGCTGACCCATGGTCGCTTTCCGAATATCTTTTCTACGTCTTCGGCAAAGATCACTTCGCGCGTCAGTAGCAATTCGGCCAGCTGTGCATGGCCCGTTTGGTGCTCGGTGAGTATCTGCTTGGCGCGGGCATACTGTCCGTTGATCATCGTGAGCACTTCGTCGTCGATGATCTTGGCGGTGGTTTCGGAATAGGGCCGCTGAAATTGGTATTCCTGGTTGTTGTAGTAGCAGATGTTGGGCAGCTTGTCGCTCATGCCGGCGTAGGCTATCATACCGTAAGCGCTCTTAGTGGCACGCTCGAGATCGTTCATGGCGCCGGTAGAGATGTGGCCGGTGCAGAGTTCTTCGGCTGCGCGTCCGCCCAAAAGGGCGCACATTTCGTCAAGCATCTGCTCTTTGGTGGTGATCTGCCGCTCTTCGGGCAGATACCAGGCGGCGCCAAGTGCTCTTCCGCGCGGCACGATCGATACTTTTACCAGCGGATTGGCATGCTCGCAGAACCACGACACGGTGGCGTGGCCGGCTTCGTGCAGGGCGATGGTTCGCTTCTCAGCGGCGGTCATAATCTTTGTTTTCTTTTCCAATCCGCCGATGATACGGTCTACGGCATCGAGGAAATCTTGCTTGGCTACCAACTTTTTGTTATGTCGGGCGGCAATCAGGGCGGCTTCGTTGCAAACGTTGGCGATATCGGCGCCCGAGAATCCGGGGGTCTGGCGCGCGAGGAAATCGATGTCCAGATCTTTGTCCACTTTCACCTTGCGCAGGTGAACGAGAAAGATTTCTTTTCGTTCGGGCAGGTCGGGCAGGTCTACATTGATCTGCCGGTCGAATCGTCCGGCCCGCAGCAGGGCGCTGTCGAGCATGTCGGCGCGGTTGGTAGCAGCGAGAATGATGACGCCGCTATTGGTTCCGAAACCGTCCATCTCGGTGAGCAATGCGTTGAGGGTATTCTCGCGTTCGTCGTTGCCGCCCATGGCGGGGTTCTTGCTTCGCGCGCGGCCCACAGCATCGATCTCGTCGATGAAGATAATGCAGGGCGACTTTTCTTTGGCCTGGCGGAATAAATCGCGTACGCGGCTGGCGCCGACGCCGACAAACATTTCGACAAAGTCTGATCCGCTCATCGAAAAGAAAGGTACCCCGGCCTCGCCGGCAACGGCTTTGGCCAGTAAGGTTTTTCCGGTTCCCGGAGGCCCGACGAGCAGCGCCCCTTTTGGTATTTTTCCGCCCAGTTCGGTATATTTCTGCGGATTTTTCAAGAAGTCGACAATCTCTTGTACCTCTTGCTTGGCACCGGCCTGCCCCGCCACGTCTTTGAACGAAATGCCCAGATCGTTGCCCTTTTCGTACATTTTGGCCTTGCTCTTGCCCACGCTGAAAACGCCTCCACCGCCGCCGGGCGATCCGCCGCCCATTCTGCGCATGAAGACGAGCCACATCACGATCAGAAACAGCGGGAACGAAAGATTGAGAAGGATATTGATCAGATCGCTGCCTTTCTCGTTCTCGTAACTAAAATCGACAATCCGTCCCGCCTTTTGTTCCTCGGTAAGATAACGCTCCAGCTCGTCGACCGAACCGAATTCAACCTCTACGTATGGATTTTTCCCCGTTTGTTTGGCTGCCAATTGAAAAACATCGCGCACATGATCTACCTTCACATACATTTTCAGCATGCTTTTCTCTTTATTCACGACTACGTTTTTGGCATAACCTTTCGCTACATATTCTTTGAACTTGGTGTAAGTGGCTTTCTGGCTGACGCCGGCAGGGGTAAAAGCCTTGCCGCCGCCATTGAAAAACAACACGGCCAAAATAATGACTACGATGCCGTAAATCCAATTCATATTAAACTTGGGCATCTTGGGATGGTTGTCTCGGTTGTTATTAAAAGGGCTATTATTCTCCATACTGATCAATTAAAAACATGTTAAGCAAAGGCTCAAATCTTATGCCAATCTAATCGAGATTCGGAATCTTTGTCAGTTTGGCATCTTCCCACAGATTTTCCAAATCGTAAAACGCTCTGGTCTCAGGCAAAAACACATGAACAATTACATTGGTATAATCGATGGCAACCCACTGGTTCAATCCCAAACCGATAACATGCGCCGGCTTTTCTTCCATCTCTTTACGAACGGTTTCGCCTATCGACTCAGCAATGGCTTCGACCTGCGTGGGCGAGTTGCCCTGACAAATAATAAAATAATCGGCTATAGCTCCTTCTATATTACTTAAATCGGCAATGACGATATCCTGTCCCTTCTTTTCTTGTATCCCTTTTGTGATGGTCTGAACCAATAGGCGCGATTGTTCCATTCAGTAAAAATAATGTTGAATATAATGTAAAATAATAGGTTGCAAAGGTAGTTTTAAATAACAAGAAACGCTAAAAAAATGAGGTCTTAATTTGATTTCTCAGAAAAAAACGCTCGAAAATATTGGCGCATCAAAAAGAAACAATTAATTTTGCAAGCGTAATCAAGCGTTTATCCTATAGCGCAACAGTGGGATATGGTGTAATGGTAACACTACAGATTCTGGTCCTGTCATTCTTGGTTCGAGTCCGAGTATCCCAACTAAAAAGAGGCATTTTCCACACGGAGATGCCTCTTTTTTAGTTCTGAATCGCACGGAAACGAGAAAAAAAAGTTTTTGGCTTACTTTGTCGCAAAGTAACACGTGAGAAAAGCTTTTCCCTACGATTCGGGGCCGTTTTATAGATGCACATTGCCGGTTTGCTGCTGTCGGCTGCAACTTGCCAGGCAGATGAGAACCGAAACATCACTTGTTTGTGATAAATGGTTAAAAACAGGGCATTTCATCTAATGGTTTCTTGGCATTATGAAGCAAAAAATTTAATTTTGCAAACATAATGAATGATTTTTCGCCGATCGGGCGGTCAGCAAGTGATTGCTGACAGGACAACTAATTATGAACTGCAATTTTCGTTACTAAAATAATCAAGATGATTCCAAATTTCTCACGCCCTACCATTAAGTGTTTATTGTTGATTCTCGGCCTCGGCTATCTCTTTACCGTCGGTTCCGTCGAGATGGATGCTCGCGGTCGGCTGTGGCCTTTCGGCAAGAAAAAGAAGGTAGAGGCAAAACCGGTTTCTGCTTATAAACGGCTCACGGGGCGCGACTCGGTAGAAATGCAGGGTGTGTTCAACGTTATTCGGCGGGGCGACACCATTTATTACGAGATACCGGCCCGGCTGATGGGGCGCGCATTTCTTGTGGTGAACCGTTTGCAGCAGGTTCCGTCGGAATTGAACGAATCGGGGGTAAACAAGGGAATCAATTACGAAAATCAAACGGTTCGGTTCGAGTGGGACCGAAAACAGAAGCGCGTCGTGATTCGCCAGCAACGCAATACGCCGGAGGTGCCGCAGGATGCGCAGATGGCGGTGTCGGTACGGGATAATTATATCGATCCGGTGATTGCGAGCCTGAAAATTGCCGAAGTTGCACCCGATTCGTCGACCGTAATAGTAAAGGTAAACGACCTGTATAACGGTCGGGAGAATTGCCTGAACGATGTGTTCAAACAAATTAATTTGGGAACGAACGCAGTACCCGATCTGTCGAAAGTCCTGTCGGTAAAATCCTTCGAAAACAACGTCACGGCCACGTCCGAACTGACCACAGTAGTTCACGAAGGCAACAGCAAGGTAAACGTTACGGTGGTTGTCAGTTCGTCGTTATCGCTCCTGCCCGAGATCCCGATGGAAGGGCGCGAAGAAGATGCGCGCGTGGGATTCTTTACGACCTCTAAACTGCGTTTCGCCGACCGACAGGAAAAAATAGAAGACAGACATTACATTACCCGCTGGCGTTTGGTACCGACCGATACCGCAGCTTACATGCGCGGCGAATTGGTTGAGCCGATCAAACCCATCGTGTTTTATATCGATCAAGCTGTTCCGAAGTATCTTCGTCCTTATATCGAAAAGGGAATGACAGACTGGAACCGGGCTTTCGAGAAAGCCGGCTTTAAGAATGTTGTCAGGGTGTACGAACTGACAGACAGCCTTGCGCGCGTAGGCGACGACATGGGCTATTCGGTGCTCACTTATGCCGCGTCGGCCAAGGCTAATGCAATGGGCCCGTCGGTTATCGACCCGCGTACAGGCGAAATATTAGAGGCTGATATCATCTGGTGGCACAACGTTCGGTCGCTTATCCGCGAATGGATCATGGTTCAGACCGGTGCGCAAAATGCCGATGCACGGTCTTTGCACATGCCCGACAAGTTGATCGGCGATGCCGTGAGATTCGTAGCCTGCCATGAGATAGGACATTCTTTAGGACTCCGCCATAACATGATCGCCTCGAATGCTTACCCTACCGATTCGCTTCGTTCGGCATCCTTCATGCAGCGTATGGGCGGAACGTCGGCATCGATCATGGATTATGCACGGTTCAATTACGTAGCACAGCCGGGCGATAGCGTAAAAGTGATGTCGCCGCATATCGGACCGTACGATTTAATGGCCATCGAATGGGCTTATCGCTGGTATCCTCACGGTACCAACACGAAAAAAGAGCTAAATAACTTTCTCGCTCGCCATACAGATCGGTTGTACAAATACAGTGAAGCGCAACCGCAAAGAACGGCTATCGATCCGCGAGCTTTAAGCGAAGATCTGGGCGACGAACCTATGAAATCGGCCCGATACGGTATCGCTAATCTAAAAAGAATCGTGCCTGATATCGTAAAATGGACAACAACCGGCGAGCCGGGGCAGAATTACGACGAGGCAGCTAACCTTTATTCGGCTGTGATTTACCAATGGACCCTGTACCTGTACCACGTTATGGCCAATATCGGCGGAATGTATCTGGAGAATTTGACCGTAGGAGATGGGCGGCAATCATTCGGCTTTGTAGAAAAAGAGCGCCAGAAAGAAGCTCTGCTATTTTTATTGAACGAGGTGCTGTGCAATCCGAAGTGGCTCTTCGATACGCCTCTTTCAAAGCTTACCTACCTGCATCGTACCACGCCGTTGGGCGTAGAGGAGCAGCAACCCAACTACATGTTGAAGAATCAGCAAAACTACGTTTTGTGGGATTTGTTAGACAACGACCGTATAATTCGAATGTACGAGAACGAATACGAAAACGGGAAAAAAGCTTTCACGCCCGTAGAATTTATGGATATGTTGCATCGGCATATCTTTAAGTCGACCCTTTCCGGAAAATCACCCGACTTGATAGAGCGTAATCTGCAGAAAAGTTTTATAGACGCTTTGATTACGGCTGCGGCCGAGAGTGAAAGTGTAAAAATCAATAAGAAACTGTATGAGCACTGTCTGTTAAATCAGCCGAGAATGAAATTAGGATGCGAACCGGACCAGCATCTCAGTTCTGCCTCCCGAAAAATACAAATGACAAGTGGACAAGTGAGCCGAAATAGCGATGCGCTGAGTCTGAAACGCGGCGAAATGATACGTGCCATGAAATTATTGAAAAGCCGTATCGGCGAATCTTCTACAGCTACGCGCCTGCACTACGAAGATGTGATTCTTCGTATTCAGACGGCTTTGGGATTAACTAAATAGCACAATAATCGAAGAATGATGATGAAAAGAATATTATATTTTGTTGCCTTGCTGTCAGCATATCTGCAGCTATCGGCCCAGCAAAGAGTAATTACCGGAACCGTACTAGACGGTGACCTGAAAGACGAGCCACTGATAGGAGCTACGGTAGGACGAGGAAGCGGAAAGATTTCGACCGGTACCATCACCGACTACAATGGGAGATTCTCGCTACCGATCGATTCCGATACAAAAACTATCATCGTGAGTTATATCGGCTATGAGACTCAGACTATAGCGCTAAAGGATGGTGTAAACGAATACCAAATTGTGCTGAAACCCGATGCACATTCTATCAACGAAGTTGTGGTAACAGGTTATCAGCGCATCGATCGGCGTAAATTAACCGCAGCAGTAACGACCTTGAATATCTCTGAAGAGGCTGTCGGAGCAGTTAAAAACGTAGACCAGGCTTTAGCCGGACAGATAGCCGGTTTAGCCGCTGTCAGTAATTCGGGGGCGCCGGGAGCACCGATCAAGATCCGAATACGCGGTACAGCTTCTATCAATGGTACACAAGAACCGCTTTGGGTATTTGACGGAATACCATTGGAGGGTACGGATATTCCCGCAATAGATGATCTGAACGATATCGACGATATGTACCAAACTTCGATTGCCGGTATCAATCCCGCTGATATCGATAATATAACTGTATTGAAAGATGCTGCTGCAACTGCTATTTATGGCGCGAGAGCAGCGAACGGCGTTATTGTCATTACAACGAAAAGAGGAAAAGAGGGTAAGCCGGTTATTAACTTCTCGGCTAAATATACATACAATCCGCGGGTAGATATCGATAGACTCAACTTGCTTGACGCTAATGGAAAGGTCGATTTGGAGTTGGCGCTATTAAATTCGGATTATACCTACCGCAGTCAGAAAGGCGAGGTCTCAAAAATCCTATCTACGCTGGGCGAAACGGAAGCATATAAAAACGCTGGCTGGAATGCACTGTCTTCGACAGCTCAGTCTCAAATCAATGCATTGCGTAGTATCAATACCGATTGGAACGATATTTTGTTCCGTAGCGCAATGAATCAAGAGTATAATGCCAGTATTTCGGGTGGAAGCGATCGCTCGAATTACTATTCGTCTATAGGCTATTATGATGAAAAAGGTACGGTTAGAGGGGTAGAAAACAACCGTTTCAATCTGACACTAAAGACAGATTACCGTATCAACAGACAATTGAAACTGGGTGTATCGGTGTATGCCAATCAAAGAAAACAGAATGGCTACCTAACCGATACCAACGGATTTACCAATCCGGTATACTATTCGCGATTGGCCAATCCCTATTTCCAGCCGTACGATACAAACGGAAATTACAATTATGATATAAATGTGCAAGGTAAAGAAGACTCGTCACTCAACTTTAACATCTTCGAAGAGCGCGCCAATACGTCTAACCAACGCAAAGATCGTTCGCTAATGGCTATCTTTGACGGTGAATTGCGCTTCAATCAATATCTGAAACTTACATCACAATTCGGTATGCAATACGATTCTTACTCACTTGAAAAGTACGCAGGAGAGAATAGCTTTGCAATGCGAAAAGAGAAATTGAATGCTACCTATGCTTATCCTGACGGTCAGCGTACAATCTTTCCCAATGGGGGTAGCCATAAGATGACCGAGTATCACAGTTTTCAATGGACCTGGAAAGCAATGTTGGAGTATTCTCAACGCTTTCATGAAATACAGGATGTCGAGCTGATGGGCGGTACCGAAGTGCGTCATATCGATGCTTCGTCGCTCTATTCGGCCGCCTACGGTTACGATGCCCGTACGTTAACAAGCCAGCCAGTGGTATTTCCAAATGAAAATATGGCCCAGAGTTATCCGCTTCATCGCGAAACCCATGTTGAGAATGCCTATGTATCGTGGTTTGCCACCGGCTCTTATACCTTGCTCCACCGTTATACTTTAGGCGGAAGCGTACGTTTCGACGGCTCAGATGTTTTTGGCGTCGCCAAGAAATACCGTTTCCTTCCGCTTTATTCTGTCAGTGGATTATGGCGTATACATGAAGAAAACGTCATGAAAAGCGTAAAGTGGCTGAATAACCTTTCGGTACGTGCCTCTTATGGCATCCAAGGCAATATCGACAAGAATACTTCGCCTTATTTGCTCGGTACATTTGACAAGACGACGATTCTTCCCAATCATGTCGAAACAGTTATCTCTGCAGAAACAGCACCTAACCCCGATCTGAGGTGGGAGAAGACGAAGAACGTAAACCTCGGATTAGATGCTGCGTTTTTCAATCATGTATTGTCGCTGTCAATAGACTATTACTATCGGCGTAGTTCCGATTTGATCGGAATGCGGATGTTACCCTTAGAGACTGGCTTCTCTTCGACAACCATCAACTGGGCCAGTATGGAAAATCACGGCTGGGAAATCGCATTGGGATCGAAGAATATCAGTACCAAGAATTTTAAATGGACAACGAACTTGAATCTCGGCTTTAATACGAATAAAATTTTAAATGAGTCTGTTGCCGAGAACTCAACCATCCCGAGTCGGCAAGGCTATCCGGTAGGCGCTATATTTGCTTATAAGACGGCCGGTCTTGACGCCGAAGGTTATCCTTTATTTATTGATGCAGAAGGTAAAGCCGTTAATGCCGAAGAGTTTTTGAAGCTCAATCGTTTCGGTGCCAGTAGCCTGCCTGCAGCTCAGCAACGCAGTCTTTATACTTATATGGGAACAACTGATCCGAAAGTTGCCGGCGGTTTCATCAACCACTTCGAATATAAAGACTGGCAGTTAGGCATTAACTTCATTTTCAACCTGGGCATGAAGGTGCGCGTTCAACCTACCTATTCACCCACGAACTATGATCGTGGACTTAACACCAATCGTGACATTTAGCAACGTTGGACGGAAACGAATACACAGACACTCTTTCCTCGTCTCATGAATAACAGCAAGCGTGTTTCCGAGTATACACAGTATTCAGAATATTCTCTGTACAGTATGCTTGATACTTGGGTTCGCAACAATAGCTATATGCGTTTGCAGAGTCTTCGGTTAGGTTACAAATTGCCCAAGACCTGGTTCAGTAAGATGGGTATTTCGGGTGCTTCCATTTCATTAGAAACACGTAATTTGTTTGTCATCGCAAGCAATTATCACAACTATCTTGATCCAGAAACAATGGGGAATCCATTTGCCCAGCCTATTGCTAAAAGCTTTATCTTCGGTTTGAACATGAATTTTTAAGTAGAAACAGTTATGAGAAAATTTCAAATATTATACTTCTCCATATTCTTGTCGGTCGTATTGGCTGGTTGTGATAACTTCTTAGACATTACGCCTACGGGTAAAGTAATAGCCAAAACAGGCGAAGAATACCGCGCATTGCTTACCTACGAATATAAAAACTTCCCGGAGAATCGTGGATTGATGACGTTGCGCAGCGACGAAATGACCCTGAGTCCGTCTATAACGAAGCCCGAAGACTATAACTCTTATTTTGATATCTGGCGTTGGAACGATGAGACTCCGTCTGCCTCTACAACTACTCCCGATTGGCGACGTTATTGGCACATCATCTATATAGCCAACTACCTCATCGAACATCAGACAAAAATTACCGACGCTTCTCGTGAAGTGATCAATCAAATGGTCGGAGAAGCCTATATGTTGAGGGCCTATTGCCATTTTTTATTAGTTAATATGTTTGCCGAACCTTACATGTACAGTCAGCCCGAAACTGCGAGGGGAATCCCCATTCAGTTAGCTGCCGACGTCAATAAGGTACCGCATTGCAGCAGTTTAAAGGCGGTCTACGATCAGATCCTGGCCGACATCGATCAAGCCGCTCAATTTCTTAATGTTCAGCAGTGGAAAGAAGGCGAAACCTATCGCTTCAATGTTATCTCTGCGCAGGCGCTCAAGGCGCGCGTCAGCCTGTATAAAGGCGATTGGAATACGGCTTTATCGGCAGCCCAAGAAGTAATCAAGAGCCATGGCGAGCTGCAAGATCTCACGGCAGCCGATGCCATTTTGCCCAATCATTATAAGTCGGTGGAATCGATCGTTGCGCTCGAACAAGTCATGACCTACGGTTATAAGCTCATCGGAAATCCTTCGGCAACCTTGCTGAACATGTACAAGAGCGGAGACTTACGCAGAACAAAGTACTACAGACGCGTAACCGCCAGCGTCAGCGAGCTGATAAAAGGCGGCAGCAACGAGTACAGTTGTTCTTTTCGTAGCGCCGAGGCATACCTCATTGCGGCCGAAGCGGCTACCCGGCTCCAGCAACTCGATTTAGCCAAAACTTATCTCACAACGTTGATGAAGAAACGCTACAATGAGCGTTCTTACACGCAGTACGCTGCCGAAGTAGCGGCTATGGATCAGCCTACGCTGCTCGCAGAGATCTATAATGAGCGTTTTCGCGAGCTTGCTTTCGAAGGTTTTCGCTGGGACGACTTGCGCAGAACTACACAGCCCGCAATCACCAAGACTTATCGCAGCGAGACTTTTACACTGAACGAACATGACACGCGCTATACTTTGAAATTCCCGGCGGCAGCCGTAGCGGCGAATCCCGAGCTGGAAGTATGGCCAATAAATTGAATAGATAGATTGTTACGATAGTATTCATTTAATATTTATGCTTATGAAGAGAATTATACTCATGGCACTTGCCATCTTTGCCGGCTTTACGGCCCAGGCACAGATTTACAACTCCACGCCGATATGGCAACAGTCGCTCACCCCGGTCAATGTAAACGGCAGACTGATGGGCACCCACACCGCCGTAGCGCCCGACGGGAGCGTGTACTCCACCGGTACTTATAATCAGGAAATAACGGTCGGTTCGACCGTATTGCCCAACGACGACGAACTCACTTCGGCCTACATCGCCAAGTATACGGCCAACGGTACCGGCGCCTGGGCTATTCGACTGTACGGCAGTGCGGTGATCAGCGACATCACGGTCGATGTAGACGGCAACGTCTATGTACTCGGTTCGCTGGCCGACGAGGTGGTATTCGGTTCGAAAGACGGAGCCGAACAAACCGTAGGCGGAATGAAAGTGCTCGGCGAATACACCCGCGACAGGCGCGCCGCTTTTATAGCCAAGTACGACCCGAACGGCAATTTAAAAGCCGTAAGAACCATTCTTGCAGAGACCGATTCAGAGATCACCGACTCGGGAATGTACCTCGACGACATGGCATGGATTACGCCCAAGCAGATTCGCGTATCGAGCGGCAAAGTCTACATCTCGGTCATGCACGACGGCAATGTCAACATCGATCAGGTTGCCTGGAAAGGGCGATACAACTTTGCCTGGGGCTTCATGTACGTCGACAACCACAGCGCCGGCATCATGTCGTTCGATGCAGCCGATCTGACCGATGCAACGTCGGTAGCGAACGTCGGAGCCAAGGACGCCCGGCTCGAAGATCTTACCTATGCGCCCTCCGACATCAGTTTTACGGCTGCCGGAAACATTGTTTATGTAGCCTTTGTGGGCCACGGTAAGCTGACGTTCATCACACCTAACGGAGCACAAGACATCACAACGACTGTCGACAGCGAGGGAAGAGAATATGCCTACGCCGTTGCAGCGATCGGTCCGTCGGGAGCGCGAACCAAGGTCTTCCACTCGCACAAAGACGACCGCGAGGCGCCGATGTACAGCGTTCCTTATCTCGTAGCCGACGCCAACAGATTGTACCTCGCAGGCATTTCCGACAGATATAACCCGTTCCAAACAAACATAGATCCGCTCGGTGCAACAACCATTTTCGTCACGGCGCTCAACATTTCCGATTTCAGCCTTTACTGGTCGGCCAACGATCGTTACGACGAGGGCGATCTGAACCATAACGCTGAGGGCATTGCCGATATCGTTGTCAATAACGGCAAGGTGCTTTTGGCAGGTTACGCTTACAACACCGGCAACAATACCATTACGGCGCGACTCAACTACAACATTTCGGCCAGCGGCTACATGCTGCGTGGCGACGATACCGCCTACGCTTCGCTGGCCGACAATGGAACGACATTGAGCACGGTCATCAACAACGATAAAACCACAACCGTTTCTTACCACGCGTTGAATACGGTCGATGCCATCCCATCCATCGATGCGCCGAACAACGACAAGTCTGCCGTTTATAATATCAGCGGGCAGTACGTCGGACAGACAACACGCGGGCTGGGCAAAGGCCTTTACCTGGTGAAGAAAGGCGCGAAAACCGAGAAAGTATTGGTAAAGTAACCCTTCGCTTTTCATTTCATAAAAGAATATCGAGGCACTCAGAAGTCTCGATATTCTTCGTTTTGTTTCCCCGATGTCGAGGACGACTAAAAACGCTAAAATGGAGTTATTTCGGTCGTCGCCGAAGAGCGAAACGCGGAAAATGGAGAATTTCAGAAACTGCTAAAAGAAAAAGATTTTATGACAGCGTTAGAAAAATATTATGAGCATCAGGCGAGCCGATTGGCCACCGAGATCGCTGGATTGAAGCAAAGAAGCAGGCGCTTCATCGCCGGCGAGATAACGGCTTTCTTGCTCTTCATCGGTTTTCTTGTTCTTTATACCGTGGTCGATTGGGGAACTGTTCTCATCGTCCTTTCGCTGCTTTCGCTGGTATTATACAGCGCGATACGACGTCTTGACGTACTGAACGACGAGCATATTCACGACCTGTCAGCGCTGCGCAACGTTTATCTGCACGAATGGTCTTATCATCAGGCCGACTTTTCGTGTTTCGATTCCGGCGCGCGCTATGCCGACCCGCATCATCCGTTTACATTCGACCTTGATGTTTTCGGCCGCGATTCGCTTTTCCAGCGAATCAATCGCACGGTAACGACCGGCGGAAGCGATCAGCTGGCTGCCCGGCTAGCTACCGTAGCCGATACATCTTCATGCGCCGACGCCATCGACGAATTGGCAGAGATGGAAACATGGCGAGCGCGTTTCATGGCTTTCGAATACGACCGAAAAATTGATTCTACGGCCATTCTGCATGCCTTGCAAGCAGTGAAAATGCTCAAGATACCCGCCTTTGCCGGCAACCGACTCGTTTTCGCCGCAGCATGGTTGCTCGTCGGTGGACTTTTCGTTGCCATCGCGGGTACCGTGGCGGGCGTCGTCAGCGCGAACCTGCCCATTGCGTGGGCCGTGCTGCAATTCTTCGCAGTATTCTTCGTCTGTTCGGGCCCGTGCCGCGTCATTGCCAAGGCCGTCGACCAATTGCATGCGCAGTTCAGAACGTATGCCGCACTGATTCGGTGGGTAGGACAAACAACATTCCGAACACCTGAGAACCGTTCGCTGGCACAGCTGCTGAACCAATCGATAACATCTTTCGACCAACTGAACGACCTGCTCAACGCCCTCGATCGCCGCGCCAACGTGTTGGGATTGTTCTTGATGGACGCGCTGTTTCTGAGCGATTTTTTCTTGGTGCGGCGTTTCCTGCGCTGGCAAAGTCGGTACACCGACCGCATACCCGAATGGATCGAAGCCGTCGGCCGCATAGATGCGCTGGTCAGCATGGGCACATTCCGTTATAACGAACCGCAGGCCGTCAGAGCCGAAGTAGTGCGCAGCGCATCGGTTATCTACGAAGCCCGCGGACTGTATCATCCCTTTCTGGGAGCCGAAGCCGTGCCCAACGACATCACTTTGGCCGACCGCCATTACTACATCGTAACCGGCGCAAACATGGCCGGCAAAAGTACCTTCCTGCGGGCCATCGGCGTCAACTATTTGCTGGCCATGAACGGCTTGCCGGTGTTTGCCCAATCGCTCAGAGTTTCGGCATTCGGATTGTTTAGCAGCATGCGAACCACAGACGATCTGGCGCACGGCATTTCGTACTTCAACGCCGAGCTGTTGCGCCTGAAACAGCTCATAGAATACAGCAAAAACAACTCACCGACGCTCATTATTCTCGACGAAATACTCAAAGGAACCAATTCGCTCGACAAACTCAACGGATCGCGACTCTTCCTCCAGTCGATGGCTGCGTTACCCGTAACGGGCATCATTGCCACACACGATCTGGAGCTGTCGAAAATCGAAAACGAAAGATTTCACAACTATTGTTTCGAAATTGAACTCGGAAACCATGTTACCTACTCATATCGGCTGACGCCCGGCGTGGCACGCAACCAAAACGCCACGTTCCTGCTCAAAGAACTGTTGTGCCAGGCCTGATGCACATGCGCCTGCCCCGGCCCATCGGGCCATGTGACAGGGCGTTTTTCCGCCCATTTTTTGTACCCCCTTGCTTATTTTACTATATTTGCAGCGAGTAAACCGTATTACCAGCGTTCAAAAATCAAATTAGACATGAAAAAGACATTTCGCGCCCAGCTAACCGAACCACGTTACCGGTTCCCCTTCCTGCTCATCACCTCTTTGTTCTTCTTGTGGGGCTTTGCCAGAGCCATTCTCGATGTTCTCAACAAACATCTGCAGAACGTCATGAGCATATCGCTCACACAGTCGGCCTTGATACAGGTAACCACCTATCTCGGCTACTTTTTGATGGCCATTCCGGCCGGAATTTTCATCAACAGGCACGGATACCGCCGCGGTGTAGTGTTCGGCCTGCTGCTTTTCGGCGCGGGGGCCTTGCTGTTCATACCCGGCGCCAATCTCGGCGGCTTCTGGCCTTTTCTGGCAGCATTGTTCGTCATCGGATGCGGACTGGCTTTCTTAGAGACGGCCGCCAACCCTTACGTCACGGTGCTCGGGCCGAGCGATACGTCGACCAGTCGGCTCAATCTGTCGCAGTCGTTCAACGGTTTGGGAAGCCTCTTTGCCACGCTGGCCGTAGGTCAGTTTCTCTTCAACGGTACCGAGCGCGGCGGCAACGTAGCCATTCCTTACACCCTGCTCGGCGGAGTGGTGCTGATCATTGCGCTTATCTTCATTCGCGTCGACCTGCCCGAAATTCATCCCGTGACTGAAACAAAGGCCGACACGAGCAAAAGCAGTTACGCCCAGCTGCTGCACCGCCCGCTGTTCGTTTTCGGACTGTTGGCGCTCCTGGCCTACGAGATAGCCGAGATCTCTATCAACAGTTACCTCATCAATTTCGTTACCGCCAAGGGTTGGATGACCGATAACCTGGCCTCGATACTGCTCACGGGGGCCTTGGCCTTCTTTATGGTCGGGCGATTTATCGGCAGCTGGATCATGCGACGAATCAGGCCCGAACGCATGCTGCTTTTTTGTGCCGTCGGAAGCACGGCCTGCATGCTGCTTATCTTACTCGACAGCGGTCGCCTATCGTTGGTAGCACTGCTGGCCAACTACCTGTTCGAGGCCATCATGTTTCCCACCATTTTCTCGTTATCGCTCATCGGACTGTCGAATCTCACAAAAAGTGCGTCGTCGCTGCTCATGATGACGCCCATCGGCGGATGCGGCTTCCTGCTCATGGGCTATCTGGCCGACACGGTAGGCCCCGTTATCCCGTTCTGCATACCCTTGTTCGGCTATGCCGTGGTGCTGGCGTACGCCTGGCACTTCAGAAAAAGCCCCGGCAGTTCTGCGTGAGAACCGTCGGGGCCAAAAATAAAAGTGTGATACAAATGTTTTCTATTACTTTTT
>CAUQAO010000023.1:0-22474 GCA_963515815.1 uncultured Prevotella sp.
AAACTTCTTTGCGAGAGTATCGGTCTCGAACCGATGCGTTTATTTTTTATAGCGCTTCTTTTCTAATAGCTTTGCAACCCACAAAAACTGGTAAAAGCCATCAATAACACTCGAAATAAAGCCGGGCAAACCGTTGGCGAAGCCTCTGTCGAGCACATACGACTTGAAAAACCTCCAGGCAGGGCGCCACAGCAGTGCACCGACGCCATAGCGTTTGCCGGCTTTTTTGCTCAGTTCGCCATCAGTATATCGATTGGTCTTTTCTACTCTTTCGGTCAGATAGTTCTCGTCCAGATGTATAAGCGCAACGTCGGCACGTCCTTTCAACTTTTCCGTACGCCCGTTTACCTGCGGAAAGGTATGTACATAGGGTGGCCAGACGGTGCCCTCGCGAACGAAGAAGCGCAGTTGGTAGTCGTGCAAGCGACCTCGATCGAGCACGTTCATGGTGCGGTTTCGGCGGGGCAGGTAAAGGCCCTGCGGACAGTCGGGTCGGCTGATCTGCCGATAAAGGTACGAACGGAGGGCTGGCGTGACCAGTTCGTCGGCATCAACAACCAGCACCCATTTGCATGTTGCGCTCTGTATAGCGAAGGTACGGGCCGGCTCGGCGCATACGTGGTCGCCTTTCGGAAATGTCACGACACGGCATCCCGCGGCTTTCGCAATCACTACGGTACGGTCAGTGCTCTGCATATCGCACACAACGATCTCGTCGAAGCCGCTCACAGACTGCAACACTTCTTGTAAATGCTTCTCGGCGTTATACGTGTTGATAACAACAGCTATTCGGTTATCTGTATTCATTTCGACAATTTTAGAAAAAGCGGGGTGAAGGCGATTGGTTATTCTTGAAACGTACGGCCTATAATGGCCATTATTACTCGTCGGCACTACGATAAACCGTGCAATAACGATCTTCGTAGGCAATAACATATCGGTTTCGCTTCATCCACTCGAAAACCACGGTGCACACTTCGGCCGTTTCTCGCATCTCTTCTATTCCTTTTATATATACAACCAGCGGAGTTCGCCCAAAGTGTGCTTTCCGCTCGTCAAGCCGCTCGTCGAGTCGACGGCCGATGTAGATCACGGTTTGCGTATGGCCCAAAAACGGTAGCATGCCAGTGGCATAATAAATTTCAGACTTCTGGTTCAGCAGCAATAGCAAACGGTTGTCGCCGCGATGATCGACGATAGCGCCGATAACGTCTTGGTACCTGATGGCCGAAGCGGGATCTACCCAAACATTCAACCGTCCTTTCTGCACCAAAACCGTATCGCGATATCGGGGCGTAGACGATCCGTAAGCTTTCAGGCCAAGCTTCAGAACAGCGCACAAGGCAATGCTCGTATAGGCCCACACCAATGGCCCACACCATTTTCGGCCGAGCTGCTGAGCGCAGTACACGGCAGGAAAAATGGTTAATCCGGCACACCAATTATACACGCCGGCGATGCCGATATCGCTGCCGAAGGGAAACAGCAATGCTGCCATCAGAAGATAGACAACGGTAGCACGAACGACGCCATCGCTGATCCGACGAAAGAGTCCGAAGCACAGAACGAGCGACAGACTCAGCGCCATGGTGTAAGGCAAACTGGTGTAAGTCGTAACCAAAAAGACTACGCCCAACACGATCGTAACAACGAGGTGCCGTCTTTTCTCAATCCCGCTCCATCGATCGTAACCCCACGCTAACGCGGCCACAGCAACCATGAGCAACGCCACGTTGATGACACCCTTGAAATACTTAAAAAACAAATTGCCCTGCGAGTGCGTCGCTTGGTTGTCGGCCAAAGTTCCGAATGCCATGTCGAGTGCCTGCAGATAATAAGGCATCTGGTGCAAGACAAGCATCAGACAAAGCATCAGAAGGGCGGCTGCGACAATTCCTGAGAGAAACCAGATAGCTGACCGCACATCGAACCTCGGCCCCTTCCCCCTACCGAGCCCGATCAACGGAACCAGCGCCAGTGCCATCAGCGTCAGGTTGACAATGCGCGCAAAAAACGAAAGACCAATCATCACCCCGGCCGCCAACAGCCATTGACGTTTCGCAGTACGCATCGCCCGACCGTAGGCATAGGCCGATGCGGCTATGAGCAGATACGACAGCGTGTCGTAATGGAAAGTAACAATGATGGTGGGGAACAGAAAACTGAGCGACACGGCCGCCAGCATCATGCGCGGACGGATAGCATGCCGAAACGTTTTGTACAGCAGGTAAACAGCCGCCGACAAGCACGCAGCCTCCAAAATGCGGAACCCGACCAACCCGAACTGTCCCAACTGTCTTTCCCACAGACCGCCCAAAAGGCCCGTCAAGTAATACAAGAAATTGAAACTGTTGCTATCGGGATGCGGAAAGATGACCTGATAGAAAGTATTGCAGAATCCCACATCTACCGTATCGACGCCTTGCAGCCCCATCACCACACGATAAATAAACCCCAGAACGAATGCCAGCGGAAGCCCGTATGCATGTCGTCGAATTGCCGAGTCGGTCGTCAGCATGCGTTTTTCTTTCTGTTTCATCGTCGTCGGTCAGCCAATTTGTTTCAGAAGATATGCGCACTTCTCTGGATTACCCACGGTTTTTCCTTTGTCGCACGACAGCTTAACACAGTCGTGCCATTCGCGTTTTTCGGTAATCCTGCTTCGGGTCAGTTTCACGACGATGTTCATGGGCGTGCTGTTCTCCACGTCGCACGTCAGGAAGGTTCCCATGCCGTAACTGTCTTGCACGCGCCCATCTACGTAGCGATGTATTTCGATGGCTTTCTTAATATCGAGACCGTTGCTGTAAACCACCTGCTTGGTGGTGGGATTGATACCGAGAGATTTGTATTTTGCGATGATTTTTTCGGTCTGCTCTTTCTCGTCGCCGCTGTCGACACGCAGCCCGACAAACATCATCGCCATGCGCTTGGACAGATTGTTGAAGAAAACCTTGTCGCCAAAGCAATCGTACAGATAGATTCCGTTATCGCCATCGTACACATCGCTGAATTTTTTCATCACATTGAAGTTGCATTCGAACACCCCGCTCACGTTTTCTTCGAACTCGATCAGTTGGTGGCTCATGGTTCCGATGGGCGTAATATCGTGCTTCATCGCCAGGTAAACGTTGCTCGTTCCGGTAAAGCGACCGGTCCAGTCGTGGTGTCCGTTCTCGTCGTCGTAACCGCCCTGCGCATACACTTCTTTCATGGTGCGCACCACCAAGTCGTGGTGCTCGAACGAGAGTCGGCGCCGCGTGCCCATGTCGCCCAACACAATTCCGTTTTTCAAAATCTCGCGCGTCTTTTCGCCCGCGCGTTGGGCCTCTTTCCGCGTATCGTACCGGTCGAGATCGCCGCGCAACCCGTGCATCAGTTCCGAGACGATCGAAAGAATGGGCATCTCCCACATGATGGTCGAGTACCATTTCCCGCGCACCAGAATCTCGAGATGGCCGGCGCTGTCTTGCGCCACATGTACCTCGCCGGGATTAAAGCGATAGCCGCGCAGAAATGTAAAATACCACTCGGGCAGGTAGTACATCTTCCGCTTCATGAAGTCGATCTCCTCGGGTGTGATGGCAATGAGCGGCATCATGTTCAGCTGGTCTTCCACCATCCGGGCAAAGCCCTCTGGATAGACCGTGTGATTGCGGTCGAAGAAAGTATACTCTACCTCGGCACGCGGATACTGCTGCAACACGTAATACTGACAACTGAACGTATAGGCATCATTGTCGGTAAGATGGCGGATAATCTGTTTCATTTTTTATGTCTGATGTGTTGAATTCACTACTTTCGGGCAAAGATACACATTTTCCGCTATAACGGTCGCGGCGCCCACTATTTATCTGTCTGCTACGCGGGTTCGCAATAAAAACCGTACCTTTGCACCGACAACTTAACGCTATGGATATGGAACAAAAACTATTCGTCTACAATACGCTGACGCGCCGCAAGGAACTCTTCGAACCCCTGCACGCGCCGCACGTGGGAATGTACGTCTGCGGCCCCACGGTTTACGGCGATCCGCATTTAGGACACGCACGGCCCGCCATCACCTTCGATCTTCTTTTCCGTTACCTCGGCCATCTCGGCTATAAGGTTCGCTACGTGCGCAACATTACCGACGTAGGGCACTTGGAACACGATAGCGACGACGGCGACGACAAAATAGAGAAAAAAGCACGACTCGAACAGCTGGAGCCCATGGAAATAGCCCAACATTACACCAACCGCTACCATGCAGCCATGCAAGCTCTCAATGTTTTGCCACCCAGCATCGAGCCACACGCCACCGGCCACATCATCGAGCAAGAACAACTGGTAAAGCAGATCATCGACAACGGTTTTGCCTACCAGAGCAACGGTTCCGTCTACTTCGACATCGAAAAATACAATCGGCACCATCGCTACGGCATTCTTTCGGGGCGCAACCTCGACGACGTGATCAACAACAGTCGCGAACTCGACGGCGTGGGCGAAAAACGCAACCCGGCCGACTTCGCTCTCTGGAAAAAAGCCCAGCCCGAACACATCATGCGCTGGCCCAGTCCCTGGAGCGAGGGATTTCCGGGCTGGCACTGCGAGTGCACCGCCATGGGGCGCAGGTACCTCGGCCGACGTTTCGACATACACGGCGGCGGCATGGACCTGATGTTCCCCCATCACGAGTGCGAAATAGCACAAGCCGTGGCCAGCCAGGGCGAACAGATGGTGCGCTACTGGATGCACAACAACATGATAACCGTTAACGGACAGAAAATGGGAAAGAGCCTGGGCAACTTCATCACGCTCGAACAGTTCTTCAACGGCACGCACCCCAGCCTGGAGCAAGCGTACTCGCCGATGACCATACGCTTTTTTATCCTCTCGGCCCACTATCGCGGCACGGTCGACTTCTCGAACGAAGCCCTGAAAGCCAGCCAAAAAGGGCTCGAACGGCTCAACAACGGGATAGCCGACCTGCAGCGCATTCAACCCGCCACAGAGTCGGCCGAAAACGTTCACCGCCTCGTCGCCACGCTTCGCCAACGCTGCTACGACGCCATGAATGACGACTTGCAAACGCCAACCATCATCAGCCACCTCTTCGAAGCCTGCCACCTCATCAACTCGCTCGTCGACCACAAAACCGTCATCAGCGCCGACGATCTGCAACTACTCGCCGACACCATCCGCCTCTTCGCTTACGACCTGCTGGGGCTCAAAGCCGAAAAAACCGACAGCAACGCGCGCGAAACCGCCTATGGAAAGGTAGTAGACATGGTGCTGGCGCTTAGAGCTAAGGCGAAAGCCGAAAAAGACTGGGCTACGAGCGATGAGATACGCAATGCCCTGGCCGAAAACGGATTCGAAGTGAAAGACACGAAAGACGGCGTAACATGGAGGCTAAATAAATAGAGAACCATCCGCCGAACTTGCACGGTTCAAGGCCTCGAAGAAGCTAACACAAGGCTGTGTATCTTCCTCGTTAAGCAAATCCCGAAGCTATTTTACAGGAATAGATAAAAAAGTACTCGTGATTCGGTAAAAACACCTCTTAGTCCTTACTTTGCCACAAGAAAACGGGTAAAATGAGTTTTGCATGCAAATGTAGCATCACATTTGCGTGCAAAATTGATTTTAGGCCCCGATGTAGTACTACATTTGGAGTCAAAATAAGTTTTAGACTAAAATGTAGCACTACATTTTCAGCCAAAACTATTGCTGGGCGCTAAAATCAATGATGGTAAGGCATAGCGGAACTTATTTTCCCGAAAAATACGTCTGCAACGGCTGTTTATCGGCATTGCAGACAATAATTGTATAACGTTTGGAGATTTTACCGGACAGCAATAGTTTTTTTTGCCGCATTGCGCGATGCAATGAGATAAAAAAACGGAAACTGTATCGCCAATTACTGCGATGCGGCCTCCGTTTGGTCAGAAAAAGACAATTTTTACCGTCGGGCAATGCACTCAACCTCGACAAGTGCATCCTTCGGAAGGGTGCGAACTGCTATTGCCGAACGCGCAGGATAAGGCTCGGAAAAGAATTCGGCATAAACCTCGTTCATGGCGCCGAAATGACTCATGTCTGAAAGATAGACCGTTGTTTTAATGACATGAGAAAGCTCGAGACCGGCAGCACGCAACACATGCTGTGCATTGAGAAGCGACTGGCGCGTCTGCGCTTTGATACCGCCCTCGGCAAACTGACCTGTCGAAGGATCGATGGGCAGCTGACCCGACGCAAAAACGAAACCATCGGCTTCGATGGCCTGACTGTAAGGACCTACAGCCGCAGGGGCTTGATCTGAATGGATAACTTTTATCATCGTTGTGAAGTTTTTTTTGTAAAGTAGTGAAATGTTTAATAAATGAATACCAAAAAAAGATTGAGAGCAGACTAAGGCGCCACAATTCCTTTTACCGTAAGAGTGGCGGGCGAGGAGGAACCGTTGGAATAGACATCGACTCGACGGATAAAATATCCATTGAACATTTTATTCGGGTCGACGGTAACAACAATCGTTCCTTCGTGCCCCGAAGCGATGGGCTGCTTCGGATATTCGACACTGATGCAGTCGCAACTGGCATCGACGCGCTGAATGACCAACGGCTGCTGCCCGGCATTGACAAAAGTAAATGCATGCGACAGAGTCTCGGCCGCCTTCCCCTTTTGAAGGGTTTTATAATCGAAAGCATACTCGTCTAACTGGATCTTGCCCGCAACGGACGTGATGTGAACATCTTTCCGAGCATGCGAACAGCCCAGAAGAAGCAAAGAAAAAAATAGAATGGAATATCGATTCATCGTTCCGGTGGAAACAAAGAAAGGAGCCCGTCGGAAAGATGGGGCTCCTTTATCGTTTTCTTAATTGTTCAATTTACTCTGCTATACAAATAGAAACACGGTTTTTGTTGTTCTCGGCAAACGGCTGAACACGCGCTCCCTTCGAATCGGAAGTGATTCTGTTGGCAGCAATACCATACTTCTCTTTCAGAGTCTTCACCACGATCTGGGCACGAAGTCTTGCCAAACGATCGTTAATGATGTTGTTACCGGTTCCTGCATCGGCATAACCCGTTACAGCAACTTTTGCATCAGGGTTGGCCTTGAGATAATCGACCATCTCTTTCATTTTCACGCTCTCTTTTACCGAAATTCTGGCAGAGTTGATCGTGAAGAATACGTCGCGGCGGAAAGGCTCAACCTTTACAGGCTCCGGAGCAGGTTCAGGCTCTACGACCTTAACCGGTTCCTGAACCGGAACAGCTTCCACAACCGGAGTTGGTTCGGGCATTTCTACAACCTTCTTGGTGTATGTCTTGCCCAAGTTGATGCGGAAACCTGCAAGACCGTTGAAATACCAGTCGGCATTACCGGCCTTCTTCGAGTTGTAATGGTCGTCGAGAATGTTGGCATTGGCCTCTACTACGAAACGAACGGCATCGCTCAAACGGAAACCAAGCTCAATACCGCCTCGGCCAAAAGGACGCACCTTAGTGCCTTCCCAGTTATAACGCATCGAATAGGACGAAGCGATAGTATTGGCCTCGCCATTGTCGAAAGCAACATTAGCACCTGCACCGACAAAAGCCGTTACGTTGAAAACACGATGCGGATTGAAACCGCAGAATGCATTAGACAGGTTGAACATAAAATCCAAACCCGGCGCAACATACTTGAACTTGTAAGTAATGCTTTGAGGAGCAGGCGTGCCCACCTCTGTTACACCACTGTAACCTCCCTTGCTCTGCCAAGCATTAGCTTGTAAACGAGTTGCAAACCAAGAAGAGAATTGGTAACCGAGACCGAACTGCACGTTCGGAGAAATCAATTTATCAAACTTAGTTTCGCCGAGCGTATGTTGCGCTCCGCCTTGCAGATTGATAAACCAGTGACGATTAAACTCGTATGCAGATTGATCTGCTGTCTGTGCCACCGCCGTCAAGCCTAAAGCTAAAAACGAAGCGACAATTAATGATTTAAAGTAATTCATAAAAGAATAAATAATTATTTTCCTATTTCTGATTCGGCAGAATCGGTTTTCGAATCTGCCAACGTTAAATACCACTTACCCATTCGACGGACAGGACGAATCAAACCGAAAATTGTTCCGGCATTCTTCACCGTCTTTGGATCTTGAATCAATAGAGAATATTTAACCTGTGAATCAGTCTCCTTATAAAAAATTAAATTCTCTATTGCATATCCGTATACCGGAAAAGCCTGTAAGGCAGCTCTCTGCTCCTTAGCTAGCTTCTGAGGCAGTGCAACGATCGAATCTTTATCCAAATAGTACAACATAGCCATCGCACCATCTATATCATGATTCTTCACATGCTCCAAAAACTGTTTGGACAAGTCTAACACCATATTGGTATCGACAGCATTGACTTCCATCGAAGGCTGAACGGTCAACATAGCATTTCCGCGCAACACTTCTTCCTTCGCTTTTTTCTTGTCAGAACAGCCCAGGAACAGTAAAACAAGCAAAGAGAGAGATAATAAGGACTTGAATTTCATATCAGCCAATCTAAAATTTGAAAAAGGGGTGCCAATGTATTGACACCCCCTCGATATCATAAGAAATAATATTAATATCCCTTAGCGTTGTTTACGGTCTTCTTAACGTGAACCGTAATCTCTACATTCTCAATCTTACCCCAGTTGTGGATAACCGTGAACGGTATCTTGAGATCGAAGTCACCTGTGGTGAAGCCATTGTTCTGGTAACGGATCTTACCCATAGCTGTAGCGAATGCTATCCAGCGAGGTGATCCGGTAAGATTTGCAACGTTTATTGCCGGAATTTCCTCAGTCAAAGAAATTAGGTTAGTTACATCGCTCAACTTCTGCCACTTGCCATTGATATTGGTCATTGTACCATCAAGAGTAGGTGTCAATGCCGTAATACCATAGAAGTCGATCCAATCTTCATGCTCACCCTTGCCGAAGCTGAAGTCACGCCAATCGTTGAACTTGAACAAGTCAGCAATATAGAGTTCGGATCCACCAGCCAATTCAGCATCCTCGAACGGTTTAGCCTCAGAGCTTACTACGTCGATCGGACGGAGGTAACGAACATCGAATGTTGTTGTACCAGAGAGATCAAGCGGGAAGCAGTTTCTTGTATCGCGCAAGATCATATAGGTATAGAATGCCTTAGTAACATCTTCATCCTTCTCTTTGTGAGCATAACGGTTCAAAAGATCTTTAGCAATATCATTGTTCTGGAATGTAACCCAACGACCGGGTACAGGAGTACCATTAACAATCTGAGCAGAATCTCTCAAGACTACAACAGGAGTCCAAGGACCATTTTCCGACAGAGATGCAAATACCGTATCAGGAGATGCCTTCAAGATATATTCTTTCTTAGAAGTACCTTCCCACTTCTTCGTAGCCAACTCTTTATTATACTTAGCAACGTCGAAATAGATATCCAATTCGTCTGTGAAGCTTGGGAATTGAGCCTTGTTAGCAATTGTTGCAACAGGCTTATTACCTACGAACGCAGCATACAAGTTAGACTCGAACTTCTTATCATCTGTAACACCTACATTACCCGGCTGCTCAACATTAGCATGAATTTCTGCAAATCCCGAACCTGCTATCGTACTACCAGCTGCATACCAAACTTGTTTGATACCAGCACCGGCATTACCGGAAGTAAGATCAACAGTCCCCATTGCATGGAATATGTTCTCTTTCTTGATGGTCAGTTTCACCCATACATCAGGATAGAGCAATGGATCGGGAGATACCATCTTGACATAGGTTACAAGATCTTCTTCAGGAGCCTTAAACTTACCATTCTCGTCATAAAATTTTTCTCGGATCTCTTGCAGAGTAAACTCCCAACGAAGTTCGGTGTTCGTCAACATAACAGAACCGAAAGGTGATGGATCTGGGTCATTTGGCTTTTTATAACGACCTCCCTGCTCCAAATAATAATCATTAAGGATTCCATCAGAAAGCTGTGTCTCTTCCTTCATATCCTGAAGTAGCTGCACTTGTGTAACCGTTTTACCGTAGATGGAATTACAATTGAGGTACAGACCTTGCGAGTACTCTTCTTCAACCTGGTATAAGCCGGAAGGAACAACCAAAATAGAAACATAACCAATAACAACAGATTTACCTGCATTCTTGATCTCAACACGCACAAGTGCCATGTGTCCTACAGCATCCTTAGACTCTTTACTTGCAGGTGTAACCTTAGCAACACCATTCTCAATCTGGATCTTAGTAGCAGCAGTCTCATCAACAGGGTTAGCTACGCTTGCATCCAATGTATAAGGAACGAGTGTGTAAGTTACATCCAATCCTCTCTTGCGAGCATCAGCAACTGACATCGACTTCAATGCAGAAAGAGGGCCAGAAGAAGAAGCTGATTCCTGGTACAATACGTCAATCTTCTCATCAAGATCAAGGCCATTTTCATCGTTATAACCCAGCTTGAACGAAACAGAATCATGATCTGCTACGAACGAGTTGATAGCTGTACTCGAATGCTTAACTAACAGATAATCGATTACAGTTCTCTCATACGGAGTATTCGCCTTATATTCATTGTTTCCAAGATCAAGATTCCTCATATATGTAGGAGAAAGAACTGCATAGTTTGAAGTTACAGTAGCCTGCTCATCCATCAAATTTTTATGAGTAGCTTGCAGAGCAAGTGTGCTCACCCATGCCTTACCTGTAGCATTATCGGTAACAGCATCGTTTACATTAGCAGAGTTAAACTTGAAGAATACGCTCAACACACCACCTACAGCATTAACACTATCAACCTGAGGATCAACAGAAGTGTTATCATTGTGACCACGTGTCCTATTGGTTGTCTCAAGATCAACGAACTTGAATGTATACTTGTCAACATCGGCCGTAGAAGGATTCAACCAATATTCAGCAATTGCCTGAGGAGTTATAGCCATAGCTGCACTTGCTACAGTATAATTCTCACCCGTTTCTGTAAGTCCATTATTCGGTGTAACTGTAATTTCATGAAGGCCGTCAATGGTATATACCGGAATAGCACCAAAACTTAGCACATACTCAGCCGGTTTAAACACAAGACTGGTAATGGTCCTACTTACATATACATTCAGCGTATTGATACTTGCTTTGTTAATTGCAATATTTGAAGAATTCTCATCAACCTTAGCAGCCAAATCGCTAATCTTCTTATTCAGAGCCTTGTCAAGATTCGTAATTGCTTGATTTGCTAAAGCCATATCATTCTTCAACTGTGCGATATCTTCAGCATGTTGAGCAACCAATTTCTTCACTTTCTCCAAACTATCGATCGCATTATCGATTTTAGAAGTCAAGTCACCAATTGTAGCACCAAGATTTAAGGCATCGATCTGCTTCTTAAATTCTTCCAAAGTAGCCACCTGTCCATTCAAGTCATTGATGGCAGCAGTGTGACCATTAATGGTTTTCAGAAGTTCTTGCGGATCACCGAGTACATCGAGTTTTTCATTAATAGCAACAATTTTCGCTTCAATTTCTCTGATTTTCTCATTATAAACGGTGGTATCAACCTTACCATTAATTTTCTCGAGTTGCTTTAACAATTCTATGGCATTCTCATCTGCTTTTGCCTGAGCTTTTGCTGCTGCTGCGTTAGCCGATTCAGCTAAAGTTTTAGCAGCATCACCAGTTGCCTGTGCTGTTTTTGCTGCAGCTAAAGCATCATTTGCAATCTTTGTTGAAGCACTCAAGTCCTGATCCAACTTCTTGATCTGGTCACTCAATGTAGACACGTCGCCTTTAACAGCATTAATGTCATCATCGTAGTCTTTACAAGAAGTAATTGCTACCGAAGTCACTACCAGTGCTCCCAGCATCAAAAAACTTAAAAACTTTTTTTTCATACGAGTTATTTAATATTAAACAAAAATAAAATTAATCTACTTTTATAATTAAGAGAGATTGCGCTCTCCTACAATCAAATGAATCCCACGGAGACATAGAAATTGGTGCAAATATAGAAATAAAGATTAAAACATACAAACAAATATGCTTTTTTTTTCAGTTTTTGGAACAAGTTTTTACTGTACTAGGCAAAAATACTATTTCTATACTTATTGAGACTCATGTTTTTCAATGGTAAGAGAGTTCCTATTTATATTTCTCGCGTTTAGAATGCAGCATTCTTCGGCGTACGTGGAAATGGAATAACATCACGAATATTCTGCATTCCTGTGACAAAGAGTATTAAGCGTTCAAAACCTAATCCGAATCCACCATGTGGGCAAGTTCCGTACTTACGTGTATCAAGATACCACCACATATCTTTTATAGGCATATTTCGACGTTCAATTTCGGCCATCAACTTCTCATTATTTTCCTCTCTTATAGATCCACCGATAATCTCTCCTATCTGTGGAAAGAGTACGTCGGTTCCCTGAACTGTCTTTCCATCTTCATTCATTTTCATATAAAAAGCCTTGATATCTTTAGGATAATCTATCATGATAACAGGCTTCTTAAAATAATGTTCAACTAGGAAACGTTCATGTTCACTGGCCAAATCCATTCCCCATGAGACAGGAAATTCAAATTGTTGCCCACTTTTGATAGCTTCTTCCAATATCTTAATCCCTTCGGTATAAGATAGACGAACAAAGTTATCTTTTAAGATTCCTTGAAGACGTTCAAGTAATGTTTTATCAATCATCGAATTTAGGAACTCGAGATCTTCTTTACAATGATCCAGCGCCCAACGGATACAATATTTGATAAAATCTTCTTCCAGATCCATTAAATCATTGAGATCTATAAATGCTATTTCTGGCTCAATCATCCAAAACTCTGCTAAATGACGAGGAGTATTCGAATTTTCTGCTCTAAATGTTGGGCCGAACGTATAAATCTGTCCTAAAGCCGTAGCTCCAAGTTCACCTTCTAACTGTCCAGAGACAGTTAAAGATGTCATCTCACCAAAAAAATCGTCATCATATCTGATCTTACCTTGCTCATCTTTCTGCAGATCGTATAGATTTTTAGTTGTCACTTGGAACATATCTCCTGCACCTTCACAATCTGAAGCTGTAATTAACGGTGTGTGAAAGTAAAAAAAACCATGTTCATGAAAATACTGGTGGATAGCCATAGCCATATGATGACGTATACGCATGATAGCCCCGAACGTATTCGTACGCAAACGAAGATGCGCATGCTGCCGCATATACTCAAAACTTTGTCCCTTTTTCTGCATCGGATAATCGCTGCCGCACAAGCCATAAATTTCAATACCCTCACACTGTATCTCTACCGTTTGACCTTTGCCCTGACTCTCAATCAATCGACCAGTAACGCTAAGACATACTCCGGTGCTAATACATTTCAAGGTTTCGACATCATGTTTTGTCGGATCTACAACTATCTGTACATTCTTAATGGTCGAGCCATCATTCAGTGCAATGAAATCAACTAACTTACTGCTACGATGAGTTCGCACCCAGCCCTTGACTATAACCTCTGTTCCTAAAGCGGTATTTTTCAGAACATCAACTATTCTTGTTCTCTTCATTTGGTATCTACAATACTTAAACTATTCAAATGCCCCCATTCTCAACATCTCAACTTCTTTTTCCGTTAAAAAACGCCAATCGCCTCGACGTAGATTCTTTTTAGTAAGACCGGCAAATTGGACACGGTCCAACTTGATTACTCGATAGCCTAAACTCTCAAAAATACGTCGAACGATACGATTTTTACCGCTGTGTATCTCGATCCCCACCTGGTTTTTATCAGTATCATGAGCATACTCGATAGCATCTGCATGTACCTCACCATCTTCCAACTCAATTCCCTCAGCAATTTTTTGCATATCATGCACTGTAACATTTTTATCCAAAAACACATGATACACCTTTTTCTTCAAAAATTTAGGATGAGTTAACTTGCTGGATAAATCTCCATCGTTGGTCAACAACAATACACCCGTTGTATTACGATCAAGACGTCCTACCGGATAGATACGCTCAGGACATATATTCTTTACAAGATCCATGACGGTTTTACGCTGTTGCGGATCATCACTAGTCGTAACATAATCTTTCGGCTTATTGAGCAGTATGTACACTTTCTTTTCTAACGATACGGGCTGTTCATGGAATATTACTTCATCTGTTCGTAATACTTTTGTTCCTAATTCGGTTACGACCACACCGTTGACCTTCACAACACCCGCTTGTATAAACTCATCCGCTTCACGACGACTGCAAACTCCCGCATTAGCTAAGAATTTATTCAAACGTATCGGTACCGTCGGATCGATGTTCTCTTCTTTGTATTCTATACGTTTTTTCTGACTGTATTTTGCATTTGGATCATAGTTGAGCAAATGCGGGCGATAGCCGCGCTGATTATAGCCACTACGTTGATGTCCTCCACGACTATTATAACCACGCTGCTGCTGATAACCACTTTGTCCTTCATTATAACGTGGACGATAGCCGCCTTGCTGACGAGGTTGATAAACTTTGGGTTCAACATCATTATCATAGCGAGGGTGGTATCCGCCTTGTTGGCGCGGTTGATAACCACCTTGCAAATCATCATTACTATAACGCGGGCGATAGTTGACTTGTTGACGAGGTTGATAAACTTTTAGTTCAGCATCATTATCATAGCGAGGGCGGTATCCGCCTTGTTGGCGCGATTGATAGCCACCTTGCGAACCATCATTATTATAACGTGGACGATAAAGACGTTGCTGAGCACCATCTTCTTGTCCTAGTAAATTAGCACCGAAGCCTTCGGGCCTGAAACCTCCGACACGATTAGCTCGATCACTACTATAGGCATGCTGACCCTGTATACGTTGCCGTTGCGGACGATCATTACTACGATAATCTCTTGGATAGCTTCCTGACGGTTTTTCGTAGCCCTCTCGGGACGATTCGCGTTGTTCTGAAGAGTGTTCTTGAAGATTGTTTACTAATTCTGAATCCATCATTTTATTTAATTTTACTTGTAAGCCTCACGGCTTGGATTAATATTATCACTGATTTTCAAGGAGAGGAAGTAGTTCTTATTTACGTTCTAATATTTACCTATAACTCTCCGTTAACCATATGTTTCTCTTTATTCTTTCTACTATTGAATTCCGGTATAATTGTACGGTGTAATAGCCATTAATTCGGCTTTCACTTTATCACTCACATCAAGTCCTTGAACAAACTCAGATATAGTATCTGATGTGATCCTCTCATTCGTCCGAGTCAATGCTTTTAATGCTTCATACGGGTGAGGATAAGCCTCGCGCCGAAGAATTGTTTGAAGGGCTTCGGCCACCACTGCCCAAGTTTCATTCAAATCATTCTGAAGTTTCTCCTCATTCAAAATGAGTTTACGAAGCCCCGTCAATGTACTCTGAACGGCAATGATACTATGCCCTACCGGTACACCGATATTGCGTAAAACCGTTGAGTCTGTAAGATCTCTTTGTAACCGACTAACAGGTAATTTTTGAGCCAAGAACTGCAAAATTGCATTCGATATTCCCAAATTTCCTTCACTATTCTCGAAATCTATCGGGTTAATTTTATGTGGCATAGCACTTGATCCAACTTCTCCATCCTTGATTTTCTGCTTGAAATAATCCATCGAAATGTACATCCAAATATCTCTATCAAGATCTACGATAATCGTATTGATACGGCGGATGGCATCGAATGCAGCTCCCATGTGGTCGTAATTGCTAATCTGCGTAGTGTACTGCTCGCGCTCAAGTCCCAACTTATCACTCAAAAACCGATTGCCGAACGCTTTCCAGTCTACAGACGGGTAGGCGACATGATGTGCATTAAAATTGCCTGTAGCGCCACCGAATTTAGCCGTCGTCTTGCATGCTTTCAATAAATCAAGTTGTTCAGACAAGCGGTACACATAAACCATAATCTCCTTGCCCAGCTTTGTCGGCGAAGCAGGCTGCCCATGTGTCTTGGCCAGCATCGGGATATACTGCCAATCATCAGCATATTGTTTAAGCTGCCCAATGAGTTCTTCGACTTTTGGAATAAAAATATCGTGCAAAGCTTCTTTCAACAACAAGGGAATGCTAGTATTATTTATATCTTGCGAAGTTAATCCGAAGTGAATAAATTCTTTGTATCCATCAATTCCTCCTATCCTATCAAACTCTTCTTTCAAAAAATATTCAACCGCTTTTACATCATGATTAGTCGTTTTTTCTATTGCTTTTACTCGCAAAGCTTTTCCCTCGTCAAAGTGAAGATAAATAGCACGAAGCTGCCCAAATATAGAACGATCAAAAGAGACCAACTGAGGCAACGGCAATTCGCATAAAGCAATAAAATATTCTATTTCGCAACGAATACGATAACGAATAAGTGCGTATTCGGAAAAATAGTTCGCAAGCATTTTTATCTTACTTCTGTAACGACCATCTATAGGAGAAATTGCTGTTAATGCATCGAGAGTCATAATCTATAAATAGGATGTTGGCTGCAAAAGTACAAATTTAAATCGATATACCTTATAAAGTTCTAATAAAGTTGATTAAAATATTCTGCAGCAATAAACACTCTCCTTCAAGGTTGACATCGGGCGTTTTCGCTTATCGCGAGCTATAATATATGCGGTTGAACCGCAAATATCTCGCAATGCGAATTAAAACTGAAAACGAGTAAGGATGATTGGAAATGAGCGAAGAAATACTGTTGCTGAACTATTCCAACTATATACGCAATCGATCAGCCGGAAAAGAGTGTCGATTGCCTTGTGTGTGTGCTTTGTTCGCGCGGTATACCATTCAGCAGTTGGCCGACCAGTATGGCTGAAAACGCATCGCCCGTGCCGGGAAAATGTACTGGGATTTCGGTGTAGGGCAGAATGAAAAACAGATTGGATCCCTGAAATTTTGTTGTCTGTCGCAAAAGGCCTATCTTTGTTCAAACACGTTTTTAAAATAATCATAAAATGAAGGTAGCTATTTTCTGCTCGGCCAATGATCGTATCGATGCCGACTATTTCAGACAGACAGAACTACTTGGACAGTGGTTGGCTCGACAGGGATATGATGTCGTTTTCGGAGGATGCAACATGGGGCTCATGCAATGTGTGGCAAAGGCTGCACGCAGCGCGGGCGGGCATACCATCGGGGTGGTGCCGAGCATTATCGAAGAGCATGGGGGCGTATCGGACGAAGTAGATGTCGATATTCCGTGCGATGATTTAAGTGAGCGAAAGGCACTAATGCTGGCGCAAAGCGATGTTTCTATCGCGCTGCCGGGCGGTCTGGGAACGCTTGATGAAATTTTCTCGGTTGTGGCGTCGCATACGATCGGATATCATTGTCAATGCGTCATTTTGTACAATATGAAAGGGTTCTGGAATCCATTGATCGACCTGCTCGACGACATGACAGCGAAAGGGATGATTCGAGGAGACTATCACAGGCAAATCAAGATAGCCGAGTCGTTAGACGATATTGCCGAACTGTTGAAATAGTATTTTTACATTTAAATACGATATGCAAATGAAGAAAATAATCATTGGCCTGGGAGAGATTCTTTGGGATTGTCTACCGGAGGGCAAACAATTGGGAGGAGCGCCGGCAAACTTCGCTTTTCACGCCGGTCAGTTCGGACACGAAGCGCTGACGATCAGTGCTGTCGGCAATGACGAGTTGGGGCGCAAGACCATAGAGGCACTAAAAGCAAAACGGTTGCGCCATCTTCTGCCGCAAGTGGAGAAGCCGACAGGAACGGTGCTTGTTTCGTTAGATAATAACGGCGTTCCTGCTTATGAGATCAGAGAAGAGGCGGCGTGGGATTATATTCCGTTTACCGATATGATGAAGGACTTGGCACGAAAATGTGACGCGGTGTGCTTCGGCTCGCTGGCTCAGCGCAACGAAGTTTCTCGTACTACTATTCACCGGTTTTTAGAGTGTACGTCGGCAACTTGTCTAAAAGTGTTCGATATCAATCTACGACAGTCGTACTATACGAAAACGCTGTTAGCACAGTCGATGATGAAATGCGATATTTTGAAAATCAACGACGAGGAACTGGAAAGAGTATTCGGTTTGTTCGACTACAAAGGCTACGACGTTACAGAGATGTGCCGTTTCCTGATCAAACTTTATCGGCTGAAAATACTGGTACTGACATGCGGTACCGACGGCAGTTATGTGTTTACGGCCAATGAGGTATCGTTCTTACCCACGCCGAAGATCGCCGTAACCGATACCGTCGGCGCAGGCGATTCGTTCAGTGGCGCTTTTATTGCGGCTATTCTATCGGGAAAAATGATTCAAGAGGCCCACCGGTTGGCCGTAGACGTCAGTGCGTATGTTTGCTCGCAACGCGGAGCAATGCCCTTGCTGCCTGAACATTTTATCAAAAAAGCAAATTCGTGATGTGTGTTAACGAGGCGTAAAGTTTCCCTCGTTATCGATATAACCTTCGATGGTTTCCTTGGTAGCTTCGAAGTAAGGATACTCGTCGCGCAGTGAGATATCGTCGTAGACAAAGTCGGCTATGACGGTATCTTTTCCGTCGGGCAGTATCAGCCCCAGTTTTCCTTCTTTCTGCACAATGACAGGCATCATTCGCAAATCGTCGACATAAACGTAGCAGGTTCGTAAGAAATCGTACAACGGATGCACCAAGATACGCCCATGATGATCTTTGATGCCGAACTTGTTTCCTTTCTCAAACACTTGGTGATACTGAATATATTTATCCTTGATCCGATTCAGATAAAATACCATCTTGCGCCGATCGTTCACCAATTTAAGCATGTACGAGAAAGTGTCGCAGTAATTGGCCACGGCTCTTGTCAGCACTATCTTCAAGTCAAGCCCACTCAACACTTTTCTGTTCAGATCGATGTAGCGCGCAATCGCCTCTTCTTTTTGCGGAACAGTGAGGGTAGATAGTTGACGCTCGAACTTTTCCATCATCGTTTTCGATCCCGACATGCCTTTGATGTATCGGTGAATCTGACGTGACATCTCGTCGCAGACGAACTTGTCTATCTGCTGCATTTCTATGCTATCGACATACTTTTCTTCAAAGTTATCTTGCGTTATTTGCTCCATAAATGCGTCTCCTTTTGCTTCAAAGGTACTCAAAATATTCAAACCTCCATAGGAATATGTTGCATTTTTACGCCTTTTCTCATATTTATAGTTACCTTTGCAATACGATCATGCGATTGCCGATCGTTCGAGATCCGGTTGCCACCGGTACGCTTTTCGGAATTTATACTTAATTAAATATCTATTATGAAAAAGATTTTATCGATATGTATTCTGTGCGCATGTGCACTGTTTGCCAATGCACAAGTAGAAAGACCAAAACTGGTAGTCGGGTTGGCCGTCGACCAAATGCGGTGGGATTATCTTTATTATTTTTACAACGATTACGAGGAGGATGGCTTTAAACGCTTGCTGAAAGAAGGATTCAGTTGTCAGAACAACCTGATCAACTATACTCCGACCGTTACCGCCATCGGCCATTCGAGTATTTATACCGGTAGCGTTCCCGCCCTCCATGGTATTGCAGGCAACGACTTTCGAATCGACGGCAAGCCGGTTTACTGTTGTTTCGATGCTTCTGTACAGAGCGTCGGCAGTCAGACTAAAGACGGACAGATGTCGCCGCGCAATTTATGGGCTACGACCATCGGCGATGTGTTACAGATAGCGACCGATTATAAGTCGAAGGTAATCGGTGTGGCGCTGAAAGATCGTGCCTCTATCCTGCCAGCCGGTCATGCTGCCGATGCAGCTTACTGGTGGGACCAGAAAGCAGGCAATTATGTGACAAGCACCTACTACATGAACGAATTGCCGAAATGGGTACAAGAGTTCAATAAAAAGAACCACACGAAACCCGGATTCGACCTAAAAACTAACAAACTCGGTATCCCGATGACCTTTAAAATGGCCGAGGCAGCTCTCGTAAACGAACAGATGGGGCAAGGCGATGTAACCGACATGCTGTGCGTAAGCGTGTCGTCGACCGATGCCTTGAGTCACACGTATGGGACCCGCAGGCCAGAGGTAAAAGAAGCATATCTGCAACTCGACCACGACCTGGCACAGTTCCTAACCGCCTTAGACAATCAGGTGGGTAAAGGCAACTATTTGCTCTTCCTCTCGGCCGATCACGGCGGAGCGCACAACCCCAACGAGATGAAAGCCCATAGAATACCCGGCGGCGGTTATGATGCCGGTGCCGTGCGACGCCAGTTGAACGCACACTTGCAACAAAAGTTCGGCGTGGCCGATTTATCCAATTGGGATTATACTTTCAGCATCCATCTCAACCATGACGCCATCGACAAGGCAGGGCTCGATTTAGACCAAGTCAGAGCCGAGGCCGTGAAATTCTTGAAGCGCGATCCGCAATTCATCTACGTCGTAGATATGGAGAACGTGGCTACATCTAACCTGCCGGCATTGCTCAAAGAACAGATGACAAACGGCTATTGCCGCCTTCGCAGTGGCGACATACAGGTGGTGCTCCGCGCGGGTTACATCGATTCGCCCGTCGACGATAAATACATCGGTACCACACACAGCGCATGGAACCCCTACGACGCACACATCCCACTGATCTTCATGGGATGGAAAGTGCAGCCGGGCGAAACAGCTCTTACAACCCACATCGTAGACATTGCGCCTACCGTATGCGCTCTGCTGCACATACAGGCGCCCAACTCCTGCATCGGCAATGCCATCGGCCAAGTTACCGAACAACCGACCCGATGCAAACAGCACTAAGGCGGCACAAGAAATCGGGAAATCGATGACTGCTTTTCACGATTTTATGGCTACCTTTGCAGACAATATCGTAGCAATATTTTATTCATTCAAAAACAAATATAATTATGGTAATTGAAAAAGTTCACGCAAGAGAGATTCTCGACTCGCGCGGCAACCCCACAGTCGAGGTAGAAGTAACATTAGAGAATGGTATTGTAGGACGCGCAAGCGTTCCGTCCGGCGCATCGACCGGTGAGAATGAAGCTTTAGAGTTACGCGACGGCGACAAAAACCGTTACTTAGGCAAAGGCGTACTGAAAGCCGTAGAGAACGTAAACAATGTCATTGCTCCGGCTTTGAAAGGATTCTGCGTGCTCGAACAGCGCAAAATAGACTATAAAATGTTGGCATTAGACGGCACTCCCACCAAGAGCAAACTCGGCGCTAACGCAATCTTAGGCGTAAGCCTGGCCGTTGCACATACCGCAGCAAAAGCCCTCGGTCTGCCACTCTATCGCTACATCGGCGGCACAAACACCTATGTACTGCCGGTACCGATGATGAACATCATCAACGGCGGCGCACACTCCGACGCCCCTATCGCATTCCAAGAGTTTATGATCCGCCCCGTCGGCGCAGCATCCGTTAAAGAAGCCATCCGCATGGGCGCAGAAGTATTCCACGCCTTGGCCAAACTACTGAAAAAGCGCGGCCTCTCTACAGCAGTAGGCGATGAAGGCGGCTTCGCTCCGAAGTTCGAAGGAATAGAAGATGCACTCGACTCTATCATCCAATCCATCAAAGATGCAGGTTACGAGCCCGGAAAAGACGTGAAGATCGCAATGGACTGTGCCGCATCCGAGTTTGCCGTTCAGGAAAACGGAAAGTGGTTCTACGACTATCGACAACTGAAAAACGGCATGCCGAAAGATCCCAACGGAAAGAAACTGACTGCCGACGAACAGATCGCATACCTCGATCAACTGATCACGAAATATCCTATCGACTCGATCGAAGACGGACTTGATGAAAACGACTGGGATAACTGGGTGAAGCTCACAGCAAAGATCGGCGACCGCTGCCAGCTGGTTGGCGACGACCTGTTCGTAACCAACACCAAGTTCCTCGAAAAAGGCATCAAAATGGGAGCAGCCAACTCTATCCTGATCAAGGTAAACCAAATCGGCTCGCTCACCGAAACGCTCGAAGCCATCGAAATGGCACACCGCGCAGGTTACACCACCGTAACTTCGCACCGCTCGGGCGAAACCGAAGATACCACCATTGCCGACATTGCCGTTGCTACAAATTCGGGCCAGATCAAAACCGGTTCGATGAGCCGTACAGACCGCATCGCGAAGTACAATCAACTCATCCGCATTGAAGAAGAGCTGTGCTGCTCGGCTCAGTACGGTTACGTTAAGCTGAAGTAAATCTGCCCTGACAGATCGATATAAATCGAAGAGGATGTATCGGAAAAAACCGACGCATCCTCTTCTTTTTTGCCCCCCTTCGGCATCATCTTTTTAAAATCAGCCGCTTTGCACGAGCTTCAAATCCCCAAAATACGCCGGCAGATATTCTGCCGGCTCTCATCTGCCTTTTATTAATCATTGCCGCCGGGTAAAAATCAATCGAAAGTCTGGCGTTCTTCCATCCAGCACTCGGCAATGGCATCAAAACCTCATTTTTGATCCTTCCGCATCACGCGGAAACGCC
>CAUQAO010000024.1:0-22332 GCA_963515815.1 uncultured Prevotella sp.
ACCTCATTTACTCGTTTCGTCCATGGACGAAGGCACAAAACGACCTCATTTACTCATTTCGTCCATGGACGAGCGCACAAAAATGAATTTTATCTGCCAACGAATACCTCGCTGGGGTTAAAAAGAGATTCGGAGCTATCTATATTCTTCGGGTAGGGTGTTTTTCCACTGCGAATAGGGCATTAGGAGCATATTTTTGTTGTAGAAGCGTGCGTCGCCGGTCACTTCCGGCCCAATGAAGTCGGGCTTCTCGTAAGGTTCGTTGGCATCGGCCAATTCTACTTCGGCCATGACCAGCCCCTCGTTGTCGCCGTAAAATTCGTCGACCTCGAACGTGTGTTTCCCGCTTTTTACCAGGTAGCGCCGTTTGTCGATCAATCCGCCGCGGCAGAGTTGCAGCAGGTGCGAGGCTTCGTCGACCGATATTTCTTTTTCAAACTCGTACCGGCTCAGTCCGCCGTCGACGGCCTTTTCCTTGATGGTGAGATAGGCTTTCTGGTCGCGTATACGTATGCGCACGGTGGCGTCGGGGCATCGGATGTATCCTTGCCGTATGCGGCTGCTGGAAAAGGCGGCCCGTCGAAACGCTCCGCCTTTTTTTACCAAAAATTTCCGTTCTATCTCCAGTCCGCTCATGCTCCCAAACTCATTGCATAGACTACAAAGGCGATGGCTGCCAGGATAAAGGCAATGGTGAGCCACTTGATAACGGTTTTGGCCTGTTGCTCTTGTCGAGCTTCGCGCTTTGCGCGATTCATTTTACTTCTTTCACTCATAGTCGTATTATTTTAAAAGGTTGCTATGTTTCTTCGTCGGTCACGGGGAATTCCATCAGATAGGCTTTGATAAAGTCATCGATTTTTCCATTCATCACGCCGTCTACATCGGTGGTTTGGTAGTTGGTTCGGTGATCTTTTACGCGGCGGTCGTCGAATACGTAACTTCTGATCTGGCTTCCCCATTCTATTTTCTTTTTTCCGGCCTCGATCTTTGCCTGTGCCTCGAGTCGTTTCTTCATGGCGCGGTCGTACAACTGGCTTTTCAGCAGCTGCATGGCTTTGGCGCGGTTTTTAGGCTGGTCGCGGGTCTCGGTGTTTTCTATCAGTATTTCTTCTTGTTCGCCGGTGTCGGGGTCTTCGTATTGGTAGCGAAGGCGCACGCCCGACTCTACTTTGTTGACGTTCTGTCCGCCGGCTCCGCTCGATCGGAACGTGTCCCACGACACGCGTGCCGGATCGACGAATACCTCGATCGTGTCGTCGACCAGCGGCGATACGAACACGCTGGCAAAACTGGTCATCCGTTTGCCTTGCGCATTGAATGGCGAAACGCGTACCAGGCGGTGTACGCCGTTCTCGCTTTTCAGGTAGCCGTACGAATATTCGCCGCCTTCTATCTTCATCGTTACGCTTTTGATGCCGGCCTCGTCGCCCTCTTGTATGTCGCTCACGGTGCATCGGTAGCCATGTGCCTCGGCCCAGCGCATGTACATGCGCATGAGCATCTGCGCCCAGTCTTGACTTTCTGTTCCGCCGGCTCCCGAATTGATTTTCATCACCGACTCCATCGGATCTTCTTTCTGTCGCAACATGTTTTTCATCTCCAGCTCTTCGACGGCTGCCATGGCTTTGGCGTAATCGGCCTCGACCTCGGCTTCGGTTACCATCTCTTCGCGGTAGAAGTCGAAGGCCAGCTGCAGTTCGTCGGCATATTGGCGCACCTTGCGATAACCGTCGATCCACTTTTCGAGGCTCTTTACCTTGATCATCTGCTCTTGTGCGCGCTGCGGATCGTCCCAGAAGTCGGGCGCCTGCGTGCGCAGTTGCTCTTCCTGAAACTCGACCTGCTTTTGCTCGATGTTAAGATAGCGATAAAGTGCGTCGGTCCGTTCGGTTATATCTTTTAATTGGTCGGTCGTTATCATTCTTGGTACATCTTGTCGATTAGTTCTTTATAATTCTTGTAGATGGCCGGTCGCTTTATTTTCAGCGTATTGGTCAGTTCACCCGTTTCCAGCGAGAAATGGTGCGAGATGAGCGTGAAGCGTTTGATCTTCTCGTAGCTGGCTAACGACTGTTGCAGAGTATCGATGCGCTCGCTCATCATGTTTACGATGCGCTCGTTGCGGCAAAGGTCCTGTCGATCGGCGTAAGCGATGCCGTGATCTTGCGCATACTCTTCGATCAGCCTGAACTCGGGCACGATGAGGGCCGAGACGAACTTGCGCTGATCGGCAACGATGGCCACCTGATCTACATACTTGTCGACCAGTAGCAGGGCCTCTATCATTTGCGGCGCAATGTACTTGCCGTTGCTGGTTTTGAACAGGTCTTTGATACGCTCGGTCAGATACAGCTCGCCGTTTTTCAGATAGCCTGCATCGCCGGTATGGAAGAATCCGTCAGCATCGAATGCGGCTTCGTTCGCATAGTCTTTCTTGTAATAGCCCTGCGTGATAGTAGGTCCTTTCAACAGAATTTCGTTGTTCGCGCCGATCTTGATTTGCAGCCCTTCGATGGGCCGCCCTACTGACCCGACGGTGTAGGGCCGTCCCTTATGGTCGCACGACACGGTAGCCAGGCTTTCGGTGAGCCCGTAGCCTACCAGCATGCAGATGCCGATGGCATGCACGAACTCTTCTACTTCGGGCGAGACATACGCGCCGGCCGTGGGGAAAATGTTCGGTTCTTCCAGCCCGATTTGTTTGCGCACCATCGACATAATGGTCTTATCGAAGAACTGATGTTGTAGAACCAGACTCAATGGCGGCCGACGACCCTTGCTCAGGTAGTCGATATGGTAACGTTTGCCTACGCTCAGCGCCCGCCTGAACAGCTTCTGCTGCATGGCGCCGACATGCTCTATTTTTTCTTTCACCGCCACATACATCTTTTCCCAGAAACGCGGAACTGAGGCCATGCACGTAGGATGCGTCTCGCGCATCGACTGCTGTATCTCCTTCGGATAGGTGTTGATAATCAGCTGTGCACCCACCGACAGTGCCAAGTACGACCAAGCGCGCTCGAAAACATGCGTGAAGGGCAAGAAATTGATCACCCTGTCGCGATCCGTAAGCGGCACGCACTTGTTATTAGCCAGCAGGGTAGCCGCATACTGGCCGTGTGTCAGAATCACACCTTTGCTGTCACCGGTCGTTCCGCTAGTGTACAATATATTACAAATATCCTCGCCGTTGGCCTCAGCCCAGCGCATTTCCACCTCCGACTGTCGCGGCAGGTTGGCGCCCAAGGCGACGAAATCTTCAAAATAAAGTGCATTCGGGTCGTGCGTACTGATACGTACGCTATGATCGAAGATAACGATGCGCTCGAGCGACGGACAAAGGGCGAAAATGCGATGCGCCTTATCATACTGCTCTTGTTCGCCCACGAAAAGGAACCGCACCTGTGCATCGTTAATGATATACTGAATCTGCTGCTCGCTGCTCGTAGCATAAAAGGGAACCGTGACCGCACGAACACCGTAAGCGCCAAAATCGGTATACAGTGACTGAACGCAATTCTGTGCAAACACGCCGATATTCTCTTGAGGTTTGACTCCTAAGTTCAGCATGGCGTTCGATACCTGTTTCACCCTGTGTGAGAACTGTTCCCACGAAACCGTCTTCCACTTCGAGCTGCCAAAACTGCGAAAAGTCAGTGCATCGCGCTTACCGTATTGCTTTGCCTGCTCGTGAATGAGTATCGAGAAATGACATCGTTCCTGCATAAAAAAGTTTTTGAATTAGTAACACAAAGGTAATATAAAATTGGCATAAACACAAGCGGAATGCCCAACAAGTCGGCAGAAATGGCTATTTTTGCAAAAGCCTCTATCTTAAACAGGAGAGAACGATATGGATCTACAAAATTACACGCACGACGCAATAGAATTGTTGAAACAACTCATCGCCACGCCCTCTGTTAGCAGAGACGAACATCGGGCCGCCACGCTCCTGGCACAACACATTGAGCGGTATGGTTTCGACTACCGGCGAAAGGGTAATAACTTGCTGGTTACCGACCCGCATTACAGCCCCGACCGACCGACCATCCTGCTCAATGCTCACATCGATACCGTCAAACCGGTAGACTCGTGGACGCGAGATCCGTACACACCCACCATCGAAAATAACGATAAACTATATGGCCTGGGAAGCAACGACTGTGGTGGTGGGCTCGTGTCACTGCTACAGGTTTTCAGATTGTTGACAGCCCAGCCTCAAAAATACAATCTGCTCTATCTTGCTTCAGCCGAAGAAGAAGTGTCGGGCGGTGGCGGAATAAAAAGCATTCTGCCCTCGCTACCTCCCGTTGATGTGGCCATCGTCGGCGAGCCCACATCGCTTCAACCGGCCATTGCCGAGAAGGGACTCATGGTGCTTGACATCACAACGCGCGGAAAAAGCGGGCATGCAGCTCGGGGCGAAGGCATCAATGCCATATACCAAGCCATAGACGACTTGAACTGGCTGCATAGTTATCGATTCGACAAAGTGAGCGACTTGTTGGGGCCCACTCTCATGAACGTAACCATGATACAGGCCGGAACACAGCATAACGTCGTGCCCGACCGCTGCGACATCGTGGTAGACATACGTACCAATGAGCATTATACCAATCGCGAGGTGTACGACCTGGTTTGTAGCCATGTAAAAGGTGAAGTTCGCGCTCGATCGTTCCATCTCCAGTCGTCGCACATCGACAAGAATCATATTCTGATCCGACGTTGCCGTGAAATGAAACTAACGCCATTCGGTTCTCCCACGCTTAGCGATCAGGCTCTCATGCCTTTCCCTTCGTTCAAATTAGGTCCCGGAGACTCTGCCCGCTCTCATTCGGCCGACGAATTTATGCGAATAGGTGAAATAGAAAAGGCCATCCGAACCTATCTCACGCTATTAGACGGCATAGAAATTACTGTTGTTCGCTAAATCTTTTTGTATGGATGCGTTTCAACGTAACTATTGGTGTCCGGCTTTTAGATTTTCCGAAAAGGTAGGCGAAGGCTCTAAGAATGGGAATAAAAATAAGGATGCGCCTCTTTTTGACGCATCCTTATGATTTTAATTGCAAAGAGAGCCTTTATGCTAACTTGCTGATATGATGGCACAGACTTGATTTCAAGTTTGCCGCCTTATTCTTATGAATGATATTTGTCTTGGCCAACTTGTCGAGCATCTTCTGTACTTCAGGATATAGCTTGATAGCCTCATCCTTGTTTGTCATTGCGCGCAGCTTACGTACAGCATTACGCATCGTCTTTGCATAATACTTATTGTGCAAAGTCCTAACTTTTTCCTGACGGATTCTTTTTAGTGATGATTTGTGATTTGCCATCTTTTATCTCTATTTATTTCTTGTAGTCCCTAGCAGAGTCGAACTGCTCTTTAGAGAATGAAAATCTCTCGTCCTAACCGATAGACGAAGGGACCGCGCTACTTATTGAGCGGGTGCAAAGTTATGGCATTTTTTATTTCCGACCAAATTTTGTTTTAGAATTTTTCAGTAAGCATCTGATTTTTCGTATTTTTGTTCTTTCTAAAAAAGAAGCATTCTATGTTGATAAAGACACAGGCCATAGTTTTGAAAACGCTGAAGTTTGGCGAATCGCAATTGATCATAGACTTGTTTACTGAGAGTATAGGTTGCGTTAGTTTTATTCATCCGCTTTTAAAAACGAAAAGGAATAGAATGGGAAAACAGTTCTTCCAACCGTTGACTCTGCTGGAAATAGAATTTGACTCGAAACAAAACGATCGGCTTCATCGATTTAAAGATATTCGCATTGCTTATCCTTTCGTTTCTCTACCTTTCGACCCGTATAAACAGGCCATTGCACTTTTTATCGCAGAGTTTCTATACCATTGCTTGCGCAGCGAACAGCAGTCACCATCTTTGTACCGATACGTGGTAACCAGTATCAATTGGCTGGATGCTTCAGAAAACTCATTTTCCAATTTTCATTTGGTTTTTATGATGCATTTTTCACGATTCATAGGCTTTTATCCTAATTTAGAAAATTATCGGCGTGACGATTTCTTCGATCTTCGTGATGGTATCTTCTGTTCATCGATACCGTTGCATCCTGATTACGTTGTGCCGGCTGAGGCAGCTAAGATAAACCTACTGATGCGTATGAATTATGAATCAATGCATTTGTTTCGATTTTCTCGGCAAGAGAGAAATCGGTGTATTGATCTGATTCTTCATTATTATCGTTTGCACATTCCTGCTTTCCCTAAATTAAAATCTCAGGCAGTTCTTCAGGAATTGTTCCGATAAGTAGTATGTTTCGTATTTTTATTTTTCGCGCGGGAGGATATTAATTAAGGAGTTTCTTAACGACATCCGAGATGGTTCGCCCATCTGCTTGCCCCACCAATTGTTTATTGGCTTTCCCCATTACTTTCCCCATATCTTTAATAGTCGAAGCACCGGTTTGCTCTATGATAGCTCTAACTGCCAACTCGATTTCTACTATTGAGAGTTGTTTAGGTAGATACTTTTCTATAACATTTACCTGTGCCAATTCTGCATCAGCCAGTTCTTGCCGACCTGCCTGAATATATGTTTCTGCAGCTTCCTTTCCCTGCTTTGCCAGTTTCTGAATGATTTTTAGAGCGGCTGTGTCGTCTAAAGAATCATTTGCTCCGGGAGCAGTCTTTGCTTCAAGAAATACTTTTTTAATATTTCGCAGTGTATCGAGAGCTACTTTGTCGCGTGCTTTCATTGCCGCCTTGATATCTTCGCTTATTTGGTCGAATAGTGTTATCATTTTTAGTGTTCTATTAATTCTGTGATGATTCTGTAAATTTTTAGGATTAGCTGAAGTTAATGATGCCTTGTATCGGTTCATTATTTTCTTCATGTTCAGTCTTTTCTAACTCCCCTGCAGCCTGCTTGCGTATATCTTCTAACATTTGTCGCGTACGCCTATAAGTCGGATGACTCTCTACTGCAAGAATCACATCTTCGTTGTCGAGGTCTCCGTTACTAAAGAGGAAGATATGTGGGTGTCGCTTATATTTTGTGTGTGTATCGTCCTTATAATATTGTTCTCGACGTCCTTGTCGTTGAGCATTCCTCTCTTCTTCCTCTGCTATGCGAATCGCTTCTTCTTGCGTATGTCTTTTACCGATATGACTATTCATTCCGTCAACATCTCTGATACCGAAACCTGTAGCCAAAATAGTTACTTTTACTTTCTTTCCTAAATCAGGATCGATTGCGATACCCCATTTGATTTCAAAATCGCTATCAAAGCGCCCCATAAAATCATTTACATCGTTCATTTCTTCCATCATCAACCCGCTATTATCATTCTTTTCATTGCAGAAGTTGATGCTTAGCAGAATCTTTTTCGAATTGAAGATATCATTATCGTTCAGCAGTGGAGAGTTCAACGCGTCTTCAATAGCTTCCTTGACGCGACCTTCTCCTTCGCCGTAGCCGGTACTCATGATAGCAACGCCGCCATCCTTAAGAACGGTCTTTACGTCGTTGAAATCAAGATTGATGAGTCCATGGTTGGTAATAATCTCGGCTATACTTTTTGCGGCAATACTTAAGGTGTCATCAGCCTTGCCAAATGCATCGAGAACCGTCAGATCCGGATAGATTTCTCTTAACCGTTCATTGTTAATAACCAATAGAGCATCTACATGTTTAGCCATCTCTTCGACACCATCGAGTGCCTGGTCTATCTTTTTATCTCCTTCGAAGCGGAACGGAATCGTAACAATACCGACAGTTAGGATATCAAGCTCTTTTGATACACGTGCAATAACAGGTGCTGCACCAGTCCCTGTACCGCCGCCCATACCTGCGGTGATGAAAGCCATGCGTGTTCCGTCGTTCAGCATAGATTTAATGTCTTCAATACTTTCTTCTGCGGCTTGTCGAGCCTTTTCCGGTTTATTTCCTGCGCCTAACCCCTCCTTTCCTAATTGTAGATGAAAAGGGATGGGGCTGTCGTTCAGCGCTTGGTTATCTGTATTGCAGAGTACGAAAGTTACATCATGAATACCTTCTCGATACATATGATTTACGGCATTTCCACCTCCGCCTCCTACACCGATGACCTTGATGATACTATTTTCTCTTCCCGGCTCTCCGAAATCGAGAATGTTTGGCATATTGTTCTTATCTGGCATAATCGTCATTCTTAATAGTTATTCTTTTGAATTTACCGTATATGTCTTTATTCTTCTTCCTCAGTAATTTTTTTTGCAAAATTCTTAATACTTTTCCAGAATTTATTGACGGCCGAATTTTCCCGTTTCTCTTTGGCTATACGCTGATGTTCTTCTTCTCTTGCCCTTCTTTCCTGTTCTTCTATAGCTTCTCTTTGTTGTCGAAGCCGTTCTTCTACCTGTTTCTTCTCTTCTTCGGTTTGTACAATGCCGGTTCCGGATGTCTCAATAAACGGTCTTGGTTCTTTGGGTTGCATAGAAGATGTCGGCGTATGCCTCGACTCTCCGTGCGCGAAGAGATCGGTTGTAATCTCTTCTCCGGCGCAGTTGATATCTCCTTTAGCCAGCAATCCCAAAATTGTATTCATCGTGCCGTCGTGGGTTGTAATTTCTGGCAGGTTTGAATTAATGGCTTGATTAACGAATTTAGCGATACGGATTTTCACCGTTGGGGCATGGTTCGTAAAGGCTCTTTCGATATTTGGCATGTTAGATCCGCCGCCAGTCAGAACAATACCTCCCAGTAGTTTATCGGCATATTCACTCGGTATTTGATAGAATACATTCTCAATAATTTCTTCGAGACGTGATTCTACGATCTCAATAAATTTCCTGCTCTCTACATATCGATCTTGGTCGATAGGATATTTCTTAGATTCGTCAATATCGATATTATCGGTATAAGCACATCCATATTTCAGTTTCATTTCTTCAGCCTGAGTATCCTCCATCAGCAACGAGGTAATATCCTTGGTAATATTTTCTCCCCCTAATGGGATAACAGCCAGATGACGTAGAATGTTTTTATAATATACCAAAACCGTAGTTGTGTCTGCTCCTAAATCTACCAGCACGCAACCTGTTCTTTTCTCGGTCTCAGTCAGTACGCTGTCTGCTAAAGCGAGCGGAGCAAGATACATTTCTGCTATTTCTACACCGGCCTTGTTGAGACACTGATTAAGATTCCTGTAGAATGTCTTACGCCAAAGTATATTGAGAAAGTTTCCTTCAAGTCGCGAACAGGGAATGCCGACCGGATCTAATTGCAGCTGTGAGTCTACTTTATATTCTTGCGAAGCCGCATCCAGAATCTCCTGTTCGGCATAAGTCATGCTACGGTTGGCATCCATCAGTTCGTTAATCATATTTTGACTAACGATAGTATCTGTCGGAAGGTCTTTAATAATGATATTTTTCACACTCCGAATACTTTGCCCGCCTACGCCGACATATACACGATCAATATTTGTCCTAAGAATCGTTTCCAGCTTTTTGATAATGTTGGTTAAGCATAAAACCGTTTTGTCGATGTTATAGACTACACCTTTGCGTATGCACGAGGTCGAATCTTCCTTAACAACAGCAAGAACAGAGATGCTGCCATCAGTATTTTTTCTTCCTGCAATACCGGTAATCTTAGACGATCCCAGCTCGATAGCTACGATAAATTCTTTTGCCATACGTTTTTAATATCTTTATCTATTTTATACTCGTTATTACTGATCTTGGAACGGTTCCGATAATGGTTTATCCGGTTGTATGCTTCTTTTCTTACAAATTATTTGGTTGTCGAATTCCAAGTTGATATAAGAGTATTTATTCCAACCTGCTTGCGATAGTCCGTATTTATAGAAATATTCCAAGCGCTTCATCTTTCTTTCGGTAAAGTCACGGACAAGTTCTTGCCGTTCTTTTTTATTACTACCGGTCGGCATTTGCCCCAAATAAACAATATGGTTGCCTACCCGCGGAACCAATTCTACACCGTGATCGGGCAATATATTGATCTGTTCTATTTGATTTTTCCACAATTCGTTTGCGATTAATGTCTTGCTCAGGATGGAAATATAATTGGTAGCAAACCACCGATTGATATGTCCTGTCGCAATAATCAAATCGCTTGTATAACTTGAATTGGGCATAATACAGTCCTTATCGTCCAGATAATAATCGTCATTATTGGCAGCTTTGATTCTGACCACTGGCATTCGTTGTGTGATACTGATATAGACATGCTTGTTTTGTGTCTTAAAACATTCGGCAGTATTGACAAACGGACTGGTTCGCAGCATATCCTCTATTTTACGAACATTGACTTCTTTCATCGGTTGTCCTAGCGGATAAAGGTGATGCTCTTCGAGTCGGTCTTCGATTTTCTTGGCATTGATAAAACCATTGGCTGTTTCATCCGCAATATCGATTACCACTTTGGTACATCTATGAGTCGTTTCATCCGGTTTATTAAACGCGGTGAAAGCGAATACCAAGTATGTGGCAAGCACGATATCCAGTACGATGGTTACTATCTTTTTCCAACTTCTCACTTACTCTCTATGATTTTGGCTATTTGTGGAACGTCATTGTCAAGATCGCCTGCTCCCAATACGACAAGAACATCGAAGTCGCGCCGTCCCACTAAGTCGACAACGCCTTCTCTGTCGATCATGCTTTTCTCTGCACAGGTAAGCTCGTCGTAAATCAGTTTCGAGGTTACACCTTCGATGGGCAGTTCGCGTGCAGGATATATGTTGCACAGTATCACTTCGTCGACTTGGCTTAACGCCGAGGCAAATTCATGATAAAAGTCTCTTGTGCGTGTGTACAAATGCGGTTGAAAGATCACCGTTATTTTCCTGTTGCGGTATAGTTCTCGAATACTTTTAACGCTTTGATAAATTTCTTGCGGATGATGCGCATAATCCGAGATCAGGACATGCCGAGCGTTCTTTATCTTGAAGTCGAAGCGTCTGTCTACGCCGTGGTAGGTGCCTATGCCGTATCGCAGCTCGTCGGCGGTACATCCGTTCAGCTGAGCCATCGCCATTGCTGCCACACCGTTTTCGATGTTGATCGGTACGGGTTGGCCGAGTTCGATATTCCTGACGTTTTCGATCGGCGAGATAAAGTCGAACGTGATGTTTCCCTCTTCTATCCTGATATTCTCGGCATGAAAATCGCCGCTGTCGAGGCTGTAGTCGTAGATGGTCACGCCGTCTTGCACATCCGCTTTCATTTCAAGATGCCGGTGAATAATCAGCGCACCGCCCGGTTGAATCAAGGTGGTATAATGTCTGAAACTCTCCAGATAGGCCTCTTTCGTGCCGTAGATATCAAGATGATCGGGATCTGTCGAAGTAATGATGCTCATCCAGGGGCATAGCCAATGGAAACTTCTATCAAACTCGTCGGCTTCGATAACAATAAAGTCGCTGGTGTCCGAGAGGATGTAATTCGTACCGTAATTCTTGGTTATGCCGCCCAAAAAGGCGTTACAGTCCACATGACTTTGGTGCATGATGTGTGCACACATAGCCGAGGTGGTCGTTTTGCCGTGCGTACCTGCCACACACAGTCCTTTGTGCGTCCGAGTCAGCGTACCGAGCACCTGTGCGCGTTTCTGAATCTCGAATCCGTTGTTCTTGAAATACTGCAACTCGCGATGATCGGCCGGTACGGCTGGCGTATAAACAACCAGACAGGTTTGCGGGTTTTTGCAGGTATGCGGAATCTCGTCTACGCTTTCTTCATAATGAATCAGCATGCCCTCTTTCTCTAATTGGCGGGTAAGCGCCGTCGGCGTTTTGTCGTACCCGGCAACCGCCATGCCCCGACGAATAAAATAGCGTGCGATGGCGCTCATGCCGATACCGCCTGCCCCGACAAAATATACTGCTTTGATATCTTTAAAGTTCATCTTTCTGTTCGTATCGTTTTTCCAAAACCGTATTTCAATGCGCTCTCATGCCCAGTTTGATTACCTCGTCGGCGATGATGTTGGCCGAATCGGGCAGCCCGAATTGCAGAATATGTTCGTGTAACGAGGCCAATTTTGCGTCGTTCTTAACGGTTTCGATGGCCTGCTTCAGCAAAACATCCTGTGCTTCGGCGTCTTTTACGTAGATGGCTGCACTTTTATTGACCAGCGCCATGGCGTTCTTGGTTTGGTGATCTTCGGCTACGTTCGGACTCGGTACCAGGATGACAGGCTTGCCAATCAAACAAAACTCGCTGATAGAACTGGCACCCGCCCTGCTGATCACCAAATCGGCTGCCCGATACGCCGTACCCATGTCGCCGATAAAATCGGTTACGTGCAACATGGGCAGCGCCCCGAAAGCTTTCAGCCGTTCTGCAATTCCTGCATAATATATTTTACCGGTTTGCCAGATTACCTGCACCCCGCCCTTTTCTATCAGGTCGATGTGCTCCAGAATGCTGCTGTTGATGGTTCGCGCGCCCAGGCTTCCGCCCACAATAAGAATCGTTTTCCGGTCTGCCTCCAGCCCGAACTGCCGCCTGGCTTCTTCCTGGCTTATCGACGCATTCAGCACATTCTGCCGCACCGGATTGCCTGTCATCATTATTTTCTCTGCCGGAAAGAAACGTTCCATGCCCTCGTACGCCACGCAAATTTTCGCCGCTTTTTTTGCCAGCAACTTGTTGGTAACGCCCGCATACGAGTTTTGTTCCTGTATCAGGCACGGTATATGCAGGTTGGCACATACGTTAAGCGTGGGGCCGCTTGCATAGCCGCCTACACCCACGGCCACCGCAGGGCTGAATTTCTTGACGATAGCCCGAGCCATGCGCTGACTTCGCCATATCTTGAAAAGCACGGCAATATTCTTAAGCAGATGTTTTCTGTCGAATCCTGATATCGGGAGCCCCTCGATTTCGTATCCTGCTTTCGGAACGCGTTCCATTTCCATGCGCCCTATTGCGCCGACAAAGAGTATCCGGGCCTGGGGCTGCTTGGCCTTGATCGCATTGGCAATAGAGATGGCGGGAAAAATATGCCCGCCGGTTCCGCCGCCACTGATGATAACTCTCAAATCGTTGTTCATCTTATTCTCTGTAGATTTTTGATACACAAAAGTAATCAAAAAAATATGTCTCGAGGATATTTTGCCCCATTTTTATTTCGCGGGATGGGGAACGCCTCCCGGACTAACGAGTTTTTTTTCGTCATACAACTTATGATTTTAACAGTTTACCTCAGATTTTCGTCAAAAAAGGCCGATCGCACAGTGCGATTTGATGCCCAGCGCGAAAAATATGCAATCGCACAGTGCAAACGGTCAGTTTTTGTTAAAGAATTATAATCGCACGCTGCGATCGGGCATTTTTATTAACAATATCGCGATTGCACAGTGCAAACGGCCCTTTTTGTTAACAGAAGTGAAATCGCACTGTGCGATTGGGCATTTTTCTCGCCAGCCGCCTGTTTGCACTGTGCGATTGGACTTTTTTTGCGCCAGCTGCCTGTTTGCACTGTGCGATTGCGTATTTTTCTCGTCAGCTGCCCGTTTGCACGCTGCGATTGGGCATTTTTCGCTCCAGCTGCCTGTTTGCACTGTGCGATTGGCCATTTTTCGTCCAGAACGTCAAATCGCACAGTGCGATTGCACCCTCATTGAAAAAGCATAAAGCAAACAACAGGTTATTTTAGCATCAGTTGCCGTGCAAATTCCCATACAACGATGCCGGCGGCAACAGATACATTGATAGAATGTTTGGTACCGAACTGCGGTATCTCCAGACAGCCGTGACAGGCATCGATTACGGTTTGGGCAACGCCCTTTACCTCGTTTCCTAACACAACGGCATAGTGCCGACCGGCCTCGAGCGTCAGTTGTTGCAGCGGCGTCGACTGTTCGACTTGCTCTATGCCGTACACATAATAATTTTTGTTTTTCAGGTGCTCTACGGCCTCGAGCGCCGACGAAAAGTAGTACCAATCGACACTTTCTTCGCCGCCGAGCGCAGTTTTGTGTATCTCGGCATTCGGCGGTGTGGCGGTAATTCCGCAAAGGTAAACGGCCTCGATCCGGAATGCGTCGCACGATCGAAAAACCGCCCCGACGTTGTACAGCGAACGCACGTCGTCGAGCACCACGACCAGCGGAAGTTTATCAGCCGCTTTGAATGCTTCGATCGATAAGCGTTGCATCTCTATGGTTTTGAGTTTTCTCATTTTTCGTTTACCAGTTTAATGTTACTTCGACGCCGTCGGGGTGATTCTCGAAACTGAGCCACAGCGTTCGGCTGCGCTGATCCCATCGGCTTGAGTTCTGGGACGTGCCCTTCGTTATCTTTACCGATTTGGGGCGCTTGGGCAAACGTACCCGCATGACGTTCGTGGTATTCAGCGGACTTTTGGCCGTGAACGAATAGCTTCGATGCGTGTGCTTTTCGTCGTAAATGCGCGCGGCCGAGGCCAATACCTGCGGTTGTTTCTTGTTTTCGAGGCGCGATATGTTGAATAGGAAGGCTTGCTGGCCCGGTTGTACGGTCTTGGACGACAGTACAGGCAGCTGCGGATCGAAAAGGTCTATCAACATGCCTTTTGCTGTATAAGCTGCAGAATCGACGGCATTTTCGTCGAGCACGGCAATCAAATCGTAGTTGCCGCGCGACAGGGTAAACACGTTTTTCCACTGCAACGGTCCGGCTTTGGCTTCCGTTTCGTAGGCCTGCTTAACAATGTCGACAAACTTGCGGTCGGCATCCCACCGAAGCACATATTCTTTCGGATTCTGCCTCATCACGTAAACGCAACCCCGTCCGCAGACGTAACGACCTTCAGCAGCCTCTTTCGGCATGCCCATCAATTCGAAAAGATGTTGCGAAGGAGCCGTATAGGTGTTTCCGTCGCGATTCCACCATTCCCGAACCCGTTGATAGGCATCGTCGTCTCTGCCGCTATAGACCAGAACGCCGCCACACTTCACCCAGTCGGCAATAAATTTGTGCGACTCTTCCGACAGCGGTTTCATGTTAGAATACGACATCAGGAGCAACTTTGTGTCTGCAAAACAATCGGGATAGGCTGCATTTTCAAGGTGAACGATGTTGACAGGTACGCCGCGCTTGACGAACGGTAGAGCTTGCCCGTAAAAGTCGGAAAGATGTGTATCCGAATCTGCGCCCTCTATTTGTTCGGGCGATCGTTGGAACATCATCGAATTTGCCATCAAAACACTGATGCCTTGCGAACCGCTGACTCTATTGCCCGATAAAGGGATATTGTTTAGCGCATTGATCATGACCTGCATTTGCGTAGAGTAGAAACGCGGGATGAGGGCACGTTCGTCGCTCGCCGCATTCACTCTGTACAAGCCCTCGTAGATGCGGTCGGGCCACGGCATCACTTCATAATTATTGTTGCGGGGGTAAAAAAGCTTTGCCGTAAACGTGGCCTGGTAGTTGCGCCGGTAGTCTTCCCAGTCTACGGCCCTGTCTTCTATCGGGTCGGTCAGGAAATATACTTTTCGGCCCGTCGGAGCTGTCATCGATTCCATGCAGCCGTATTCGAGAAACGCCGTTTCGAAAACTCTCTCTCGCAGGCGTCCGTTAAAATAATTCGGCGTGCGCGACGTTCCGGTCCACACCTGCGCAATATATCCGTCGACACAAGGCATCGAGGCCAAACTGGCTTCGGGGCTTACGATAGACCATTGAGCATAGTTGATCAGCGAGTGAGTCGGAACATAACATCGGACATTCATTCCCTTGGCGGCGCCATATTTTTTGGCATGCGTAAAACACGTTTCCAGGGCACGATAATAAAGATGATATTTCAATTTGTTCGACAAATAGGTATTTTCGGCCGAAAGATGTTGCGGGTGCCACTCGAAGCCGTAATACGCCTGCCACTCACGCTTGAAAGCGTCGCTATAACCGGCTCGCGCCCAAAATTCGGGCTCTTCGAGATAGATGGCATCGATGCCGGCATCGATGGCCCTTTCAATTTGTCGCTCGATGAAGTATTTCAGATAATTTCGGGTAGGCACGATATACGGAACCATGTGTCCGTGCCAAATGGTGTCGCCCTGACGCGTTACCTGTCCCTCGTCAAGATGTTTCCGTCCGTCCCAGCCCCCGGTAAAGTAGTCTTGGTAGTCGCCCCAGGCAATGCCCGTCATGAAGTGGGTTTTGTAGCCGCGATCGCGCCACGATTGTACCCGTTGTTCGAAGCTCAACCCGTTATCGGGCTGCGTACCGTAGCATAACACCACATCCGACTGAATATCGGTTGTCGGTTTCCATCGGGCAGCGGTTTGGAACGTTGTTCTCTCTTGCACGGTTTGCGCCGAGGCCGGTAAACTTGCGCCCCCCAGAAGAAGGACGAGCGCGATAGGTACATGTTTCATACGCATAAGGCAGATGGATATATTAAAGATGATTTGCCGTCGCGAATATCCCGCACGGCGATGCGTGCAGCCTAATCGTTCTTTGTGCGGAGAGCCAGGGCATACATTTTCATTCGTTTTACCATCGACAGTAATCCATTGGATCGGGTAGGCGAAAGATGCTCTTTCAATCCGATTCGATCGATGAAATATAGTTCCGAATCGAGTATTTCCTGCGCCGTATGGTTGCTCACTACCCGGATCAGCAAGGCGATGATGCCTTTCACGATCAGCGCATCGCTGTCTGCAGTGAAAATCAGCCGGTCGTCGACCGTCTCGCAGTGCAGCCACACTCTGCTTTGGCATCCGTCGATCAGGTTTTCTTCTGTTTTATACCGCTCATCGAAGTCGTCGAGATCGTTGCCCAGGTCGATCAGCATCTGATACTTGTCCATCCAATCGGAAAGCTCCGAAAACTCTTCTATTACCTCGTCTTGCAGTTCGTTGATCGTCATTGTTGCTGTATTTTACTTGTTCATTACTCGTTTGCTGCTGTTTTTACCAGTTTGAACAACTTATCGTTGGGCCTGACTTTGTTCGGCACCGGCAGCGAAACTCGCCAGCCTTTTTTAGCCCTCTGCACAGGTTGCAACTCGTAGCGCAGCTCGTCGGCACCGAGAAACATGACGCCGGTGGTGGTGCCGGTAATCAGCAGGCGGTCGCCCACTTCTATTTCGGCTGCTTCGACAGCCACTTCTGCCACGCCGAGCTTCGAAAAGTACTTGATAACCTTTCCCACCAGCACTTTTTTGTCGGTGGCCTTGTTGCCGTAGTTTTTTGTCCACTCGCCCATCGTCTGCCCTTGGTAATAACCGTCCCAGAAGCCCCGATTAAAGACGGAAGACAGTTGTCGGTCCCATGCCTCGCGCTTTTCTTCGGTAAAGCTGCCTTCAATCACGGCTTCTATTGCCTCACGATAACATTTTACCACTGTATAAACGTATTCAGGCCCGCGCGCCCTGCCTTCTATCTTGAAAACGCGTACGCCAGCCTCCATCATGCGGTCGATGAAACTTATCGTCTTCAAATCCTTCGGACTCATGATATATTTATTGTCTATCGACAGCTGATGACCCGTCTCGTTGTCCGTAACCGTGTATGAACGGCGGCAGATTTGCACGCATTCGCCGCGATTGGCCGAGCGATTGGCGTCGTGCAAACTCATGTAACATTTTCCGCTGATGGCCATGCACAGCGCTCCGTGGCAGAACATTTCGATACGTATCAATTGGCCTCGCGGACCGCAAATCCGTTCGCTTTCTATCTGCCGGTGTATCTCGCTAACCTGCGCCATGTTCAGTTCGCGGGCCAGAACCACGACGTCGGCAAATTGAGCGTAAAACCGTATCGATTCGATGTTCGATATATTGAGTTGGGTGGAAAGATGTATCTCTACGCCCTGTTCTCGGCAGTACATCATTACCGCTACGTCGCTGGCAATAATGGCTGTTATCTGTGCTGTTTTTGCGGCATCCACGATTGCGCGCATAGCATCCAGATCTTCGCCGTAAATCACGGTGTTTAGCGTAAGGTAAGTTTTTATACGATGGCGGTTGCAGATGGCAGCGATGTCGTGCAGATCGTTTATCTCGAAGTGGTTGGCCGAATGCGAACGCATATTCAGCTGCCCGATGCCGAAATATACCGAATGAGCGCCGGCTTGAATGGCAGCTGCGAGGCTCTCGCGCGATCCGACGGGCGCCATGATTTCAAAGTCTTGCAGAGAATACTTCATGTATGCAAAGTTACGGCTATTTTTTCCGTTTTCCGATGCTCGATCGGTCGGAATCGGCAGAGGAAACGAAATTATTTCTTTGTTTCCGTCGTCTTTAGTAAATTTATTTGGCTTAGGCTAGAAAGAAAGATTCGTTGAACGGAAAAACTATGCGTCGGCTTTTCGACAAACTATCAGCAAGTGGCGGTTCTTCACATCGGTCGTTGCAAAGATATAGCGTGCTCCCCCTTCCTTTAAACGGAGCTGCTTGCGAAGCTCAGCAACGCTGAGCGGAAAGTTGCGCACGGCAATATTGGCGCTGTCGATGCCCGCCAGGCATGTTTTCAGGGCTTTTTTGTTCATCGTCGAAACAGTTTCGATCTGAAAACGGCGCCCGGGAAAGGAGTCGAGGCGGTAGGAAGAAACGAAAAGATGCGAATTGGAGGCGATCTCTGCCAAACGAAACTGTTGTGAAAGGTGTCCGAAGCACCCTGCCTTCATTAACGATGCGTTTGGTTCGTAGAGGAAGTCGCCACTGCCGATTCCGTTGCAAGTAAGGGGCTTCTGTGAGTCGAGGGGTGGAGAATCGGGCGAAAAGACGAAGGTATCGTCGTCGTTGATACAAAAAATGCGTAGCGGATTACCTTCGGAAAGTCCCAGTACAAAAAGCAGTTCTTTGCATTCGTTCTTCACAGAAACGATGTGAAGTTCGCGCACGATATCGCGACTGCGATTGAGTTCGGCAACTGCCTGATGCCAGTCCAACATGGGCGAAAGCTTGACGATGACATACCGGCAGCGGTCTATTAGGCGGTCTTTCAGTTTCGAGACATCGGGCGTACAGTCGGAAATGGCTACGGTGCGGCCGCCAAAATTGTCGCGGCGCGATGGATCTATATAAAGAATGTCGGCAAAGGCGAGGCGATGAAGAAAATCGGTAGCATCGGTGCATTCGATTCGCACATTTTTCAGTCCTAAGAGCGCGAAGTTGTGACGAGCTATGTCGCACAGTTCGGTTTGCTGTTCCACATAGGTGCAAAGGGGAATGGAACGTGCAAAGAACGAAAGATCGACGCCAAAACCGCCGGTGAGATCGACGAGAGTGGGCTCCGGAGCTTCGGCCGAATCGTTCGGGAACGGCCTTTGCCCGGCAGTGTTCAATGTATGCTCGTGACACAACCGGTGGGCTAGCGCAGCCTTATATGCAGCCGTTTGTTCGGACGAGCACTGTTCCATCGAAACGTGCGTGGGGTAGCGTATATCGTCGATCCGGGCCCAGGACGGCAGCTTGCGCCGCGCTGTTTGTCGACCGGCTATCTGGCGCAGCGCGAAAGGCATGTCGACCGCAGGATACCTGTCGGCAGAAAGCGCCAACGATCGCACATCCGTGTCGGCGTGCAAACGAATAAATTGAAGGGTTTTGGCATTGGTCATCCTGTTTCGGGAGGGTAAATGATTAGCGAATTACTTTGAAAAATCGTTTGGCTTCGGCGCGCGAGCGGTAATTGAAATGCCACCACTCGGTGCGCAGGGGCCTGAAGCCGGCATGACGCATGACATTGCGCAGTAACAAGCGGTTATTCAGGGCTTGTCGGCTGATTTGCCCTTTCGCCACCAATTGCGCCTCGTTATCGATATGCGAAAGAGGACTCATGTGGTCGATCGCAGTGCCCATATCGAGCGTATCGCCCTGCAAGGTGCACAGCGTAAGGTCGACGGCCAGTCCGTAGTTGTGCAATCCGCCTCCGTGGGCCGGATTGGAGACGTAAATGGCCTGGTCGGTGTTTTTCACCTTGTCCCACATCTTTTGTTGGATACTCATGGGGCGTGCCGCATCGTAAATTTTCAGACTGAGGTCGGGTCTCAGCTTCTTCAACTGCCGCTGCGCCTCGACAAGCGCCTTGGCTGCCGACGGATGGAGGTAAGCCTCGCGAAGATCGGCATAAAGAACGGTATGCGTAAAGTTATCTGCGCGCGAATACATCAGCGAGACGAATATCGAAGGGTCGAGCTCCTGGACATCGACATATCCTTGGCTCTCCAAAGACCGTGCCGTATGCCGCTGTGGCTGACGATTGGTCGCCATAGCCATTGCCACAGTCAGGACGAGTAACAAGAGAACTTTACCTAATTTCATCGCGTCAATTCGGCAGCAAGAACGGGTTCGTCGGTCGTAATGTAATCCACGCCGGCTTGGTTCATTTCCTCAATATCCTTTTTACTGTTCACCGTCCATACGTTGACGGTCATGCCCAAGTCGTGCGCCTGTCGAATCCACTCGGGATGTTCGCGCAGTGAGTGAATCACGTAATCGATACCGTTAATACCTAACTTGTGTAGCTCTGCAGGCGACTTATCGCTCGAGAGGTACGCGATGCGGGCATTTTTATCTAACTTCGCGACCTCTTTGCATGCCTCGAGGTTGAACGAAATGTATTCTACCCTGTCTACAACTCCGTACTTCTTGACGGCCTTCATCGCTGCGCGTGCGGCCATCCGGTTATGCTCCTCGACCTCGTGCGATTTGATTTCGATAATCAATTTAGTCTTGCTCTTGGTCGTTTTCATGATTCGCAGCATATCTTTCAGCTGGGGCATGTGTTCGCCGTTCGATAAGACCAGCTTTTTGCACTGTTTGTAGGTCGATTTCTGTAGCACGACATTCTTGAAAGTCGCGTCGTGGTTTACCATTATTTTACCGTCGGTCGTGAGCCAGATATCGATCTCAGATCCGTAGACATTGAGGTCGAGCGCCTTCTGCAAAGATGCTCTTGAGTTTTGCGAGGCTCCTTCAGCTTTCCAGTAGCCGCGATGCGCCACAACTTTATTTCCGGCAAAGGCGAAAACGGTTCCGAACGACACCAACGAAAGCAATAGAAAAAGTTTTCTCATGACAATTTTAATTTAGTGAATATTTCGACGGGCAAAATTAACGAGTATTCGACAGAACGGCAAACGAACAAGCTGGAGAATAATACGACCGCAGGCAAAAACAACTCCGCAACCCTTCTGCCGATTGATTGGAGGGTTACGGAGCTTCCCGCAATGCTTTTGAAAAGTTCGAAAGCGATGCAGAAATGTGCCGAAACACGTTCTTGTTTGTTTACCAACTTACATCTACGATGACAGGTAAATGGTCTGAAGCTGTGCGGGCATTACCCGTCGTAAAGTCGGTTGCCACGTAAGCACGATCTACATTTACCTTTACGCCATTTTGATACTGCATAAAATAGTCTATGCAAACGTCGGGAGCATTCGACGGAAAGGTACAATCGGTTCCGGAGAGTCGCTTCCAACCCAGTTCTTCCAGTTTCTTGAGCGTCGGCGAGGTGGGTTCGGCATTCAGATCGCCGCCGAGGAATACCGGTTTCTTCGAGTGCTGGTACAACTTTTTAACGAAATCGGTGAGCACCTTGACTTGATCTATATGTGCCGCCTCAACCGCATGATCTAAATGAGTGGTAACGATCACGTATTTCTTTAGCTCCATGATCACCCCTACGCGTGGTTCGGCTCCTACGCCTTTCGGAAGATGAACGACATACTTTTTCAGCGCTTTTTCCTTGGTTGCAATTCCTTCACCATAAGCTCCGCCGAGATACGGCATGGCATTACCGTATTGAAAGTCCCAGTTGCCCAACGTTGCGGCAAATTTCTGCAATTGATATTCTTTGTTGGTTCGCGTTGTCACGCTATCTACTTCGTTCAGACAAACAAGATCGGCATTCTTTTCGTTCACCATATTCGCAATGGTTTGGTAATTGTATGCTTCGTTCGGGTCGCGCGTCCATGTTGCAATGTTGTAGGTCATCAGCCTGACGTGGTTCTTTCCTTTCGACATCTTGTCGCAGCCCTTTGTGCAGCCTTTCTTGCCGCCTTTTTTACATTCTTTCTTGCAATTGCTCTTGCATTCTTTTTTGGGCGCAGTCTTTTTCTGCGCCGACTGGCTCTGACCGTACGTGCATACGCAGAGCGTGGACAAACTGAACACTAAAACGGTTCGTAAAATTGTTTTTTTCATGTTGTTTTTATGAATTAAATGATTGATGTCTGGTAGAAAGAAATAGCAAGTTTTACATCTCTTTATCTCTTGCAGATACAGACCTTTTTATCTGTCGAGGGTTATTTTTTATTCTGGCGAAGTGTTCGCCAGCTTGTAAAATCCATTTTTTGTCCCGGCGAAGTGTTCGCCAGCTTGTAAAATCCATTTTTTGTCCCGGCGAAGTGTTCGC
>CAUQAO010000025.1:0-21558 GCA_963515815.1 uncultured Prevotella sp.
TGCGCTCCAACATTGGCGCTAATGCACCATCCTTACTAAATAATGGCTCTCCGTTACGAGGCTGTTCCGCAGCTCTCTTGTAATCAATTTCTTTGTTGTCCCCCAAAAATAAACTGTATAAAACTATTTCTTATTGTAGTCTGACACAGTTTACTTTACACTCTTGTTATTTATTGCTATAAGTGCCTATCTTGTTACTGTATTTTTCACACGATCTACCGTTGTTCCGCTATCAAATGCGAATGGCTGGATGGTTTTTCGCGAACTGATGGGTTCGTATTATGTATATGTTGCCTTTCAACTTATCTATCAATTGTCTTACATCTGGATGCTCATTCTGCTGGCAAAGCATTTTAAAAATGTTGATGCTCTTTTACAGAAACTATTGTGGACGCAGGTTGTAGTGAATTGTCTGGTTACGGCAAATGGGCATTTACCTCGCGAACATATTTTCTTTCAAGATCGATTATTTACTCAATTCTTTCAATTTATATACCTTTTTCAAGTGCTGTTGACAATTATTGGTGCCACATGGTTAATTTGCACGTCATACAGAGCGTGTGCGTCATTTAGGTATTGCTATGATTGTTTTCGCCGCATTACCAATCTCCATAAATATTTTTGTTATGCTTATCTTTCCCAACAGTATGATTTGTATCAATACAGATACCAATCTATCGCCATTGAAAACGCTATTCTGTACCATTATTAGGCATTTCTATTACATCGAAACAGTATGCACATTATGGCTTTTAATAGCCATGAGAATCATATTTGTTAAATGAAAATGATTAGAAAAACTGTTTCTAGCTCTATCCTGTTCGGAAAATGATTAAAAACATTGTTCCTGACATGGAATGCCGTCTAACAGCCGCTTGACGGGTAGACGACTCATTTGGTCGTTATGTTTTGGCATTCCCAAGCACTTTGATTCCCTGCGTGAACTGGAGATTAGCATATTACTTGCTCAAGGAGACCCATCTGCCGAAGGATACGGCCTTGGCGATGGGCAATCGAGACTCTCTACAAGCAATTCAAACAGAACTTCCCGCTCCACTTCATTCTATGGCGACAGTGTCAATGCTATCCAAATATAAACCTGGGTGATGGTGATCGCCAACTTGCTTTGCACTCTCATGTCAAGGAAGATCAAAAGCCACGTTTCCTTCTCCCAAATTGCGATTATATTTTGTCTCATGCTGTGATGTATTACACCGATTTCGTGTCTTTCATGGAGAATTCTCACAGTGATGAGCTGATTATCTTGGCTGAGAAAGCTAATGCTCTATCCAAAGAACTCACCTTATTTGATTATAGGAACTTACTTTTAAAAAAGCGAGACAAGATGGTCTATTTAAAGGACATCCTGCAAACACTTTGCACTATTTATGTTTTACTGGACAGTAATAATTAAAAATGTGTAAAAGCTTTGTCGTTTAAAATAATATACGCTACCTTTGTGACCTACAAGAATGCGGCAATAGCTCAGTTGGTAGAGCGCGACCTTGCCAAGGTCGAGGTCGCGGGTTCGAGTCCCGTTTGCCGCTCGTTTGCTGTTTTTAATCTATCTAAAAAACAATAGCTGATAGGGAGATTCTTTTCTGTAGAGAGATTGTCATAAGGAAAACAGCAAGATGATTTTTGCCGCAATGGTGGAATTGGTAGACACGAGGGACTTAAAATCCCTTGGCCAGTAATGGCTGTGCGGGTTCGAGTCCCGCTCGCGGCACTTCTTTCTAAATATTTATTGCTATGCACAAGAATCTTGTCTTTATTTTATCTGTTTGCTCGTTATTAGCATTCAGTTCATGTTCTAAACTTGGTCCTTTATCTGCCGATAATTTTACGATTGTTCCTAATCCTCTTGAAACACAAGGAGGGCACGTCACTGTAACGGTGAACGGTGTTTTCCCGGAAAAATATATGAAGAAGAATGCCGTAATAACAGTAATACCAGAATTAAGGTGCGGAAACGGTCTGATTGCAAGGGGTGAAGGAGCAACATTTCAGGGACAAAAGGTGATGGGGAATAACCAGATTATTTCTTATCGCTTGGGCGGTCGTTACACCATGAAGACGGCTTTTAATTATGTTCCTGAAATGCAAAAGAGTGATATGTATCTTACATTCAATGCTCGTAAAGGGAAAAAGCAAGTAGTGATACCTGCTGTTAAGGTTGCTACCGGAGTTATTGCAACTTCTGAATTGTACAAGAAAATACTGTTAAGTGATGGAGGCTGTCTAGCCCCTGATTCCTTTCAGCGAATTAATGCCTTGAAGCAAGAGGCCAATATCAAGTTCTTGGTAAACCAAGCTAACCTGCGCCAGAGTGAGTTAAAGAATAATTCAGTAAAAGAGTTTATTGTGATGTTGAAGAGAATCAATGCCGATCGCGAAAAACTGAATATCCAGAATGTCGAGGTACAGGCTTATGCTTCTCCCGAAGGAGGCTATAGCTTCAATGATAAGTTGGCTAATAAGCGCCAGAATACATCCGAACAATACGTAAAAACACAGTTGAAGAAGACTGGTGTTAGTACTGGTGTAGATGCTCATTATACTGCTCAAGACTGGGAAGGATTCCAACAACTGGTACAAGCAAGTAAGATTCAAGATAAAGAAGTTATTTTGCGAGTACTTTCCATGTACAAAGATCCTGAACAAAGAGAGCAGCAAATTCGTAATATGAGCGAAGCTTTCCGTGAGTTGGCTGATGGTATATTGCCGGAATTGCGTCGTTCTCGTTTGATCATCAATTATGAAACAATCGGTAGAAGTGATGACCAGATAAAAGAACAGTATACTACTGACGCAACAAAGTTAAGTGTAGAAGAATTACTTTATGCTGCTACGTTAGAAGAAAGCATTGCCAAAAAGGAAGATATTTATAAAAAAACGGCTCAATACTACGATAAAGACTATCGAGCTTTGAATAATTTAGCTACACTTGCTTTTACTAAAGGCGACGAACAAGGTGCACTTCAGTATATTGAGCAGGCATTAAGAGTAAATCCGAATGCGCCAGAAGCGCTTGCTAATTTAGGTATTCTTGATTTATTAAACGGAAACTTGAAAGAGGCAGAATCCGATATTGCTAAAGCGTTAGGTGAAAAAAATGTGAATGTTGCCATCGGTAGTCTGAATTTAGCTAAAGGAAATTATGCGCAGGCTGAAAAAGATTTCGAAGGAATCAATAATAACTGTGCTGCTTTGGCACAGTTGCTGAATAAGAATTATGCTGCAGCATCGGCAACACTTGATAAGATCCAAAATCCGATTGGTATGACAGATTATCTCCATGCGTTAGTTGCCGCCCGTAGAGGAAATAAATTTGCAGCCGAATCTTATTTAAAGGAAGCGCTGAAGAAAGACCCGTCTTTGAAAGCTTATGCTGATAACGACTTGGAGTTGTCTATCTTAAAATAAATGAAATATTCTGCATATTTCGCTCTACTCATTCTAGTTTTGATGTCTTGTGGTATTGATGACCATCACTTTAAGCTTGATGGACGGTTATTGCATCTTAACCAGGGTGAGTTTTTCGTTTACAGTCCAGATGGCGTTCTTGAAGGCTTGGATACGATAAGGATCGATGGTGGACGTTTTACTTATGAGATCCTCTGTGAGAAACCGGCAACCCTAATGATCGTTTTTCCCAATTTTTCGGAACAGCCAATATTTGCAGAACCTGGTAAAACAGCAGATGTTAAAGGCGATGCCTCGCATTTGAAAGAGCTGGAAGTAACCGGTACTTCTGAAAATGAGTTGATGAGTAAGTTTCGAAAGAAGATATCAAGTACTTCACCTGCTGAAATTACTAAATATGCAGAACAGTTTATTCGTGATTATCCACAGTCGCGTGTGGGTAGATATTTAGTGAAAAAGTACTTTCTTCAAATTCCTAATCCTGATTTTTCGAAAGCAAAAAAGTTGATAAGTATTATGAGTAAAGCACAACCTCGTGAAGGTTCTTTACTCCGTTTACAAAAACAGCTAATCGAGATAAATCTTATTGAGGGTACTATGCTTCCCAACTTTATGGCTTACGACATGAAAGGTAATGTTGTTACAAGTGCATCTTTACGATCGGCTCCATTGGTTGTTATCAATATTTGGGCGTCATGGAACTATGAGAGTATGAATACGCAACGGCAGCTGGACCAATTGCTGAAACAAAACAATTCGCGATTGAAGTTGGTTGGCATATCTCTTGATGCCAGTAAGATAGAATGTAAGCAAGAATTAGATCGAGATTCGATTAAGTGGCCGAATATTTGCGATGGTCAAATGTTCGACAGTAAGCTCGTTCAACAACTTGGCTTGTCATCTATACCTGATAACATCGTTTTGAAAAACGGCCGTGTTGTAGCACGAGGACTTGATACCCAAGCTCTCATTAAGAAGATAGAAGATCTTATTTAAACACAAATATGCTGGTAAAAACATATTGTGCAGCTGTTAATGGACTTGACGTAACAACTGTAACTATTGAAGTTAGCCTGACTAATGGCGTGATGTACCATTTTACAGGGCTTGGAGATGAAGCTGTAAAAGAAGGGCGTAATCGTATCGCCGCAGCCATGCAATACAATGGTTATAAATTCCCACATGCCGATATTACTGTGAACATGGCGCCCGCCGATTTGAGAAAAGAGGGTAGCAGTTTTGATTTACCGTTGGCAATTGCTATATTAGCGGCGAATGGAAGCATAGAGTCGGAAATTCTCGGACAGTATATGATCGTTGGAGAGCTGAGCTTAGACGGAACGCTACAGCCGGTTAAGGGTGCACTTCCAATCGCTATTCGTGCACGTAAAGAACAGTTCAAGGGCTTGATAGTACCGAAGCAGAATGTGAGAGAGGCGGCTGTTGTCAATCAGCTTGATGTTTATGGGATGGAATCGATGGTAGATGTCATTCAGTTCTTGACGAATGCCAAATCATTTGAGCCAACGATTATAGATACGCGTAAAGAGTTTTACGAGCATCAATACAAGTTCGATCTTGATTTCAGTGATGTCCGAGGACAAGAGAATGTAAAGCGCGCACTTGAAGTAGCTGCTGCTGGCGGCCATAACCTGATTATGATAGGGCCACCCGGAAGCGGAAAATCTATGATGGCAAAACGTCTACCCTCCATTTTGCCGCCTTTGTCGTTATCAGAGAGTTTAGAGACAACGCAGATACACAGTGTTGCCGGTAAACTGGGTACGGGAACTTCATTGATAGCCCAACGTCCATTTCGATCACCTCACCATACTATCAGCGAAGTTGCACTTGTCGGTGGCGGAACAACGCCGCAACCGGGCGAAATAACACTTGCTCATCACGGTATTTTATATTGTGACGAGCTGACGGAATTCAACAAATCAACTCTTGAAGTTCTGCGGCAGCCTTTGGAAGATCGTAAGATTACCATTTCGCGCGCTAAATATACGATAGAATTCCCCTGCAACTTCATGTTTATTGCTTCGATGAATCCTTGTCCGTGCGGTTATTATGGCGATCCAACCCACACATGTGTGTGTACTCCGGGCCAGATACAGCATTACATGAACAAGATCAGTGGACCGCTTCTTGATCGTATCGACATTCAGTGCGAGATAACTCCCGTTCCGTTCAAAGATATCTCTAAGGCCGTTGAAGGCGAATGCAGCAAAAACATTCGTGAACGAGTAATTCGGGCACGCGCTATACAAACCGAGCGATACCATTCGGTTCAAGGAATTTATTGTAATGCACAGATGACAGAGCGGATGATACATCAATATGCAGAACCCGACCAAGAGGGGATAGACATGTTGCGTTTGGCAATGGAGAGGTTGAGTCTTTCGGCCAGAGCCTATAACAGGATATTGAAAGTGGCACGTACAATTGCCGATCTTGCCGGGGCCGATCGGGTTGCAGTCGATCATCTTGCCGAAGCGATCAGCTACCGCAATCTTGACCGAGGTGATTGGGCTGAGCGATAAAGCTACAGTTTTACAGAAAGAAAAATAAAAACTCAATAGTTCAATGGAAGAAAAGAAATTCAAGCGAACCACCGTAACGGCAGCCTTGCCTTATGCCAACGGTGGAGTTCACATCGGTCATTTGGCAGGCGTTTATGTTCCTGCCGACATTTATGTGCGTTATTTGCGCCTAAAGAAACAAGATGTTATCTTCATTGGCGGAAGCGACGAACATGGGGTGCCCATTACCATTCGCGCCAAAAAAGAGGGAATTACTCCTCAAGACGTAGTAGATCGTTATCACCAGCTGATAAAAAAAAGTTTTGAAGACTTCGGCATTAGCTTCGATATTTATTCCCGGACAACCTCTGAGATCCATTGCAAGTTGGCTTCAGACTTTTTCAAGAAGCTTTACGAAGACGGGAAATTGATAGAGCAAGAGACCGAACAATATTATGACGAACAGGCACATCAGTTTTTGGCCGATCGCTATATCATGGGCGAGTGCCCCAACTGCCATCACGAAAATGCATATGGCGATCAGTGCGAGAATTGCGGGAGTACGCTCTCGCCGTTAGAGTTGATTCATCCGAAGTCAACCATCAGTGGTTCCAAGCCGGTGATCAAAAAGACCAAGAACTGGTATCTGCCCCTCGACAATTATCAAACATGGCTCAAGAAGTGGATTCTCGACGAGCATAAAGAGTGGCGGTCGAACGTTTATGGGCAGTGCAAAAGTTGGTTAGATATCGACCTTCAGCCTCGAGCCATGACCAGAGATCTCGATTGGGGCATACCTGTACCGCTCGAAGGCGCCGAAGGCAAAGTGCTTTATGTCTGGTTCGATGCGCCTATCGGCTATATATCGAATACGAAAGAACTGTGCGACAGAGCCCCCGAACGCTGGGGATCGTGGGAGAAATGGTGGAAAGATGCCGATACGCGTTTGATACATTTCATCGGCAAAGATAACATCGTATTCCATTGTCTGATATTTCCGACGATGCTAAAAGCTCATGGCGATTACATCCTCCCTGACAACGTGCCGGCCAACGAGTTCTTGAATTTAGAGAACGATAAAATATCCACCTCGCGCAACTGGGCGGTCTGGCTGGACGAATACCTCGCAGAGCTGCCCGGAAAGCAAGATGTGCTACGCTATGTACTGACGGCCAATGCACCCGAAACGAAGGATAACAACTTTACCTGGAAAGATTTTCAAGAGCGTAACAACTCGGAGCTGGTCGCTATTTACGGCAATTTTGTGAACCGCGCACTGCAGCTGACCAAGAAATATTTCGAGGGCATTGTACCGAATTGCGGCACTTTGCTCGACGTTGATCGGCAAACCCTCAACGAGTTCAAAGATATAAAAGCGAAAGTCGAGTCGCTGTTGAATGCTTTCAAGTTCAGAGAAGCCCAAAAAGAGGCCATGAATCTGGCTCGGATAGGCAATAAATACATCACGGAGTGCGAGCCGTGGAAAGTATGGAAAACCGATCAGGAGCGCGTAAAAACCGTTTTGTATATCTCGTTGCAACTGGTGGCCAACTTAGCTATCGCCTTCGAACCGTTCCTCCCGTTCTCCTCGAAAAAGTTGCGCAGGCTCATCAACATGCAATCGTTCGACTGGAGCCAGCTCGGCAATACCCAATTACTGAAAGCCGGCCACCGATTGGCCGAACCTGAATTATTGTTCGAGAAGATAGAAGACGAGGTCATCGAACGGCAGTTGAAAAAATTAGAAGACACAAAAAAGGCCAACGAGGCGGCCACCTACCAGGCGAAGCCCATCAAACCGGTTATTGATTTCAGCGATTTCGAGAAACTGGACCTCCGCGTGGGACGTATTAAACATTGCGAACGCGTGAAGAAAGCCAACAAGCTGCTGAAGTTTACCATCGATGATGGCTCGGGAAAAGATCGTACCATTGTCAGCGGAATCGCAAAATTTTATGAACCCGAAGTGCTGATCGGAAAAGACGTATGCTTCATTGCCAACCTTGCCCCCCGCACATTGATGGGAATCGAGAGCCAGGGCATGATCCTTTCGGCCGAAGATTTTGATGGTTCGTTGAGCGTGACCACGATTGAACATGAAGTAAAACCTGGTAGTGAGGTGTGTTAAGAGGCCGGCGTTAACACAAAAATCCACGGCTGACGAACAGAAATCATCAAAAAGAGCATTTCCGCCACGGCTGACGAACAGAAATCATCAAAAAGAGCATTTCCGCCGCGGCTGACGAACAGAAATCATCGAAAAGAGCATTTCCGCCGCAGCTGACGGGCAGAAAACATCGAAAAGAGTATTTCCGCCACGGCGGATGGATAGAAATAAACAGAATTGTCGGAATGAAAAATAATATGCTACGAAAACTGTTTCTTTACTCATGTTTGTTATTCAGTACTGCCGGATTTGCTGAAAACAGGCAGCAGTATCGCAATCCTACCGGCAAAGAATTTCCGATTCTTGCCTGGTATAGTGTGCTGAAAGAGCACGATTTGACTCCAGAGCGATACATGGAGTTGCGAGAGGCGGGCTTCAATCTTTCGTTTTCGTTTTTTACGAGTGCCGATCATGTCGCGAAGGCTCTGAAGGCATGTAAGGGTGCAGGCGTAAAGCTGATTCTGACCTGTCCGGAGTTGGAAGAAAAAACGGTCGAAATCGTTACGCGTTTTCAACACGACGACGGTGTGGCAGGCTGGTTTTTACGCGACGAACCCGCGGCGACGACTTTCGGCGAACTAAGAAAGTTCAGAGACCGTGTGTACGATGTCGATAAAAAGCATCTGATTTATCTGAATCTTTTTCCCAATCTTGTCATGCCTGCCTTTCTCGGCGCGCAAAGCTATCGAGACTATATGCAGCGATCGGTCGACGAGTTGGGACTGACGCAGATTTCTTATGACTATTATCCCATCGTTGTCGAACAGCAGAAAACGGTGGTACGTCCAACGTTCTACGCCAATTTGGAAGATGCCCGGCAGGTCTCCTTGCAGTCAGGCCAGCCTTTCTGGTCGTTCGTTTTAAGTACCGCTCATGCTACTTATCCCGTTCCTACCCCCGCACATTTGCGTTTTCAGGCCTTCAATGCGCTGGCCTATGGTGCACAGTGCATACAGTATTTTACCTATTGTACGCCGCGGTCGGCCACGTGGGATTTTCACGATGCGCCGATAGATAGCGCCGGAAAACGCATGCCGGTCTACAACCTGGTCAAAGACCTGAACCACGAAATACAGCGCTTGTCGTGGGTTTTTCTTGGTTCAAAGGCCTTGATGGTAGCCCATACCGGCGCAGTATTACCGGGTAGCACTCAACTTTTAGAGCATCTGCCCGCGGGGGTCGAGATTAAAGGAAGCGACGGCGAGGGCATTCTGGTTTCGCATCTTGTCAATGGCAAGCATCACTTCATCATGTTGGTGAATCGCGACATCGAACGGCAGCAGACAGTAGAGCTGAACCTCTCGACAAAGCTGAAAAGGGTTTCAGCCGTCGGAAAGCTGCAACGGCTTACTGCGAACGAACGCACATCGGTAACGCTGGCCCCCGGCGACTATGCGCTTTATCACTGGCGGTAGCGCGCCCCACACAGGTATGTCGTTATGGATGTGATCAGGTTTTTGAAGAACTGGACGTTGCCCGTTTCCATGCTCATAGGCGTGGTGGCTTACGGCATATTTGCAGTCGTTCCGGCATTAGACGGATGGGCTGCATTTTTTTCGCCGATTTTCGACGACATTCTGCCGCTGTTCATGTTCCTGATTCTGTTCGTGACGTTCTGCAAGGTAGATTTCAGGAAACTGATCATTGTACGCTGGCATTTGTGGATAAGTGCTTTCCAAATCGTTTTTGTCTTGGCATTGGTAGCGCTGATACTGGCTTTCCGCATGTCGGGCAAAAGCTTGATATTGATGGAATCGGTGCTTACCTGCGTAATCAGCCCGTGTGCCGCGGCTGCAGCTGTCGTCACTCAGAAATTAGGCGGCAACTTGGAAGAGATGACCACCTACACCTTCCTGTCTAACTTTATTACGGTTTTGCTGATACCGATTTGTTTCCCTATGATAGAGCAGACGGGGCACATTACTTTCGTCGGCGCTTTTCTCGCAATACTGTACCAGGTATGCGCAGTGTTGCTGGTCCCGATGCTGCTGGCCTATGTGGTGAAGCACTATTTCCGTCAATTCCACCGGTGGGTCATCGGCGTGAAAGATCTTTCGTACTACCTCTGGGGCTGTTCGTTGGTCATCGTTACCGGAGCAACGGCCAAGAATATCGTCCACGCCGGCACCTCTGTTGCTTTTCTGCTGCTGATAGCCCTGCTGTCGCTTGTTGTTTGCATTGTTCTTTTTGCTGTAGGGCGTTTCATCGGTCATTATTTCAACGATACGATCAATGCCGGGCAGGCCCTTGGACAAAAAAATACGGCATTTGCAATATGGGTGGCTTATACTTATCTGAATCCTGTTTCGTCAATAGGTCCGGGGTGCTATATCCTGTGGCAGAATATTATCAATAGCGTAGAGATATGGCTTTATCGGCGCAGAGGACTCGAACGCCCTTCGTAGCCCCCTGCTTAGCCTGTAGTCTCACTGAAAAAGAACCAAAGCATAGCTATATGAAGACAACCTATATCAAGCTAATGGCCAGTTTGCTCGTATGTCTGAGCATACATGCCGGTTATGCACAAAGCATGGCGGGCAGAGGAAAGTTCGAAACCAAGAAAGGCGAAATCGATAACGGATACAACTTCTGGGTCTACACGCCCGACGGTTACGATACCGACGATCATGCCCATCCGCTTATCATCTTTTTGCATGGCGCGAGCCTATGCGGCAAAAATTTAGACCGCGTGCGCCGATATGGCGTTCTGGATGCCATCGACAGAGGGAAGATTATTCCTGCGCTTGTCGCGGCGCCGCAAAATCCGGGCGGAGCATGGAATCCGAGTAAGATAAATGACCTGTTAGAGTGGATGAAAACCCATTATCGAGTCGACGAATCGAGGGTTTACGTTCTCGGAATGAGTTTAGGAGGCTATGGAACGATGGACTTTGCGGGCACCTATCCCGAAAAAGTGGCGGCAGCCATGGCCCTGTGCGGTGGCTGTTCGCTGAAGAATAAAGACGGATTGGGCACCTTACCTTTCTGGATCATGCACGGAACGGCCGACAGAGCGGTATCTATCAAGGCTTCGAAAACGGTTGTCGATTATCCGCAGCAGACCAAGCAAGATCGCCTTTTGCGCTACGACTGGTTGCAGGGAGGCTCGCACGGCGTCTTAGCCCGGTTGTTTTACCTGCAAAAGACGTACGACTGGTTGTTTTGCCATTCACTGAAAGATTCGCCTCGGACGGTAGACCGCAGCTTCGATATTACGAAAGAAGATATTGCTTCGACTTATAACGAACTGCGCGAATTCAGCAAGATGTACGATAAAGATTAGGCTGTTCTCTTTCTTCGGTCGCATCTGCATATAAAAAAAATATTAGCTCCTGTTGCTTCATGACGAAACGGCAGGAGCTTTTTCTTCGGGGTATCGTACAAATTGAGGCTGGCGCTGACTACGGACGCCGGTCGGTCATGAAAAACTCTAATGTACCGCCGGCCATCATTTCGCGGTAGTCGATATACAGCTTGTCGTAAGGCTTTCCGTTCAGCTTTATCCGGCTTACATATACATTCTTCGGGCTGTTGTTATGAGCTATGATGGTAAAAGTTCGACCCTGGCCTACGTTGATTGTTGCCCGGTCGAACAAAGGCGAACCGAACATATAACGCCCGCCCGAGGGATCGACTTGATAAATGCCCATCGACGACAGGATATACCAGGCCGACATTTGCCCTACATCTTCGTTGCCACTCAAGCCGTCAATAGCGTTATGGTACATCGTATTCAGCACTTCGCGAACTTTTTCGGCCGTTTTTTCATGCTGATTTACATAATCGTACATATAAAGGATATGATGGCTGGGTTCGTTGCCGTGCGCATACTGGCCGATGAGGCCCGAAATGTCGGGCGAAGCATCGGCGCCCAGATCGCCCGAAACGGTGAACAGCGAATCGAGTTTGGCGACAAAGCGCTGTTTACCGCCGAACAGTTTCACCAGTCCCGGCACATCGTGCGGAACAAGCCATGTATATTGCCACGCATTGCCTTCGGTGTAATCGTCGGAGCGGTGCGTAGAACGGAACGGATTGAACGGAACCCTGAACTTACCGTCGGCATAGCCGCGCATAAATCCGGTCTTCTTGTCGAAATAATAACGGTACGACCGGCTGCGCTTGGCGAAGTATTGCTCGTCTTTTTTAGCCCCGACCAGCTTGGCGATTTTTGCCACAGAGGCATCGGCCAGCGCATATTCCAGTCCCTTGGCCACCGTTTCGTACGTCGAATCGCGATTCCATGGAATATAGCCGTACTTTTTCAGGTTATCGAGCGACCGTTCGTCGAGCATGGCCGAGGTTTTCATGGCTCGGAAAGCGGCCTGCTTGTCTACGTCGAACCCTTTCAGAACGATATCGGCCAGCACCGGGATGGCCGGGTTGCCCACCATGCAATCGGTTTCGTTGCCCACCAGATGCCACACCGGCAGTTTGCCCTGTTGCTCGTAGATATGCAGCAGCGTTTGAGCCATATCGCGTTGTTTTTCGGGGTGGATGATGGTCATCAGCGGATGCGCCGCCCGATACGTGTCCCAAAGCGACAGGGTGGTATAGTTTGTGAAATCGCCTTGGTGCGTTTTGCCGTCGGCGCCGCGATATTCGCCGTTGACGTCGGAGAAGACCGAAGGCGCCGTCATGGTATGATAAAGACAGGTATAGAACACCGTCTTGGCGTCGACATCGCGGGTCTCGATCTGTATTTTCGACAGTTCGGCGTTCCAGCTTTCGTCGGCTTTTGCCACCACCTCGTCGAAATTCCAACCGGTTATTTCGGCATTCAGATTCTCTTTGGCGTTGTCTATGCTCACGGCCGAGATGCCCACCTTGACCAGCAGCGGCTCGGCCGGATAGCCTACGCTGAACACGCCCACGCTATCGCCCTGCATCGTTTGCAGTTTGACCGGCTGCGAAAACGCTGCGCTAAAGTAGATACGCTGATCTTTGGCCCATCCCGTCGACAGGCGATAACCGCTGATGGTGGTGGCGTTTTCTTGCGTCAGCCGGCATTCGGTCATTTTATCCCATCCGATGCCTTGCTTCAGATTCACTTTCAGCAACGCTTCTTTAGTGCTCAGCGGAAACGTATAGCGGTGCATGCCGGCACGCCGGGTGGCTGTCAGTTCGACCAGGATCTTGCTGTCGCTCAACCGAACCGTATAATAACCCGGCCGCACGTACTCGGCAGCGTGCGAAAAACGCTCGGTATAGGCATGCGCATCGTAAGTGGGCAAAAACGAAATGTCGCCCAGGTCGCCGATGCCCGTGCCGCTAAGGTGCGTATGGCCGAACCCGATGAGCAGCGAATCGCTGTAATGATAGCCCGAACACCAGTCCCACCCGCGCGTAATTTGCGTAGGCCCTAACTGCACGGCTCCGAACGGAACATTGGCGCCGAGAAATACGTGCCCATGCCCGCCCGTACCGATATACGGATTGACGAAATGGGTGTAAGGCACCGGCTGTGCCACGATTCCTGCAGCAAACCACGACAAGGCCACTAACAGACTCATCCATCTGAAATGAATTTGTTTCAACATGATCTAATTGTTTTTTTTGATAAATAATGAATTGATTTGGAGTAACGATGATGCAAAGGTAGATAAAAAGGCACGGATACGCTTGCCCGATATCGGGAAAAACCAAAACACTCCAGTAGAATGCGTCAGCGGGTCTGCGCGGTCAAAAATACACCGGTAGAATGCATCAGCCGATCTGCGCGGTCAAAAATACCCCAGTAGAATGCTTCCGCCGATCTGCGCGGTCAAAAATACACCGGTAAAATGCTTCCGCCGATCTGCGCGGTCAAAAACACCCCAGTAGAATGCTTCAGCGGGTCTGCGCGGTCAAAAACACCCCAGTAGAATGCATCAGCCGACGCCGCTGATCAAAACAACCTGGTTGCACGGCCCGCGCAGAGAAGAAAGTCGAAAACAACCTGGTTGCACGGCTCGCGCAGAAAAGAAATGCCCGTACAACCTGGTTGCACGAGCATTGTTCGGGGCGATGCGCGAGGACGACGACTATTTTGCCAATAAAAAATCGGTGGTGCGCGAAGGCGAATACATTTCCCACAGCGAGGCAACCGTCCAACCCGGGGCGAAGATATCGTTGTAGAATCCCTTGCCGTTCTCTCCATAATCCCACGCGGTGTGCTGAACCACTTCGGGATAGAATCCTTCTACGCCGATGCCGCACATGCGGTTCTTGGTTGGCAGCAGCTGGCTGAGCGAGTTGTAAATGACGTCGTACATCTTGCCGAAGCGGGGTTCGTTGGTTTGCCTGCCCAACCACTTGAGGATATGCGGAAACTCGAATACGAAAACATCGACATGGTTGTTTTCTACCGACACGTTGCTCCATCCGCGGCTGCAGAAATCGAGATCGCCCAGCATCTGCCCCTCGGCAAAAGGCACGTCCCACAGGTAGTACCACGACAGGGCGAAGTAGGCCGCCTGCCGACACAGGTCGATGTAGTGCCGGCGCTCTTTGCCTTTCTTGACCATGGCCAGATAATAGGTCGAGGTAACGGCGGCGATGGCAGCCTCTTTGTCTTCGCAGTTGGCATCGAGCGTAGACGAGAAGTAATCGCTCTTCGATATGATGTTCGCCTCGAGATAGTCGACCGTGCGTTCGGCCACCTTCAGATATTCTTTGTTGCCGAAATACCGGTAGGCCATGACAAAGGCCGATGTAGCCGACGGTGTGCTTCCGCCGCTGCTGTCGGTCTCGGCGCCGTGGTCTTTGAACTTGCGGGCAAAGCGTCCGTCGGCCTTCTGCAGTTTCGTCAGGTTGTCGAGCAGTGTTCGTATCTTTTGCTCCCATGCAGGGTGCTTTCGACCGTGTTTCCGCTCGTATTTCAGGTAGTGCAACACGGCATATACGGCTTCGGATTGTTGACGAATAGAGTGTATGCACGCTGCATCGAGCCCCTCGCGGTCGAAGTCTACCGCCTCGTGCAGATAGCCGTTGGGCGTGAATCCATGCGCCAGGTAACTATCGAAAATGGCCTGCCCCATCTCCGTCAGATCGGGTTGATTGTGCTGTTCGCCGTACTCTATCTCGTTGAACGCATTGAGCAGTACGCGCCCTATAAAACCCAGTTGTACGTTGGCCACAGGCTGGCAATCGTCTATGCGAAGCTCTACGCCCGAATTGTATTTCAAGGGGAACTTCGCTACGTACGACTGGCGGAAATAATTGGTCAGGGCCGCCTTCATTTCGTCGGCCGAATAGAGCGGCTGAACAGGCTGGGGGCGCAGGCAGTCGAAGGCGTAGCTCCACGTTTTAGCGACAAATTGGCCGTAGTCGGTGCTCTTCTCACGGCGCAAACGCCATGTCAGCCTCTTGCTCTCGCCCTTCTCCAGCTTCATGAACGCGTGGATGGCGGGGGCCAGCGTCAACTTGCGGATGTAACGCTTGGGCGTCTCTACGTAGGGGAATCCGAAAGTGAGTTGGGCCTTGCCGCTCTCGTTATCGAAACCGATGTAACCCACCGATGTGCTGCCCGAGAGAATCACTTCGCCCGCTTGCGCCGTAGTAAGCGCGTCGGCCGGCATATCGGGCTGGCGCAAAATGGTCATGCTCTGTCGCGACTGCCTGTCGAACACACCGCTCAGAGGCGACGACAAGCGGTCTTCGCGCACATTCCAGCTCTTCGACGTGTGGAACGAAGGCGCCTCTTTGGGCGATCGCAAGTTTTGATGGTACCAGAAACCGGGAAGATAGAAATCGCAGTCGGCCGTCGTAAAACCGGTCTGAACGGCAGCTCCGAAGTTAAAGTAAATCCGCTCTTTTGCACGAATCGTTATCGTCAGCGTCTCTTCGTTGCCCTTCTTATTGATGTTTCTTGTTATCGACAGCGGCAATTTACGGTCGGGCTCAAGATTTCCGTTTCGCTCGCTCAGCCTATACGTCACAGCTTTGTTTCCGGGTTGTTTCAAACTGATATGCGCAATCATATCGGCAGCCTGTACCCGTTTTGCCACCAGGCATGACAACACCAAAAGGCAAGCACTTAAAATCTTCTTCATACGGCAGATAAATAATAGTTTAACATACCCGGCAAAGGTAAGCAATAGTTTTATTTATCGACCCTTCCATGATTATTATCATCGAAAATATGTACCTTTGCCGCAGATATATTGATTGTCTGCTCCCATAGTTCAATGGATAGAACGTAGGTTTCCTAAACCTTTGATCCGAGTTCGATTCTCGGTGGGAGTACGCTCTTATTCCCTTACCTGCAAATAATAATACTTAAACAATTACACCGAACATGCTTGGAGCAATTATTGGAGATATCGTCGGCTCTCGCTATGAGTTGCGCGCCGACAGGCCGAAAAAAGATTTCGAACTCTTTACCGACGAATGCAATTTTACCCACGACACTGTTTGTAATGTTGCCATCGCCGATGCCATTTTGAATAACCGACCGTACCGCGAAACCCTACACGACTGGTGTAGCCGATATCCCGATCGGATGCGCGATACCGGCACTGCGATGTGCGTAAGCCCTGTAGCATGGCTGTTCAACGATTACCACGAAGTGTTGGAACAAAGCAAACTGTGCGCCGAGATCAGCCACAGCGGGGCGGACGGAATCAGCGGCGATCAATGCGTTGCAACGCTCATTTACTGGCTCCGCACCTGCCGCATTACGAAAAGCGAAATAGAATATGCCGTCAGGCGTAATTTCGGATATGACATTCCGTCGCTGAAAAGCAGCTGTCAGGAAACAATTCCGTGGGCAATACGCTGTTTTCTTGAAAGCGAAAACTATGAAGACGCCCTTCACATAGCCGTCAAGGCGAAGGGCAATACCGGCACTGCAGCCATTTGCGGAAGTATTGCCGAAGCCTACTACGAAATTCCAGAAAACATGATAGAAAGGGCGTATGAATATTTGCCCGAAGAAATGCTGACCGTTATCGAACAGTTTTACGACAGCATGCAAACCGAAATAGGGAAGTAAACCGACGTGCCAGAGCGTTTAATGTACATTCAATATTCCTAACGGTCCGGTTGTCGAAGCGCGATAACGCGTCAGTTTGTTACCACCGTCTCCCTTAACAATGTTGCCTCCGGTATTCATATTGTACACTCGCTTGCAAACGTTGCAAGCAGCGGTACCGTCAGCCGACATAGACAGGGGATAATTCTTGCGCGGAATGGTTTGCCAATCGAAACAATTAGGACACTGATAGTCGTAGGCATAGAATACGGCTGGGCTGTCTAAATTGCCGAATCCAACGATAACGCCATTGTTGTAGCCGAAGATAAAGGTCATACGTTGGTCTTTGCCGTTAAAAATAGACGAGCTTTGACTGCCCTGGTTATTCTTGAATCGGAAATAAAGGGCGCCGCCTTGCTGGGTAGATTGCACCAGACAGAATACGCCGGGAGCCATAGGATTCATCGCGCTGGCAAGCGTCGAATTGTTATGATCGCGATTGTCGACCTGTACAAAGCATGCAACAGAACTGAATTCGTTGCTGTTTTCGCCGCACGCAAATAAAATTGTTAAGCCGCAAAAGCACAATGGGAGGAAAATGTTTCTCATTTCAGCAATTCTTTTTCGGCCTGTTCTATCCGCTCGAAATGAAATTCGGAAAGAGTTTGTTGCATCAGTTGTTCGATTTGTTCATTGCAAAGACAACCGATAGAGCCTTCGTGAGTGTGATGAATTTCGTGATCGGCCGTGAATTCTCCGCGTTCGATAGCGAGTCCTACCTGTTTGTAAGCATCGCGAAACGGCATACCGGCGGTCACTAATTTATTGACCTCTTCGACACTGAAAATAGAATCGTACATCGGGTTGTCTAACAAATGCTCATTCACTTCTATCTTGCTGATGATGTAAGCCGTCATCTGCAGGCAGTCTTTCAGCTCGTCGAAAGCCGGTAGAAACACTTCCTTGATGATCTGCAAATCGCGGAAATAGCCTGTCGGCAGGTTATTCATCATCAATACGATTTGTTGGGGCAATCCCTGCAGTTTGTTGCTCTTTGCGCGAATAAGTTCGAAAACGTCGGGATTCTTTTTGTGCGGCATAATGCTCGATCCGGTTGTACACTCTTTCGGAAGTTTGATAAAACCGAAGTTCTGACTGTTAAACAGGCATGCATCGAACGCCAGTTTGGCAAGTGTTCCGGCAACTGAAGCGAGGGCAAAGGCAACATTCCGTTCCATCTTTCCGCGCCCCATTTGGGCATAAACTACGTTATAATTCATGCTGTCGAATCCCAGCAGCTGAGTTGTCAACGACCTGTTGAGCGGGAAAGACGATCCGTAACCGGCTGCAGAGCCCAATGGATTTCGATTGGTAAGTCGGTAGGCTGCTTGAAGAAACAGCATGTCGTCGACTAAACTTTCGGCATAGGCGCCGAACCAGAGTCCGAACGATGACGGCATGGCGATCTGTAAATGGGTGTAGCCGGGCATCAACACATGTCGATAGTGGTTGCTCTTTTCAATCAATTCGTCGAACAGCGCTTTAACGGCATCGACTATTTCTTTTAGTTCGTGGCGCGTATAGAGTTTGAGATCTACCAGAACCTGATCGTTCCGCGACCGTCCGCTGTGTATTTTCTTGCCCATTTCGCCCAGTTTACGTGTCAGCATCAGCTCTACCTGCGAATGAACATCCTCTACGCCGTCCTCTATGCCGAATTCGCTTCTCTGGCATGCAGCATAGATGTGTTTCAGTTCGGCCGATAGAGCGTTCAGTTCATTTTGTTCAAGCAGGCCGACCGATGCTAACATCTTAATGTGTGCCATCGATCCTAACACGTCATAACGCGCCAAATAGAGGTCTAACTCGCGGTCTTTGCCGATGGTAAAACGCTCTATCCGGTCGTTTATCTCGAAATCTTTTTCCCAAAGTTTATTTGCCATATCTTTTCGATAATCGCCTATTCGTAGTGAATCAATTCTAATACATCGGCTATTTTTTCGATACCTTCTTGCAGCGGTTTCTGCACCATGGTCTTGATAAACGGATTCAATTCGGCCTTAACCGTCAGCTTTATTTTGCATGAAGCATCGCTGATGGGCGCAATTTGTATCCATAGATTGAATGGCATCATACTTTCGCGCGTTTCGAATTTAATACATTTAGGGGCCTCTTTTTCTATGATCTGCAATGCTATCTTGCCTATCGGTGAATGGATAGAGAGGGAGTCGGCATCGAAAACCAGATCTTTGATCTTGTCTTCGGGCAGTTTTCCCTTTATTTTTTCTATATTGCTGAGATTGCTCAGCATGCCGTAAACGGCCGATTGCGAATAGGGAATCTCGCGAATACTGCTTTCAAATTTACTTGCCATAATGATAGTTGATAAATAGTTGATGAACTACAAGCTGAGATGGTTATTTTACTTTCGCCAGTTTGCCGGATCTTTACGCCACTCGTCGAGCAATGCGATATCGCTCGTTTGGATGTAGCCCGTGCTCAGCGCTTCTGCCACAACGTGCTCATAATCGGTCAGTGTAACCAGCTTGAGCTTTGCATCCGAAAAAGCTTTTGCTGCGACAGGAAAGCCGTAGGTGTACGAGGCCACCATACCGATAACATCGCCTCCGGCCTTGCGCACCGCTTCGACAGCTTTCAAAGAACTGCCTCCGGTAGAAATCAGGTCTTCTATCACAACGACCTTTGCGCCTGCTTCCAGATGACCTTCTATCAGATTTTCCAGTCCATGATCTTTGGGTTTACTGCGCACATAGATCAACGGCAGATTCAGCGCGTCGGCAACGAGTGCGGCTTGCGGTATGCCTGCCGTAGCAACGCCTGCAACGACTTGGGCTTGGCAGAAATGTTCAAGAACGGCATGTGTCATGCCTATTTTAACGAAAGTACGCACGTCGGGAAACGAAAGGGTTTTTCGGTTGTCGCAATAGAATGGCGATTTCCAGCCCGATGCCCATGTAAAAGGCTCGTTGGGTTGCAGCTTGATGGCTTTTATCTGTAATAATTTTGCTGCAAAGTCTCTTTTCAAAGTGTTCATTTCCATATCTTTAATGATTGAGTGTACACTGCAAAGTTACTTGAAAAATCGAAGATGGCAAACGTTTAGAATCCTTTTTCCTCAGGCGAAAAATGGCCGTTCCCGGTTGGGGACGACGATTTTCTGCTCGGGAACGGCTTTCCCCGGTTGGGGATGATGAATTTCCGTTCGGGAATGGCTTTCCCCGGTTGGGGACGATGAATTTCCGTTCGGGAATGGCTTTCCCCGGTTGGGGACGACGAATTTCCGTTCGGGAATGGCTTTCCCCAGTTGGGGACACTGAATTTCCGTTTGGGAATGGCTGTCCCGAACCGAGCCCGACTTATGCCTTTACGAACCCTAATGAAAGAACGCTGATGCGTATATCGCCTGCTTGTTTCAGCGTTTTTCCGCAAGCGCAGATCGTGGCTCCTGTTGTTACGATGTCGTCGATTAACAACAAGTGTTTGCCGCGAATCTCCTTGCCGTCGATCAGTTCGAACGCATTTTCTACATTCTCTGCCCGTTCCAGCCGGCCTTTATGCGTTTGACTGTCGCCGAATTTTATGCGCTTTACAATATTCTTTGCAATCGGTATGCCGGTTACCTGGCTCACGCCTTTGGCTATTTCCATGCTTTGGTTATAGCCTCGTTGGCGCTCGCGTATACGCGTTAACGGCACAGGCAGAATCAAATCGATTGCTTCGAAAAAGTTTTTCGTCTGAAACGTTTTAGCGACCATACAGCCCAGCTGCTCGCCGATTTCCGGATGATAGCCGTATTTAAGGGCATAAATCATTCTGCTCACCTCCGACTGTGCTTCGTAGTAAAACAGCGCGGCGCACCGCTCTATCGGGATGCGCCCCCAAAACTGTTTTGCCATTTCGTTGTCATAGGCATCGTCTTCGTAGTGGGTGCGAGGCAGATGTCTGTTGCACACGATGCATAAAACCTGTTCGGTGGGCGTCAGGCGGCGGCCGCAAATGGTGCAGGCGCGTGGCGAAATGAGATCGAGCACTCGGCTGAAGAAGCTAATCATCGGGCAATTCGTCTGGATGGTCAATGCAACGGTAAATAATGTTCCTTCCGAAGCCGCGACCGATGGCAAACCGAATCAGTTTCATATTGCGCTCGTAGTCGGTACGGGCCTTGACGGTTTTTTCTTTGCTTTTTATCAATGGCTTCAGAATGGCGATGTAAGCGTCGTCGGGAACTTCGTCGAGAATTTTTAGCGCAACGTCTTTCGGCGCACGTTTTTGATACAAGGCCTGCTCTATTTTACGGCGGCCCCATTTGTTGTTTATCATTTTATCATGGACGAATGATCGCACGAATCGCTCGTCGTCGATATATTTTTCTTCCGTCAGGCGTGCCATGATACGGGCTTTCGCTTCGGCTTCAATTCCCCATAGCCTCAGCTTTTCTTCTATCTCGCCGCTGCAGTGTTCGGCTT
>CAUQAO010000026.1:0-21343 GCA_963515815.1 uncultured Prevotella sp.
AAAATATGTAATTGCAGTTTAAATGCAAAAGCAAAATGTTAAAAATATATTACTGCAGTTGAACTGCAAAGACGAAAATACAAAAATATATTATTGCAGTTCAACTGCAAACGTGTTTCAGCCTGGTAGAAGTAAAAAAGTGATGGTTTGCAGTAGGAAATCGGGCGAGGAAAGGCAAAACATTCCGACTTTTGACACGAAATTGCACAGAATAAGGTAAGAAACGCGAGGATGAGCATGAAAGAACGGCGGGAGAATCGAATATCCGATTCTCCCGCCGTTCTTTCCGTCCGGTGCAGGTCAGTCGACGTGCCGGTAATACCGCAATTGGCCGAAAGAAGACAATTCGGGGTGCATCAAGATGATCAGCTCGCGCAGCAAATAATCGGGGCGAAAGGGAACCTCCTCGAAGTAAGGTTGCACGCGGCTGTTGCAGGCGTAAACGCGGTTGTTGCGAAAGGCGTTGAGGCCCGCATAGCCATGAAACTCGGCCAGCAAATCGGCTTTCGTCATGTGGCCCTGCCCGTTGTATTTGAACAGCCAGATATCACTGTGGCCGGCCTCGGCCAGCACCTGTTCGAAGGCCAGGGCCAGGCTTCCGCTGTGCGTGTCGCGGCTGAAAGCGTAACGGCCGTGAGCATCGGCTATGATTTGTGCCACGGTGCTGCGCCCGCCGGGCACGTACCATACGCTGCCGGTTTTGCGTTCGGTCAGTATCGACAGTCTTGCAGTAAAATGCTGGGCCGCCTGTTTCAGGTAACAGTAGGTGCTGTCTACGACGCGAAAGAGCGAATCGGCGCGCTGCTCGCACCCGAACAGCATGCCGTAGAATTTCATCCACTCGGCTCGCCCCAGAGCGGTACTTTCCATGTAGTCGGCCGTTTCGACGATGGGTGTGCCCAGTGCGTCGAGTTTTCCGTAGCCGCCACTGTTTTCAAAGGGCGAGAGGAGGAGCGCCTGGGGCTGCAGATCGATGATTTTTTCGATAGCGGGTGCCATGGCGTCGCCACAATCGGCAATGATGCCTACGGCCACTCGCCGCCGAATGTCAGGTATAAGGATGTACTGCAGATCGGCCACGCCGGCAATACGGTCGGTAGCGCCGAGGTATTCGAGCAGCTGACAGTGGGCCGTCGTAAAGACGACGCTGCGCTCTACGGGTGTTCTGACCACGGTGCCTTTGGGCAGATGGCGGGGCAGCGGTTCGGTTCGTGGCACGAGCACGTAGCGATGCAGCACGCTGCGGGGTTTCCAGGGGTCGAGCAGGGTTGCCTCGGTGTAGTGCTTGTGCCTGACGACGGTCAGCAGCCGGGCGTACTTCATCGTAAGCGTGTCGCCCGGATCGGACGGTGCGGTGCCGGTTCGCCCGCCGCAGGCGCAGAGCGTCAGGAGGGCGGGCAACAGCAGATAGACGACGGGCTTCATCAGCGCAAGAAGATCATCGAGTTGGAACCGATTCCGCCGGCGCTGAATGTTTTGCCGAGGTAGGTTCCGTCTTGCCCGAAGTGGTAGATTCGGCTGTTATTGACGTAATCGTTGGTACCGATGTAGAAGGTGCCGTCGTAGGGGTTGCGAGCAAGCATGTACACAGCGATGGAACCGAGCTCGGCGGGCACTTTGCTGAAGAACGGTTCGGTTTTTTCGGTCGTCGCATTGTATCGGGCAAAGGTGGTGGTGGTTTTGTAGGTGTTCCAGTCGGTTTCCGAGTTGGCGATGTACAGGTTGCTGCCCACGGGCAGTACGGCGGCTGCATTGCCGATCCGTTTGCACTTCTTGGTTTGCGGATTGTAGCTCGAAACGTACGATATGTAGCTGGCATCGAAAGCAGTGATGTAGAAATGGCCGTCAGACTCGTAGATACCCGTGGGGTTGTCCATGATTTCGACCGTTTCGTACTGTTTCAGGTCTTTTTCGTTGAGTATGTAGAGCGAGTGGTTGCCGGTTTTTGTCTCGACAACGTACAGTCGGTCGTCTTTCTCGATGATCTTCTCAAGCGTGGTTCCGATCTTGACCGAATCTTCGAAAACCAGCGACTTGGCGTCGAACCGGCAGACGTAACCGCCCCATGTGGTAACGTAGACCTTGCCCTCGTCTACGACCAGATAACGCGGATTGCCGAGCTTCTTGGTAAACGCGAAACGCTTCTGTTCGACGGCGCTTCCGTTGAGCCTGGCGATGTAGTTGGATACGTTGGCCACGTAGTAGATGTCGCCGTCGTAAACAACCATGCCCTGTGCCGTGTCGCCGATCTTCTGCCCGTTCTGCGCCTCGTAGATGTCGTTGTTGTAAATGGTATCCTGCATCGGATCTACGAAGAAGAGGTGCGAATTGTTCTTGTTCATCAACCCTTCGGAAAGGACGAAAGCGCGGTATTCGGGCAACTGAATCTTGGCCCCTTCGCGCCAGGCGTCGTTATCGTCGTCGGTACTACAGGATGCAAATCCCGCTACAATGGTCAGTCCGCAGAGGACTGTAAAAAGCAAATTTCTGAATTTCATAATCATTTTTTTTATTGTTTATAAATCGATTGTTGCCGTTAATTGCCAGGAACGTCCCGGCATGGGATAATACTGAATGATGTCGTACTGCGTATCACTCAGGTTCAGTAAACTGGCCAGCAGCGTGAGCCTGGTTTTACCGAGTTCGAACGTTCGAGCGGCCGTTAAATGGTGCTCCCAGTAGGGTTTCAGGCGGTACTCGCGGGTATTTTGTATCATGCTGTAGCGCTCGCCGCAGGCATTGACGCGGTAGCCCAGGTCGGCCCAAGGCGTCTTCACAAGCAGCACGCCGCTACCTATGTTCCGCGGCATATAGGGCAGCTGTCGGTCGTAGCTTTCGCGGGTGGCGTCGGTTCTGTCTACCGCCCGCTGCCATGTGTACGACAGATTCAGTTGCAGGCCCGTCCTTTCGGTCAACTGCGCCGTAGCGGCCAGCGTAGCGTCGACACCGGCAATATGTGCTCGGCCGAAGTTGACCATCCGCCACACATAGGTAGAGGGAAAGGCCACGATCTTGTCGGTAACCGAATTGACGTAGCCATCGACCGTCAGTTGCAAGCCGAACGCCGGCCGGTGCAGAGCGTAGGTCAAGCCTACGTTGTACTCGACGGCCATCTCTGGGCGGAGCATCGTGTTGCCCAACCGGATATAATACAGATCGTTGAAAGAGGGCAGACGGAAAGTGTGTTTCAGCATTGCACGCAGAAAGAGCGAGCGGTCTTTCAGCAGTCTGTACGATACAGCGATCGAGGGCGAAAGGCGTTTCCGATCGTCGGGTTTGTTCGAAAGGTGCACGCGCTCGGTCGACCACGTGCCCAAGAGATGGCCCTCTACCGTCAGCCGTCGGTCTTGATAGCGCGCGGTAAGGGCCGACAGCGACGTGAAGCGCACAGGATCAGCCACCTCGCCGTAAGCGTTGCTGATGTTGCTGCGCAGGGTGTTTACCGCCACATCTTCGGCAAAGGCCACGGACAGCCCGGGGCGAAGTGTCCAGCCGAGTGCAGCCGAGGCGTAATACTCGTTTTGGTAATCGTTATCAGTCTGTCGGCCGCCGGTGTATTTCACGTCAATGTCTTCGTATTTGTTGCGCGAGTAGCTGTACTTTGTGCGCAGCTTCAACTGCAGTTGCCGGCCGAGGCACCGTGCGTAAACCGACTGAGCGAAGAAGTTCTCGTCCCAAAGCGTTTCATCCGACTGATTGTTGTACAGGATAACTGCTCCGGGCAACCCGCGCTTCGAATAATAATAGTAGGCCTTCGTATCCCATGTGCTGCTATCCTGGAAAACGTGATTCAGGTTCAACTCTTGCTGAACGCTGTAGATTTGCGAATTGTTGCGCCACTCCTTCGTCTTGTTCTTTCCGTTCACCAGCGTGAAGGGATAAACGCCGTCGGCACGCATGTACCGGCTGTCGAGCGAGAGGAACGTCTGCCGGCCCAACTTTTGCCAATACCGCAGCGAAGGAGCAACGGCACCGAACGATCCGCCTTGCAGTCGTGCCTGCACACGCCAGTTTTTGTGCTCGAACCGAGGCCGTTCGGTAACGATCGATAGCACACCGGCAGAAGCATAATGGCGCGCGCTCTGCAACAGATCGGCATACTGTCCGAGAGCCAACGATACGTGCGCCACATTGTCGAGCGCGAACCTGCCGATGTCTATTTGTCCTGCCTGCGTATTCGACACCGCTACGCCGTCGTAGCTTACGGCCGTGTGATGGGCGCCCAGACTGCGCACGCTCACCGTCTTCATGCCGCCTATGCCGCCGTAGTCGCGTACGTCGGTTCCGGAAAACAACCGAACAACATCGGCCAGATTCAGCGCACCCGAGAGCAGCAACGTTTGCCTGTCGAGCTGCTGAACGGGCGAAACGGCTGTAACGTTCGGCAACAACGGCCGTGCCTCTACCCTCACCTCGTCGAGTTGGATAGAATCGTTTTGCGCCCCCGTTGCAAGGGTTGGCAAAAGCGCGACAAACATCAGCGTTATTCTACGCATCGCAGTGTGCTCGTTAAAACAGATAACAACTTCGGCTCTTTCCTCGAAAAGCAGAAATCGATGAAACAGGCAATGGCAGGTCTTCTGACTTACGGCCTCTCCGACAAACGCCTTCCCATCAATCGACAGTGGCCTGTGTTTGTCGCACGATAAAAAACCGATTACAGCAGCGGGACTGTTCGGGACTTTCACCCGATTCCCTTTTCATCACCCCGATGGGCGAACCGATTGCCGCGGCAAAGGTACGGCTATTTTTCGGAAACGCTGCGGCGCCCCCGCCACTTTTATAGGCATCGTTGTGTGGATATGAAAAAAATAATTACCTTTGCCGGCAATCAAAATTTACTTAAACAATTAAAACCATGTCAGAAGAAAATTCTAATGTTCTCAGTGGCGGTTTGCATTCAAAGAAGTTCATCACCTTTATTTGTATCATCATCGCCACTGCCATCGTGTGGAACCTGCCGATCGGTATCTTCGGAATCGACGGGCTTACAGTGATCCAACAGCGTATCATCGCCATCTTTGTTTTCGCAACGCTATCGTGGTTAACCGAAGCTATCCCCTCGTGGGCTACGTCGTTAGCCATTATCACCACCATGTGCCTCACCGTTTCGGACAACAGCATCGCCCTGTTCAAGGCCGAAGAATCGGAAACCTTCGGCACCCTGCTCCATTCAAAAGAGATCATGGCCACGTTTGCCAATCCCGTCATCATGCTCTTCCTCGGCGGATTCATTCTGGCCATTGCGGCCACCAAGTCGGGGCTCGACGTGTTGCTGGCCAAAAACCTGATACGCCCCTTCGGCAACAAGAGCGAGAACGTGCTGTTAGGCTTCCTGCTCATCACCGGATTCTTCTCGATGTTTGTCAGCAACACCGCTACGGCAGCCATGATGCTCACCTTCCTTACCCCCGTATTTGCTGCACTGCCGGCCAGCGGAAAAGGACGCATCGCCCTGACCCTAAGCATACCCGTAGCGGCCAACCTCGGCGGAATGGCCACCCCCATCGGAACGCCCCCCAACGCCATCGCTCTGCAAGCGCTCAACGACCCGGTGGGCCTGAACATGGGAATCGACTTCGGCGAGTGGATGATGTTCATGTTCCCCCTCGTCATGATCCTGTTACTGATCTCGTGGCGAATCATCCTGTGGTTCTTCCCCTTCACCAAGAAAACGATACACCTCGAAATCACGGGGCACGTTCACCGCGGATGGCGTATGTGGGTGGTATGCCTCACCTTTATCGTCACCATCCTGCTGTGGCTCATCCCCAGCAGCGTTACTGGCATCGACTCCAATACCGTGGCCATGGTGCCGATGGGTGTTTTCGCCATCACGGGCGTGATCAACGGAAAAGACCTGCAAGAAATCAACTGGAGCGTTATCTGGATGGTAGCCGGCGGATTTGCCTTGGGTCTCGGCATGAACGGATCGGGACTGGCCGACCGCGCTATCGAGAGCATCCCCTTCGGGCAGTGGAGCCCCATCGTTATCCTGCTCATATCGGGTTTCATCTGTTACTTCCTGTCCAACTTCATCTCGAACACCGCCACGGCAGCCCTCCTGGTGCCCATCCTCACGGTGGTATGCGCCGGCATGGGCGACTCGCTGAAAGTGATCGGCGGCACATCCACCATTCTCATCGGAATTGCCCTGGCAGCCTCTTCGGCCATGTGCCTGCCCATCTCTACGCCCCCCAACGCCATTGCCTACTCTACGGGCCTCGTCAAACAGAACGACATGCTGAAAGTGGGCCTCACGGCGGGTATCATCAGCATGGTACTGGGGTACGGCATGCTATTTTTCATCGGCGAAATGCACATCTTAGGGTAGCCGTACAACGCGCCATCCATTTATATTAAGATAAGGTTGTCGTCCATGGACAACTCGATCAAATGAGTTCATTTGGTGGGTTCGTCCATGGACGAATCGATTAAATGAGTTCATTTCATGGCTTCCGCCATGGCGGTTTTGACCAAACGAGGTCATTTTGCGGTTTCCGCCATGGCGGTTTCGACCAAACGAGTTCATTTTGCGGTTTCCGCCATGGCGGTTTCGACCAAACGAGGTCATTTTGTGCTTTCCGCCATGGCGGTTTCGACCAAATGAGGTCGTTTTGTGCTTTCGTCCGCGGCGAAACGGCAATAGCGTTTTTAGGGAATAAGGGTTGGGAAAACGGCGGCAGAAAGCCACTGCAACAGGAAAATAACAAGAGATCGACAACCTGAAACAGACTGTCGATCTCTTATTTATCAAAGTCGGGATTACTGGACTCGAACCAGCGACCTCGCGCCCCCCAGACGTGTGCGCTACCAACTGCGCCAAATCCCGATCGTTGATTTTAACGGTACAAAGGTACATACTTCGGAAGAGATCTGCAAATTTTCTCTGTCGTTTTTTGTAATCGGTGGCATTCTTTTGAACAATAAGGGATAGGAACGCGTTGCGATTAGTCTTTTATTTCGTACCTTTGCGGTAATCAACAAAAGTTTCACTTATGAAGCGTTACATCTATGTTTTATTGATGGTCGGCTGCTTGTTTTCGGGCTGTGTCGAAGAGAGTAACGAAGAGAGGAAAACTACTCCCGCTTCGCTGACGGATGAGGACGAGGATAACACGAAGGCAATGATCGACGACGAATATATTTATAAACTCCCCATTATTTTTCATGTTCTTTACCGTGATCAGAACGATCGGACGCAATATGTGCCGGTAGCGCGGCTGCAAGAGCTGGTAGACTACGTGAACGAGATTTATCGTGGAAACGTTTACGGCAAGAGCGAAGATATACACGTAAAGTTTTTTCTGGCGCAATATGACGAACGCGGCAAACGGCTGAAGACGCCTGGCGTAGAGTACATCAAGTACGGAGGCGAATATCCGATCGTTGCGAGCAGGTTTATGAGCGATGTTTCGGGAAAGAATATGCAGTATATCTGGGAGCCGAACGAATATATCAACGTGATGATGTACCACTTTGCAGACGAAGATAACGGACTGGTTTTGGGCGTGAGCCACATGCCGATGATCTTTAAAAAGGATTCTACCATCGCCGGATTAGAGTCTGTCGATCTGGACTATATCAGCAAGCGGAACTTGAGGTATCCGCGTTGCGTATCGATCAACAGCAGGTACATCAACCAAGAGTCGACCCGTTATAAGCAAATAGACAAGGGGCGGTCGGGCTACCAGTACACCAATACCGATGTTATCGTAACCTTTGCGCACGAATTGGGACATTATCTGGGACTGCATCACACGTTTGCCGAAGAGAAGGGCGAGAACGGCTATCGGTTGGCAGACCGCTGTTCGGACACCGATTACTGCGAAGATACGCCGTCGTACAACAGAACAGAATATAACGACTATCTGGAGCGTTACGTGAGAAACACGCCCGAGAAGGATATCAACATTTGGGATGTCATTGCGCGCAACAACTGCCAGAACGAGCGTTTCAATTCTGACAACATTATGGACTATTCGGTCAGCTTCAGCTTCAGGCTGTCTAAAGAACAGAAGCACCGCATTCGAGAGGTTCTTTATCACAGTCCGCTGATGCCGGGTCCTAAGAAAAAGTCTGTCGGAAGCCGCGCAACGACAATTCGGAATGAGAAGCTCGATTTGCCTATGACCATCGTTCAATAAGCATCGATATGAAACAATATATTGTCACAGCTCCCCATCGTTTTGATCATGTCATCCATTTGCCTGCCTCGAAAAGTATCAGCAATCGGGCATTGGTCATTCATGCACTTTCGGGTCAGCGGTCTAAACTGTACAACCTATCCGACTGCGACGATACGCAGGTCATTGCAGAAGCCATTGCCCACCGCCCCGACATCATCGACATCAAAGCAGCGGGCACGGCCATGCGCTTTTTAACGGCTTTTCTTTCGGTCGGCGAGGGCGAACATACGCTTACCGGAACAGAGAGGATGCGACTTCGACCGATCGGCCCGTTGGTCGATGCGCTTCGTTATCTGGGCGCCGACATCAAATATACCGAGCAAGAAGGCTTTCCGCCGCTACACATCAAAGGCAAACCGCTGGAAGGAGGCCGCCTGGAGATTGCCGGCAACGTAAGTTCGCAGTACATCTCGGCCCTGCTGATGATCGGACCGGTATTGAAAAACGGATTGGAACTGAAAATGATCGGCGACATCGTTTCGCGCCCCTACATCGACCTGACGCTTTGGATTATGCAACAATTCGGAGCAGAAGCAGAGTGGAGCGACATAGATACGATAACCGTAAGCGCCAAACCGTACGATGAGCCGGATTACTTCATAGAAAGCGACTGGAGCGCCGCGTCGTATTGGTACGAAATGCTGGCCTTGAGCGACAGCCGAGACGATGCCTTCTTCCTGTCAGGACTGACAGACGGATCGAAACAAGGCGACTCGGTACTGCGCTACCTCTTTTCGCTATTGGGCGTTAAGACAAGCATCGAGACGGCGGCCGACAAACACGCAAGCGGTATTCGTATCAGTAGGCACACGCGAACCTTACCGCGACTGGACTACGATTTCGTCAACTCGCCCGATCTGGCGCAAACCTTCGTGGTATGCTGTGCCCTACTGGACATTCCGTTTCATTTTACCGGCCTCGCAACGCTCCGTATCAAAGAAACCAATCGCATCGATGCACTCAAAACAGAGATGCGTAAACTGGGTTTCATCCTTCAGGATAAGAATGGAAACGAACTGTTGTGGAACGGCGAAAGATGTACGCCGACCTTCGAAGCGATCGACACGTACGAAGATCATCGCATGGCCATGGCCTTTGCGCCTGCAGCGATCAAATATCCCGAGTTGCGTATCAACAATCCGCAAGTAGTCAGCAAATCATATCCGCATTTCTGGGACGATCTGCAAAGAGTAGGTTTCACAATTATCGACGTCCAGTAAAAATGTATTTTATGCTCCGCCAGACACTCTGGCGAGACAAAAATGACGAAAAATGCTCCGCCAGACACTCTGGCGAGACAAAAATGACGAAAAATGCCCCGCCAGACACTCTGGCGAGACAAAAATCGCAAAAAATGCCCCGCCAGACACTCTGGCGAGATGAAAATCGCAAAAAATGCCCCGGAATAAGGAGAAAAAATGGTATAACAGCAGAAACGTATGGTACAGCTGATACTGATATTATTAATAATAAGTTGCATCGCCGCCCTTTTCGACCTCTTCTCTACCCGAAAGGGCGAGAAAGAAGAATCGATACGGCTGGCAAACGGATCGTGTGCTGCCTGCGATGGCACTGACGAGAAGTGCGAACAGGAATGTATGATGGAGGCATCGGTGAAAGAGATAGAATACTTTGACGACGAAGAGCTGGATGCTTTCAGGGGGAAAGCGGCAGATCAATATACGGATGAAGAGGTAAAAGCATTTGCCGAAGTACTTTATACCATGCAGCAGAACGAGGTGAAAGATTGGAACAGAAGCCTTATTCTGCGCGGCATCAATCTTCCCGACCAATTAAAAGACGAGGTAATCATGATGATTGCCGACAACTAAGAGATGGATATTTTCAGTTACACATTTTTCCAAAACGCCTTGCTCGGCTCGCTGGTAGCGAGCATCGTATGCGGCTTTATCGGTACCTATATCGTAACCCGACGCCTGGTTTTCATCAGCGGCGGCATTACACATGCCTCGTTCGGCGGCATCGGTCTGGGTGTGTTTTTCAACATCAATCCTATTCTGTCGGCAATGGTGTTCGCTATCTTCAGTGCTTGCGGTGTACAATGGATGTCTCGTCGCAGCGATATACGCGAAGATTCTGCCATAGCTGTTTTTTGGACCTTCGGCATGAGTGTAGGCATCATCTGCTGTTTTCTGACACCGGGTTTTATGCCCGACCTGCCTTCGTTTCTCTTTGGCAGTATTCTTACCATTGGCCGGGGCGATCTTGTATTATTAGTAGCACTCACAATCGTCATTATGATTACCTTCACCCTACTCTTTCGTCCGATTCTCAGCATATCTTTCGATCCATGCTTCGCTCGTTCTCAACAGCTGCCTGTTGCAAAAATCGAATACATGATGATGATTCTGATCGCCATGACTATTGTATCGACTCTGCGAATGGTCGGCATCGTTTTAGCAATCAGTCTGCTGACGATTCCGCAAATGACCGCCAATCTTTTTACCTACAGCTTTAAGCGCATGATCGTTTATAGCATCTTATTCGGTTGGGTCGACTGTCTTGTCGGATTAGGTATCAGCTATTGGGCCAATATACCATCGGGCGCGTCTATCATTTTTGTCAGTATTGTTATTTACACGCTTCTTAAAACAATAAAGACGATTGGTTCTAAGTTAAATGAGTGTGAGATTACGTCTTCCTAAATACACTATTCTGTTCTGGCTATCAGCTGTTGTAACCGTATTGATAGCAGGCTGCTCGACGCAAAAGAATACGGCGAAGAGTCGATGGTGGCATTCTTTTAATGCCCGCTATAATACTTATTATAACGGTTCAGTTGCTTATATCGACGGTGCTCTGGAAAAAGAAAACGGCAATAAAGATAACTTTACCGAACTATTACCGCTTTACACCGTAGGAAATAAAAATAGCCGAGAACTGGGGAAGAGTCATTTCGATAAAGCAATAGAAAAATGTCAGAAGGCCATTAAACTGCATAGCATCAAAAAACGTCCGGAATGGAATAAAAACAGACGAAAGACCGAACATGACAAGGAGTGGCTCAACCGGAAAGAGTATAATCCTTTCTTATGGAAAGCATGGTTGCTAATGGGGCGATCGCAATTCCACTCGGGTGCATTCGACGAAGCTGTTTCTACCTTTTCATACATGAGCAGACTTTATCAGACACAACCCGCCATTTACGGTCGAGCCAAAGCATGGCTTGCCAAAAGCTATATCGAACAAGGATGGTTGTACGACGCCGAGGACGTTATCCATAATATACAACGCGACTCCATACACTGGCGCGCGCAAAAAGAATGGGATTACACTTATACGGATTATTATATTCACACCGGCGAATACGAAAAAGCGATTCCCTATCTGCAAAAGGTTATCAAACATGAGATGCGCCACAAGCAGAAAGCACGAGAGTGGTTCTTAATGGGGCAACTGCAAACCATCTTAGGACATCGTCAGGAGGCCTACAAGGCTTATCAACACGTATTGCGTCAACATCCGCCATACGAAATAGAGTTTAATGCTCGCATCGCCATGACCGAAGTAATGGCCAACGTACAGGCAAGAAAAATGCTCTCAAAACTCAAAAACATGGCCGACAATGATAAGAATAAAGAATATCTGGAACAAGTATATTATGCCATAGGCAATATTTATTTGGCGCAGAAAGATACAATCCAGGCCATCTATGCTTACGAAAAAGGCAATAAAAAAGCCATTCGCAACGGAATAGAAAAAGGTGTTCTGTTACTTAAACTGGGCAACCTGTACTGGGAGGGCGAGAAATATAACGACGCACAGCGATGCTACGGCGAAGCAATCGGTCTGCTCGATAAAGACCGTAACGACTATGAGCAACTGTCTACTCGATCGGAAGTGCTCGACGAGCTGGTTCCTTTCACCGATGCCGTGCAGCTCCAAGACTCTTTGCAACGATTAGCCCAGCTGCCTGAGGCCGAACGCAATGCCGCCATCGACCGTGTTATCAACGGCCTGAAAAAGAAAGAAAAAGAAGAAGCCGATAAAGCAGCCGAACAAAAAGTTCAGAACATTCAGAACATCGATAACGGACAAGCTATAGAGCGACAGTCAACAACACCCACGAAGCCGATGCCTGCCATGCCAAAACAAGATCAAGGCCTCTGGTATTTCTATAACCCGATAGCCGTTAACCAGGGAAAAACAGCCTTTGAACAACTATGGGGGAAACGCGAAAATATCGATAATTGGCAACGGTCTAATAAAACAGTGGTAGCCATGAATGGCTTTGAAGGTACTACGAGCACAACACAAACCGACTCGCTTCTCAATGCCGAACCTGCAGCAGCTTCTGTCGAATCGGCAACCGACAGCGCACAAAACAATCCCCATAAACGTGAGTTTTATCTGGCACAAATACCTTTTACATCCAAGCAGATTGAAGCCAGCAATCTGAAAATCATGGACGGATTATACCATTCGGGAGTCATTTTCAAAGACAAGCTCGACAATTTGCCACGCAGCGAAAAAGCATTAAGGCGACTGGTCGACACTTATCCCACGTACCAACATATCGACGAGGCCTACTATCATTTGTTCTTGCTCTATTCGCGAATGAATAAAACGGCTACGGCCAACAGCTATGTACAACAGTTGAAGAACCGATTTCCGAAAAGCGAGTGGACACTTTTACTCACAGATCCATATTTTAAAGAGAATGCTTTGTTCGGCGTACACATGGAAGACTCGCTCTATGCCGCCACTTATTACGCATTCAAAGCTGACAAACACCAAGAGGTGCGAGTCAACACGCAACTCTCTGCCACCCGATTCCCATTGGGAGAAAACCGCGATAAGTTTATTTTCATCGGCGGTTTGAGCAAACTCAATAACGGCGATGCCGAAGGATGTCTGGCCGATATGCGTACGGTGGTCGAGAAATATCCTACAAGCTCATTGAGCAACATGGCCGGAATGATTGTCAACGGTGTATCGGCAGGTAAACGACTGCGTGGAGGAAAGTTCGACATCAGCGACGTATGGTCTCACCGATCGATCGTCCTTGCCGACAGCGATTCTATTGCCGCCCGGCAATTCAGCAACGAACGCAACACCGATTTCACGTTCCTGATTGCCTATTATCCCGATTCCATGAACGAGAACCAGCTGCTATATCACCTTGCGAAATACAATTTCACCAATTATCTGGTACGCAATTTCGACCTGAATATTCAAGAAGAAGAGACAGGACTGCACCGTATGCAGGTAACAGGATTTCAAAACTTCGACGAAACACTACAGTATGCACGACTGTTTCATCGGCAAACCAATCTGAAAAAATTGCTCGGAAAGGCACACACCATCATTATCAGCGACGATAACTTGAAGTTGCTGGGCGCACAGTTCAGCTACGACGATTACGACAAGTTCTACAACCAGCATTTTGCCCCGCTCAAGGTAAGCGCTTTTCCGTTGCTGACCGAACCGGCCGATGTAGAAAAAGAACAGATAACGAAACCGACCGCCGAGCCGACACCAACCGGCAGCAATAAAAAAGATCCGCCCAAGACAACAGATGCTGACGACGAGTATTACGATTTAGAAGGATTTTAAGATATGAATAACGGACTATTATTATGGGTAGATGACGAAATAGAATTGCTAAAAGCACACATCTTCTTCCTTGAATAGAAAGGATACCGGGTCGTAACCGTCAGCATCGGTTCAGACGCCATCGACATATGTCGCAAACAAACATTCGACCTGATATTATTAGACGAAATGATGCCCGGCCTTACAGGACTCGAAACGCTGCAGACAATCAAAGAAATCAGTCCCGCAACACCCGTTGTGATGGTCACCAAGAGCGAAGAAGAGAACATTATGGACCAGGCCATCGGATCGAAAATTGCCGACTATCTCATCAAGCCCGTCAACCCGAATCAGATTCTGCTCACTCTGAAAAAGAATATACACAGCAAAGAAATCGTTACCGAAGTCACACAATCGGGCTATCAACAAAGCTTTCAAGACATCGCCGCACAGATCATGAATTGCCGCACGTTGACCGACTGGATGGAAATATACAAACAGCTCGTCAGATGGGAACTCGAACTAAGTTCGACCGACAGTAGCATGACAGAGATGCTACAAATGCAAAAAGAAGACGCAAACATCGGATTCGCCAAATACATCAAGCACAACTACCTCGAATGGGTAGCCCCGACGCAAACCGAAAGGCCCACCATGAGCCCCGACATCTTCAAAAAGAAGATATTCCCCCTGCTCAACGAAGGCCAGAAAGTCTTCCTCATTGTCATCGATAACTTCAGGTACGACCAGTGGAAAGTGCTCTCGAAAGAAGTCGGCGACATGTTCGATATAGACGAAGACATGTACATCAGCATACTGCCCACCGCCACACAGTACGCCCGCAACGCCATATTCAGCGGACTGATGCCGAACAAAATAGCCGAAATGTTTCCACAACTCTGGGTAGACGAGGACGAAGAAGAGGGTAAAAACCTGAACGAAGCGCCCCTGATACAAACACAGATCGAACGATACAGGCGACACGACATCTTCAGCTACAACAAGATCAACGACTCGAGCGGAGCCGACAAACTTTTCGACAAACTCAACGATCTGCAACGTAACGACCTGAACGTACTCGTAGTAAACTTCATCGACATGCTATCGCACGCCCGGACAGAATCGAAAATGGTACGCGAACTCGCCAACAACGAGTCGGCCTATCGCAGCATCACACAAAGCTGGTTTCGACACTCGATAATGTCCAAACTGCTGAGACAACTCTCGCAGAGCAATTACAAAATCGTTTTAACCACCGACCACGGAAGCATCCGCGTATCGAAGCCCGTCAGAATAATAGGCGACCGCAACACCAATACCAACCTAAGATACAAACTGGGAAAGAACCTGAGCTACGAATCGAAAGAAGTCTTCAGCATCAGCGACCCACGCAAGGTACAACTGCCCGCACCCAACATCAGCACATCGTACGTCTTTGCCACGGCCGACACCTTCTTCGCCTATCCCAACAACTACAATTACTACGTATCCTACTACAAAGACACCTTTCAGCACGGCGGCATCAGCATGGAAGAAATGCTCATCCCCCTCATCACACTCACACCCCGAAAGCGCTGAACGAACATCCAACGCCACACAAGCACATAACACAACAATACGACAACAAAAAGGGAAACAAAAATGGACATAGAAATTCAATCGTTAGAACACATACGACAAGCAGCCGAACACTTTGTAGACAACATGGGCAGTGCACGCGTTTTCGCCTTCTACGGAAAAATGGGTGCCGGAAAAACAACCTTCATCAAAGCCATCTGCGAATGTCTGGAAGTAGAAGACGTGATCACCTCACCCACCTTTGCCATCGTCAACGAGTATCACTCCGAAAAACTCGGTGATTCGATCTACCACTTCGACTTCTACCGCATCAAAAAACTCGAAGAGGTGTACGATATGGGTTACGAAGACTACTTCTACAGCGGCCGGCTCTGCTTCCTGGAGTGGCCCGGACTGATAGAAGAACTGCTGCCCGCCGACGCCGTCAAAGTAACCATCAGCGAAGCAGAAGACGGCACACGCCATGTTGCCTTCTAAATTTAACATCCCATCTTGTCAACCTGATAAGGAAAATTACCTACCTTTGCCGCGGTAAACAATAAAATATGAAAGTTATGAAAAAGTATCAATTCTTTATGCTCGTACTACTGGGCATCGTATTCACATTCGCAAGCTGCTCTTCAGACGACGATAACTCCGAATCTTTAAAAGGCACCACATGGATATGCACTGACGACGTCGAAGGCGTCAGAACACTGATTTTCGGCGAAAAAGACTACTTTTATACAATAGTCAACAACGAAGAAACCAAAAACGGAAAAGGAACCTACACATACACCCCTCCGGTTGTCCAAATTACAACCATCAACCAGACGGCCAAAGAAGAAACACAAATCGGAAGAATAGAAGGAAATAAACTCTCTTTCGGAGACATTGTTTATACCAAGCAATAAACGCTGAAACCCACAAACAAGCAAAAGCAACAGGCGGCCCCTCTTCAGGCCGCCTGTTTTATTACCCTGCCGGCGCATTGTACACCAACATTACACTAAAAAGCGATCCGGTATTCGGCAATGGCATTGAAATTCTATTTTAAGTCCTTCCGTGTCGCACGGAAACAAGAAAAAAAGTTTTAGACCCAACAGACAGTCATCATTCTTTTATCAGCTTGTCGAGGACTGGCTCACTGACAGTCGAAATGGCGTTGTGCTGCGTTTCGTTCAGCTGTTCGAATATCACAATGGTATTTTTCCCTTTTTTCAGATAGCAACCCGGCAAGTATAGCGTTTGTTGCGGTCCGACGCGCCAGTAACGGCCCAGATTGATGCCGTTCACAAAGACAATCCCCTTGCCCCAGCCCTGCATATCGATAAAAGTATCGCCGGGCGAAACCACGTCGAAGGTTCCTTTATAGAGCACCGGGAGGCCAGATCGATAACCGCGGGACAGACGGCTAACGTCGGGTTCGCGATCCATCGGCAGCGAGTACATGCGCCAGTTGCCGTCGATGGGATGGCCGTCGATGGTAACCTGTCCCACTATCCCTTTCAGATTCTCTGTGATTCGAGCGCCGTAGTTGATCCGCCCCATGTTCTCTACCAAAATATCGAGAACGGCATTAAAGGGAACCTCGACAGCAAGGCTGTCTTTGCCGGTAACGCGATTAAGTTCGCCCAGTTTTGTGCCGTTTACGTAAACCACAGCAAAGTCGGCGAGTCCCGGAATCTTCATCATGCCGCTCAACGGCTGTGTGAAGCGCCGCCGATAAAGCACGTAACCGTGACCTTGATTCAGCGCTTCGAAGCAGAGCGGACGGTCGGCTTCTATGGGTTGCGTCTTGTCGAGCATACTCAAAACGTCGGCTGTTTCCGAGAGTGCAATCACGGGAAGTGCAATCACAGGTATTTTTTCGGGTACGTCGGGAATCGGATAGCCCGCTTTTTCTTTCATGAGCTTCCGCAGCGCGTCGTACTTCGGCGTGTTCCATCCGGCTTCATTGATGGGCGCGTCGTAGTCGTAAGAAGTAAGATCGGGTTGAATGTCGCGATCGTTACTGTAGTTTGCGCCGGATGTAAAACCGAAGTTCGTTCCGCCGTGCACCATATAAAAGTTGAAACTGATCTGTGCATCGAGGTATTTTCGTGTTTGGTTTACAATTTGATCAGTTCCCACGCGGTTGAAAGGCTCATTCCAATGATCGAGCCATCCGGGATAAAATTCGGCTACCATATACGGTCCTTTTCCGCCATGGTACTGGTCTACGACCTTCTTCAGGTTTTCGATATTGCCTTCACCGTTCGCCGTAGGCAGCGCCCCTGCTATTGTTCCGCCCTCGAACAGCCAGCTACCGTCCGAAGTGAACATCGGTACGTCGAACCCCGCGTCGAGCAGTTGTTGCCGAATCTTTGCACTGTAGCTTCTGTGCGATGCAAGCGTGATATCCTTCCGCTGGGCCACATACGATCCGAATTCATTTTCAGCCTGCACCATGACGATCGGTCCGCCGTACGTTACCTGCAGATCTTTGACCTGGGCAGCCAGCTCGCCGATGTAGCTTCGGCAAGCTTGCAAAAAAGGCGCATTGTCGGCCCGTATCACCATATTTTCGACCTTCTGCAACCACCACGGATAGCCGCCGAATTCCCACTCGGCGCAGCAATAAGGCCCCGGCCGCAAAATCACCATCAACCCTTCTTCGCCTGCCATTTCGACAAACCGCCGAAGGTTGCGATTCTCCGTTTTCCAATCCCACACACCGGGAGATGTTTCGTGGTAATTCCAAAACACATACGTAGCCACGGCATTAAGCCCCATAGCCCGAATCATGCGTAACCGGTGCCGCCAATAGGCCTCAGGCACGCGTGCGTAATGTAATTCGCCCGAGTGGAGCTGAACAGGTTTGCCGTCGTACCAGAATCGGCCTTCTTTAATGGAAAAGGTGTGCTTGGCAGCCGTCGAACCATAGGCGGCAGGTGCAAATAACATCAAAACGGCTATCAGACAAAAGCGGAAGTACTTCATAAGCAAAAAAAATCAGGTTTTCGATTGAATAACTGTAAAACAATAAACTGATGCAAAGAAATCAAATTTCGGACAGATAAACAAATTTTTCAGAGGGTATTATATGGGTACGAAAAAAGGCCGATCGAAATCAGCGCCTCGCTGCATCAAAAATTGAAGTACAATAATCAGAATTGAAAGACGGCACGCTATCAGTAAGCCATATATTTGCAATATAACATGAACAACTATGTACAAAACATTTATTCTTTCTCTGTTCTTCGTCGGTAGCATGGTCGCTCAAACTTTGGCGGCCGATGTCGTTCCCACGAATCTTACTTGCAACTACATGTCTCAACCCTTGGCCGTTGCGGGCCGTCCGTCTCTCGGATGGCAGCTGGCTACCAGAAAAAACAACGTGCGGCAAACGGCTTACGAACTGGAATTGTACCGCCTGTCGTCAGGTCGGCTAACAGTATTCTGGCAATCGGGCAAATGCGCATCGCCTCACAGTCAGCACATACGGCTCGACGAAGGCGTAAAGCTATTGCCCGACGAGCGCTACGCATGGCGCGTTCGCGTTTGGTGCTCCGACAATCGGCCCTCTCGCTGGAGCCGGATGCAACACTTCCGCACAGCGCCGCACAGTCTGGCCCACTGTCAGTGGATCGGAGCCATCGACCGAAAAGATGCGCACATCCCCCAAGGCAGGCATTATCACGGCGTGCAAGCGCCGGCAGCCGCGTACGAACCTTGGGCAAAGGCCGACACATTGTCGAAACGTAGCATTTATGTAAGAAAAGAGTTCGACGCAGCCCAAAAAGTACGCGAAGCCATCATTCATATCAGCGGTCTGGGGCATTACGAGCTGTCAATCAACGGTCGGCGCGTCGGCCAAGATGTCTTTGCCCCACTGTGGACCGACTACGACAAGACGGTATATTACAACACCTTCGATGTTACCCCGCTCATTGGCCGTCGCAATGCCATCGGCGTGCTGCTCGGCAATGGATTTTACAACGAACAGGGCGGCCGATACTCGAAGATGCTCATCAGCTTCGGACCTCCCACGTTGCTCGTCGAATTGACACTGCGCTACGCCGACGGATCGCAAGAGCGCATCTGTTCGGACAGCAGCTGGACGTGGAAAATCAGTCCGCTACTTTTCAACGATATGTACGGGGGCGAAGACTACGATGCGCGACTCGAAGAACCGGGGTGGAACCTGCCCGGATGCAAAAACAGCGGATGGAAACCTGTCGTTGTACAGCAGAAGCCCGTCGGCCGACTCGTGCCGCAAATCGGTACACCGGTGCAGTGCATGCAGACCCTTCCGGCGCAACACGTCAACGCGGTAGACAGCTGTTATGTGTACGACATGGCACAAAACTTGGCAGGATTCCCCCAGATAACCGTCAGCGGCAAGGCCGGAAGCAAAATCAGACTCACGCCGAGCGAGAATCTACGAAAAAACGGCAGCGCAAATCAGTCGCAATCCGGCGCGCCCTACTACTACGAGTATACGCTGCGCGGAAACGACAAAGAAACATGGCATCCGCGCTTTTCGTACTACGGATACCGATACGTACAGGTAAATGGCGCCGTGGCAAAGGGCCGACCGAACCCGCAACAGCTACCCGTCGTCGAGAAAATTCAATCTTGTTTTGTGCACAATGCTGCGCCGCAAGCAGGAAGCTTCGAATGCTCCAACGACATCTTTAATCAGGCTCACCGCATTATCGTCAATGCCATCAAAAGCAATATGCAAGCGGTGTTTACCGACTGTCCGCACCGCGAAAAGCTCGGCTGGCTCGAGCAGATGCACCTCAACGGTCCCGGCTTGTTCTACAACTTCGATCTCAGTACCATGATTCCTAAAATTATGCAGGATATCAGCGATGCACAGCTCGCTAACGGTCTTGTGCCCGATATTGCGCCCGAATATGTGGTCTTCGACAACGGTTTCAGAGATTCGCCCGAATGGGGATGCTCGGCGGTATTCCTGCCGTTTATGTACGCCCGATACTATGGCGACCGGCGGCTCATCACAACTTACTACGACACGATGAAGCGCTATGCCGACTACCTCACGACGATGAGCAAAGACGGCATCCTCTCGCACGGGTTGGGCGACTGGTGCGACTATAATCTCGATCAGCCTTACGGCGTATCGCAGAACACGCCCGTTCCGCTCTCTGCCACCGCCCACTATTATATGGTCATAGATTGCATGACAAAGGCCGCCGCAATCTGCAACCGATCTGCCGACGAGCAACGCTATACCGAGCTGAGAGAAAAGATACGTCGTAGCTTCAATCACACTTTTTTCCATCCCGATACGCAACAATACGGCACGGGCAGTCAGGCCTCGAACGCAATGGCCCTGTTCGCCGGACTGGTAAACGAGAATGACCGCGCTGCCGTGCTTCGCAACCTGGTCGAAAACATAAAAGAACGCGGTTACCGACTCTCCACCGGCGATGTAGGCAATCGATATCTGTTTCAGACCTTGGCCGATAACGACCTTAACGAAATAATGTACCGCATGCACAACCACATGGAGGTACCCGGCTACGGCTTTCAGCTGAAGTTCGGCGCAACGACGCTCACCGAGCTTTGGGACCCGCGCATGGGAGCCTCGTGGAATCATTTTATGATGGGTCAGATAGAAGAGTGGTTCTACAAGTCGCTGGCCGGTATCGACACTGCCGAGGGCAATGGCTTCAGCGAAATAGTGATACGCCCCCAGGTTGTCGGCGATCTGCGCTACGTCAAAGCCTCGCACCGAACACTGTACGGCACCGTGTCGGTTTATTGGCAGCGCACCGCCCACCGTTTCAGCCTGTCGATCGATATACCGGCCAACTGCACCGCCAAAGTTTACCTTCCGCACACCCCCGAACCCATCGCAGTGGGCAGCGGCAATTATACTTTCGAAAAAACATTGCCGTAAACCTGCACTGCGATCGCTCCGCACCTAGTAATAGCGCCTTCCGTCATGACGGGAGGCGCTTAAAATTTATTTTTTACCTTTCCGAAGTGTTCAGAAGCACCTAAAATTTATTTTTGCCTTTCCGCAG
>CAUQAO010000027.1:0-21002 GCA_963515815.1 uncultured Prevotella sp.
CGCAAGGTTTATCCGTCGCGATAATTTTCTTCAAGTATTCGTCGGGCGACATATCTAACTTGACCGATGGCTCGTTGGGCGCTTGGAAAACATCTTTCATCATTGGCCCTTGCAACGCCATCAGCATCGGACCATAGAAAAATGCATAGCGTGTGGCACCATCGATACGCGTAGCGCCGATATACTTCTCGTATCGCCAAGTCATCGGTACGCTCCATGTTATCTCGTCGCCGTTGTTCCATGTGCGATCCAGTTCGACATAGCTTCCGGGCACTCCTTTCTTTACTTTCTTTCCGTTGACGCATAAGGTCACATTCTGTCGAACCCAATCGGGAACACGAATGCGCACCTTCATCGCTACAGCCTTATCGACCGATATGCGTAAAGCCACAGACTGGTCGTAGGGGAATTTGGTCGCCATCGACAGTTTTACACTTTGGTCTTTCATCTTGAAATCAATATCCGACGCAGCGAACAGATTTACATAAACGCCGTCGGTTGCAAGCGAGTAGATATACTGCGGAAGCATGCCATAGATGGCCGTAGCCTGAATTTCGCAGCAGGTGTTATACCTGAATATCGGATACTTCGAGTCATTTACTTGGTTGAAATACCGGATACATCCGTTTTCGCCCTGCGCAGCAAACACCACGTTGTATAACGACCTCTCTATCTCAGACGCATAGCGTTCGCGAATTGGCCATAATTGCAGGAAGCGATGGTTCAAATCGATCCAGAATACGCTACCGCACGTTTCGTAGATGTTATTGGGCAAATTGGTTAAGACATGCGACTTGGGTTTACATTCGAAGTGCTCGCACAGGCTGATACCGCCTCCAGGAATCTGGAAGTAATCCGAATAGATTTTCCAAGCTCCCAAAGAGGCATCCAAGTAACGCTTCTCGCCCGTAGCCCTGTAAATATCGAACAGTGCGCAAACGCTTGTCAGCAGATAGTTGTGCGGCCTGTTCAACGTAAAGCGCCATGCCGCCTCGGGCAGTCCCTGCGCCAAAGCATCCAACCACCAATTCATATCGTAATACTTCATATTGGTCTGTATATCCTCGGGTTTGCCTATCGGAGAATGGTACACCATCGGACCGGCAATGCTGCCCTGTATCCCCATGCTTCCCAATAGCATCAGAGGCAAATATTCTTCGGCCCGATTGAACCAATCGTAGAAAGGTCTGAGCAATTTATAGCCACGCTCGTGACCACTCAGCCCGGCGGCTAGCATACCCTTCGTCAGCATGGCGCGGTCGTAGTTTTTCTGTTCGTCGCGCATCACGCCCGGCCAAGTATCCGTAGAGAGTTTATAATTTGAACTCTGATAAGGCATCAGATAGCCATTGCCATTGGCAAACTGGCGGCGGTCTATCATCTCCAGAATATCTTCGATGGCCTTATCGAACGTTGGATTTTTTCGGAAGCGAAGCGAATGTCCCATACCTCCCAACATCCGGCCCTCGTTAGAGGCCATCAGTATATCGATCCAGATACGGTCCTGGTCTTTTGCATCCACCCAGTTGGGTTTCTGCAAACAGTCTTCCAGATATTGCACGTTCCGATCGAAAATGGTTTTAAAAACTCCGTTTTCTAAATTTACATTACTCACTGGCGCAACGGCTTCCAGTTTCACAGGTTTCCATCCGGCCGGATCGGATGCAGTACGCTCGTGCTTGCTCATCATGTCGATTTCCGCATCTGTGTACATATTCATCTCGACCATCAGACACGTCGGATCGTCTGTTGTGAAATGCCCAATAGCTACTCGTTTACCCTTAGATACGACAACACCCTTGATGCGATTGAAACGATCGGCCGTCAAACCGGTAATTTCGAAGAGCAGTTGATCTTTCCGAGGTTGTTTCGAATAACAATTCACCAGCTTATACTTCTTATCGTTGATGTACACTTGCATCGTACCGCCGTCGGGCCCAGTTTCGCCATAACACCTCACCACGGCTCCCTTGCTGTAGAACTCCCATTCCTCGTCGCACAACGTAGCCTCGGCCACGCTCTGCGCACGCTCCAATGAAGCAGGACGGATAGCGAAACCAGCCGTATATTGCACGAACGAGCGATTGCCTGCATCGATTCGAACCGGATTCTGACGCCGCCCAATACACAACAGTCGATCGATTTCTACCGCACCCGACTTGGCAACTATCACCAACATGTGATCGCCATGGGGCAAAGTTCCCGAATCGAACAACAAATCGCCGGTAGCCGGCTTTGCACAATCTATCTGCCCAACTAGCCGGCCATCGATATACACATCAGCCATGCCACCTTTCGCTACTGGCTTGGCATACCATCGAACTCCCTCGCAATCGGTCAGGAAACAGGTAGCCGTAGCACCGTCTTGCTGTGCAAAGCTACGCGTATTACAAAAATAGCCATGATTTCGAGGCAACAGCCGGTTGAACTCCCATTTTCCGCCGTAAGTCAGTTCCGTATCATTGATTATTCGCTCATTCTCGCCCACCTGGTAAGCAACAGGCTTTCGTTTGTCATCGCCGGCATTCTCGAGCTTGATTCCGGCATACGAAACACCTTGAGCATACGTTTTTATTGCTGCCAGCAGCAAGAATGTTACCGTGGCTGCCACACATGCGCTCACTCGGAAAGAATTAGTCATACCGATATGCTTTTTCTTAATCATCTTGTCTTAGAAACTTCTTTCTGTTACAAAAGTACGATATCTTCTCTGCCCTCAATAGACAAAAACCTGGATTTTCGTACTCATACCTTGGTAAACAGCGGTAATGATGCCCTTTTTCCGAGTTCCCGAAGCAGTAAACTCATTTTTATCCGAAATCTGGCCTAACGAGCTGTCTGCAGACAGTTGCAAACCTTTCAGTTCGTTGTCGACAATCAGTCCGTACTGGTTCAGACCGTAAAATACCAAGCTTGCTTTTTCGCCTTGCTTTATTCGCAGGATATGATCTTGCGGAACGATGCTCGCAACCTTACCGTCTTCAGGAACATCGGCCACGGCAAAAAAGCTGCTGGCTACAGGACGCTTGTAAGTTCCGCCTACAGGACGGTTCATCAGTCCAGTGCCGTTATATCCGGTATTATAGGCATACATGGTACTCGAGCCACCTCCATCCATATTGAAGGCTGTAGCTACACCCGAACGTTTCATAATCAGTGCCAGTTGGGTGGTGGTAACACCAACCGAAACGCCTTTCTGGCGACCGTCGACAACGCACATGTACAGTTTGTTTCTGTCGGCCGATAGCCCCAATGCAGTACGCGGATGACGCTCGTTCCATTCGTAAGAGGTCAGATTGCCGTCACGCAAAATAACGTTCTTTACTCCCATGGTATGCAACAGATCTTTGAACTTATAATTATATCCGGTTATTCCGATATTGAACTTGCCTTTATCGCCTACCTTGAGTTGATTGAGCAGTGCTTGCTTTGTACCATGTGCAGACAATACGGCACAGTTATCGGGAATAGGTGTCGATCCTTTCCCGATTCGCACGTCAGCCACTTCGAATTCTACAGGTGCATTGAGTTGCCACTCTCCCGAGACGGGTTTAATGACCACTTCGGTTCCGTTATCGTTTGTTTCGGTTGTTTTGTCGTAGAATCGATTGTACATTACCAACTGATTTTCTTTTCGCACATTGTTCACGTTGTCAAGTTGCGAAATGGTTTCGCCAAGGGTAACTCTTGCCGCCGAATAGGTAAGCTCGTCGATGAACAGTTCGCCGTTCTGCTGAATGATGATGTTGCCCATTCCGCTTTCCGTAGGTAGGGCTACTACCTGGCCGTTCTGGTTCATGCCGTCTAAGATACGGTTGTCGCCGCCCATATTGAAGAAGTCGGCATTGACGCCGGCAAAATAATTGCCATGACCTTGTCCCGTTTTTCTTACGCCCATGTCAACTACATTCTCTACGTATCCCAACTCGTCGTGAGCAAGCACAGGACTGAACTTCAGGTGGGACGTTTTTGCATCCATCGTCAGGAAGTAAACTCGCAATGGAAACTCGGCATGCCCTAAGTCTATTTGGGTGAAATATGCACCGGGACCTACCTGATAGTGAGCCACCGTATCGACCTCATACTGTAGCCCCTCGAGGGTAAACTTGCTGGTGACGAACTTCATCATGAAGGGACGTTCACGATATTGCGTCGGCGAATATACACGCACCGGCACTTCGCTCAATAGTGCATCGGCCGAATTTTCTACCTCGGGCACAATGACCTTCAGTTCGCCTTCGGCCACGGATAGAATCTTGGCCTCGACCTTTTTGAAAAGTACTCGCTTGGCATCGTCGAAGCCTACGCCCGATATTGTGACGGTATCGCCTTGGTAAGCTTGTTCGGGAGAGATTCCGAGTATCGTAAACTTCTTCTCGGAATTGGGACGATGATCGTCGTTCGAACTCGAACATCCGATCGGCAGAAAAAATATCGCCAACAGGCAACTCATTTTCAGTATATCGAATCGCAATATACCGTTAATAGCTTTCTTATCCATATTTTTTTGATTTAAGTATTATTGTTGTCCGGTAAAGATAGATCAAAAATCTTATTATTCATGCTTGATGCAGGTTTTTATTCTATAGAGGCTTTACTTTTTGCCTCGGCGAAGTGTTCGCCGGCATGTAAAATTCGTTTTTTGTCTCGGCGAAGTGTTCGCTGGCATGTAAAATTCGTTTTTGGCCTCGGCGAAGTGTTCGCTGGCATGAAAAATTCGTTTTTGGCCTCGGCGAAGTGTTCGCTGGCACGTAAAATTCATTTTTTGTCTCGGCGAAGTGTTCGCTGGCATGAAATATATATTGTATTCATAACTTGGTGGCCAAACGGGCTGAAAAACATTGCTACCCGACACCTATCATCATTTAATTTCTCTTTTTCGCTACCCGAATAGGGGAGAGTCGATAGAAGAGTGCCGAGGAAAGCCTCTACCCTTTCCGGGGTAAAAGTTCCTCTGCACTCTTGCTATACACTCTTTCATTTATGTGTCAATCAGGTATGTCATTGAGTTGATAAAGTGAAACCGTTGATGTTTTGATAAGACCACGGTGCACCGCCCGGGTATGTGCTGTACAGGTTGTACACAATACCTAACGTAATCTTCGATGCCGTCTTGACAACGAATCTGATGTTCTGCGCCGAGCTGACATGATCGGTCAGTTTGTTATACCCCAAAGCATCGCTCGATGTTGTCACCACATCATAATCGGGAAGGGTTGTTCCGGTGGCTACCACGCCGTACATTTCTGCGGCGCCGGTCGAACTCATTGCGCCTACGTCGATCCTCAATACATAATTGCCAGGCATCAAGTCTAACGTCTGATAAATCTTCCCGTTGCTTACCGCACCGATACCCCATACCGGAGCACACCACGGTCCTAAGATATTCGCAGCAGTATCGAGTGTGATGTAAGCATTACTGCTATGGGTCCACCCTGTTACCTTTTGCATTCTGCCCGCACCGACACTCGGGAATAGGTCGGAACCGTCGCCCTGATAAGGTATCGACGCATTGACCAATGCCGGAACTGTTCCGCCATTCTCGCCACTGACATTTTCGTCGTTAAACAAATCTATCTCGGCCATCTGTGCAGCTTTTGCATCATCGGCATATCCATTAAGGATGGTTAGCCTGTAGAACCGCGCCCTGACAGACTTTCCGAACGAGACGGACTGTTTGTAGCAATTGGCTTTCAGACTTCCTTCGCTGACAACTTCCCACGTGTTGTTATCTTGACTGATCTCGAAACGATAGTCCTTAGAGAACCATGTAGCACCCGGCTCCTGGGCCTGAACGATATGGAAGCCGGTAAACAACTTCTCGCTCTGCATATCTATGGCAACCCAATGTGGCATGGCCGTAGGCTGCGAATGCCAGAAAGACAAGATATCGTTGTCGATCAGTTTTGCGCCTTCATGACTATTCGCCTCATCAGAAACAGCAGCAACCGACCACTTCTCCTTCTCGAATCGTTTCAGCGCCACTTCTTTTGCATTAATCTTAGAAGTCTCAAACTCGTCGAGACAATTAGAAATAGGTTTAAAAACCGTACAGAAATAGTAATCTTTACTCAAGTCGATATTTTTAAGAGTGATTGTCGTCAAATCACGCTCGAAAAGAATGCTATCTTTTTCGCCGGTCAGATTCACATAAGAAACTTTTATGCCCAGAGCATCCTCACGCTTATTGCCGTCGAATATTAACTCGACAGAGGTTGGCGAAAGCGTACTAAGACTTAACAACGTACGCGGCTCGAGAGAAGCCTGATAAGAATTGCCGTAAATTGTAGTCTTGACACCTTTCGGATCGGAAAGATTGCCTTTCGAATTGTATGTTACGACACGAAAGATCTGTTCGCCTTCCGGAAGGCTGTCGAGAAGCCAACTTTGTTTCTGCTTAGACGGGTCGATAGTGAAATCCTTATAATCGCCCTTGTTATAAAACACTCTACTTGTTACGGCACCATCGGGCGCAGCAAATTCTATTTGTGCTCGATTCGCACCGGGAATAACTGTCAATTCTCTCACTTTCTCAGGGCCGCCAGAATTTTCGTCATGACAACTTGCAATCGTCAACGCAAAAAGGAGAGAAACTAAATAAGCAATATGTCTCATTTCTCGAAAATCTTAGTTCATTGATATATCATAACAACACTATCGCCAAGCCTCCGGTTGAATCATCTTAGCCATTTTCTTGGCATCGTCCAACGGAATCGGCATCACTAAATACTTATTGGTATACGATTGATAATCGCGAATCTTCTTGCGCTCATAATAGAACTTATCATCATCACCTTTCGTTATCTTCATTCCGGTAATCAGTCTGTTCGTCTTGTCGAGGATCTTCCAACGCCGCTGATCATGGAAGCGCCAGCCCTCCATGCAAAACTCTACACGCCGTTCGTTACGGATGCGCCCCATGATGAAGTCATAAGTCTTCTCAAACTCAGCAACCTTTTCCAATTTTGGTTGTAAAGCCCGTTCGCGAATAACATTCAACATAGCTAAAGCTCCGTCAAGATCGCCCAATTCGCATAAAGCCTCGGCCTTGTCAAGATAGAATTCGGCCAGTCGGAAAAACACCCAATGGGTTGGCTCGTTACCAGAGCTATTTCCCGGGCCGAAATATTTTACTTGCGTATCTTTCGCATTGTTATAGCCTGTACAGGTATTCATGGCATTCTGCGAAGTTATCTCATTAAATCCATTACGGCCGCCAACATACGTTTCTACGATAAAAGGCTCTTTACAATTATAAGGAACACCATAATTGGCCATATTATAAACAATATCGACATAGAAACGCGCATCACGGTTGGCATAAGGATCGCCTCCGGGAGCTTCACTATACCCAAGTGCTGCTGCACCCGGCGTAACGGTTACTTTGGTATGCGTTGCATCGTTATAGGTCACAGGCAGAGAGCCGTTGGTCATTTCGAAGCAATCTACCAATTCCTGCGTAGGACATTCCCCACAACTCCATATATGATTAATTTGTGCATGTGGATAAGTACCCCCATCGACACCATTCGTCACATTTATATGCGAGTTGTCGGCCCAAGATCTCCAAATAATCTCAGAATCAGGGGTGGAGAAAGATCCCACAAACAGCTTTTTATAATCGCTCATCGGCACAAGACTATACTCTGACATGTTCAACACGTCTTGAGCTGCGTCTGCAGCACGTTCCCATTTACTTCTTTCCCGCGTAGGATTATTGAGCAGACTGGCATTATTCATCAATACCCGAGCACGAATAGCCAGAGCTACACCATTGTCTACATGACGAGCCTCACTTGGCGTCTGTCGATTAGGAAGTATTCTCGATTTAACGACATCCATCAATTCGTCGGATATCTTTGTAGCAATCTCATCATAGGTGGGCCGTGTTAAGTCATTCCATCCGCTGAAAGTAGGCTCTAACGGTTGATCTATCCATGGCATCGGACCATAAAACTCTAACAAATTCATGTAATACCAACAACGTAATACACGCGCCTCAGCCATCCAAATATCCCTTTCTTCTTCTGTTATCGCAGTAGATTGCGGCAAATATTTGAGTGCATTATTCGCCAAACGAATCCCGCGCCAAAAGTCTGGCCATAACTGTTCACTCGGAGAGGCCCAGAGCCAGTTGACAACTTGGTCACTAAGAGAAAGAGCACCATTATGCCAAGCATAGGCATTCCATGTTCCAGCCCAAAAAGTATTATCAGTTAAAGCGTCTATCGTATTATGTACAAAACATATCTGGTCTCTTGCCAAATAAATTTCGCCATAAGCTGCACTAAGCAGCCCCCTACTTCTATCGTAGTTACTCAACACCTTATCTAAAGTGATCTGTCCATCTGGTGTCTTTTCCAAAACATCTTCACAGCTATACATGACGAACAGTCCCATCATGAAAATAATATATGCTATTCTTTTCATAGTCTTCTATTTTTATGAGTTAAAAGGATATATTCACTCCTACATTATAGGTCTTGAAAACAGGATATAGGAGTTCACTCGTTTGCTCGGGATCCAGATATTTCACAGGATATGCATCAAAAGTCAACAGGTTTAATCCATTCATATAGAAACGAACAGATGAAGCACTAATGAAGTTAGAAAGTTTCTTAGGAAGTGTATATCCGACCTCTACATTCTTCAAACGTATATAACTGCCGTTAACATACCAGAAATTAGAAGCCAGATGATTGATACTACTTCCCGGGTCTAATCGCGGATAAGTTATCTTTTGACCGGAATCGAAGCGTTCTTGGCTCCATGCCTCTTTATGCCATTCATTGAAGTTATAAGTTTCTGTGACATTCTGCCCCAATATATTATAGCTTCGATTTGCCGCTCCCTGCCACATCATACTGAAGTCAAAACCTTTGTACTGTATATTCAAACCTGCACCGAAGGTCCATTCCGGTACTTCTGGATTTCCGATAGGAACCATGTCCTTGTCATTAACAATTCCGTCGCCATTCTGATCCTTGTATTTTAGATCTCCTAATTTCGGAGCAGGCCCAAGTTCCGTTTGGTCATACCAATCTAATATTTCTTCTTCCGTATTAAAATAACCTGCAACTTCATATCCGAATGGCTGTCCTAAACGTAATCCCGTACTTCTTTGGCGATAAGCATACGATTCCGGTAAAAGCACCTCTCGCATATATATAACTTTATTACGATTGAAAGCTCCATTGACTCTACAGTCTATTCTGAACTCTCTATTAAAGCTCTTCTGATAGTTTCCGGTAATTTCAAATCCCTTATTTTCAATAATACCGGCATTTATTTTAGGAATAATACCTGATACGCCAACACCACCAGTTCCAAATACCCCTGTAGGAGTTAAGCCTGTGGCCGGAATAAGGATATTATTTCTACGTTCATAGAATAAATCCACATCTAAACCGATATTGTCAAACCAACGTGTCTCTAAACCTACATTATACTTATTAGATTTCTCCCATTCCAATTCAGTATTACCAATTTGAGATTCATAACTCCCACTCCATAGTGTGAGGAATGCGAAGCGAGAACCATTCATATTATCATTACCTACCTGTCCGTAAGATGCGCGTATTTTCATATAAGATAAAGTATTTTTCAGGTTTTCCATAAAAGGTTCTTCCGTCACTACCCATCCAATAGAAAACGAGGGAAAAAAGCCCATCTTATGACCAGGAGCAAACTGTTCGGAGCCATTATAGCCAAAGTTTACCTCGGCCAAGTATTTACGATCATAACTATAGGTCGCCCTACCTACAAGACCGATATAGTTATATGGAAGTTGTATATTTATAATACGCTGGTATCTGTTAAACAATAGTAACCCTGACACATCGTGTTTACCAAACGAACGAGCGTAATTCAATGATAAATCAATATTGAATAAGTTATTAAAACTTTGATATTGAGCATCGGATAATGTACTGTTGGTTGAAGATCCCGTAGGTTCATAAGTCGCAGATTCCGGATTCATGGGATCTCCTTTTATCTCATAAGATTGATACGTTCTCTGCCTGACTTGTTGATTACTTGAATAGGCATCGTATGAAGCAACTCCCTTTACTGATAAACCTTTTGTGATAAAATCCAGTTTCTGCTCAATACCCAATGTTGCTGTAACCTGGTTGGTCTGTGTATTCCTAAATCCAGTTCTATTCAACATACCATAAGGAACATGAGAAGCTTGTCGTAAATGGCTTGTCAACACCTCTCCAGAAGGAGTTAAATCATTATGAGCATTATTAGGAACCGACAACAAATTACTTAATATGACAGAATAACCTGCTACATCATTTAAGTACGATCCATTATTCGGAACAACTACTGGGTCGTTTTTGTTTTTCATATAGCCGCTAATATTAAAGAAAAATTTAATATTTTGGTTAAGATAGATATAGAAAATCGATATGAAATTAACACGATTTGCTTTTGATTGCGGATCGTAATCGTATTCTTTGAATTTCTCTGTCTTAAAAATACCTTCCTGATATAGATAGCCTACTGTAGTAAAATAACGCATCTTTTCCGTACCTCCACTCACATTGACATTTACTCGCTGCATCGGAGAATAGTCTCTTATAAACTCTTTTATAAAATTTCGTGTAGGAAAGAAAGTCTGATTGTCACCCAACCTATATCGCTCTAATGCATAATCATCATAAATAGGTTGTCTGTCATTTTGCTTTTCAACCTGATTTGTCAATAACGCATAATCATAAGCAGATACCATATCGGGCAAACGAGTAGCCTGTTGCCAAGCTTGCTCTATGGTAATATCAATAGAGGTTTTCTCTGCCTTACCACGACGCGTCGTAACAATAATGACACCGTTTGCTCCACGAACACCATATACAGCAGTGGCAGAAGCATCTTTAAGAACTGTGATCGTTTCTACCTCATGCGGATCTAACGAAGTAAAATTACGCTCCACACCATCTACAATAGTTAGAGGTTGTTGTCCGTTAATCGTACTTCGACCACGAATATAGAAGTCCATATTCTCACCTCCTGGTACACCTGAACGTTGTAATACGGTCAAACCGGGTAAACGACCAGCCAATGCTATACCCAAGTTAGAGGCCGGAGTCTGCTTCAAAGCAGTTGCCGAAATCGTTGATAGTGCTGCAACGACACTTTCTTTCTTTTGCTGTCCATAACCGACAACTACCATCTCTTCCAACTCTGTTACTGCTTCTTGTAATACAACATTGATAGTCGTCCGGTTATTTACATTTACTTCCTGTGTCTGAAAGCCAACAAACGAAAAGACCAGAATAGAATTGCGATTAGGAATTCTTATCCGATATTTCCCATCGATATCGGTAACAACCCCTTGTCCGCCTCCTTTTACATTAACAGTTACGCCAGGCAATGGTTCGTTTTGTTTATCAACGACAGTACCTGAACTCCAAAACTGTTCATTTTGTCCCATGATTGTCAAACAAGAAAACAACATGGTCAACATACATAATGTAATTAACTTTGTTCTCATGATTTCATAAAGTTAAGTATTATCTCATTACATAAAAATAACTCAATCTACCCATTGGCATCACGCTCCCCGTTATATAGTAATTCATGATATCAGATGGAATTAATACACCCATTGCAACCTTAAAATAGAACTTTTTTTCTTTAAGAAGATTGACAGTTTGTCGAGGAATTGAAACCTGAATTATATTTTCGGTACATCTGATACTTCCCTTACCATTTCTCTTTGTTGTGAAATTCCGGTATAACTTTTCGACAGAAGCGTCATTATTAGCAATCGTTCTACCTATTACGTAATCGTAGCTTTCCCAACCTTTCAATTTGGGTGCACCGGAACCGATAAAAATATTCAGCCAGTTGTTTTTATGACTGTATGAACTGAATTTATCTTTCCCTTTTAAATAGAAATAGATATTGTCTTTATCATACGATACCCTTATCTCTGCGAGTTTATCTGTCGGTGCGGATTGCATGTAATGGACCTTCTGCGATCCTCCGTATGCATTACGGCCAATAAAGGATTGGTCTGCATTTCGCTCGATATAATTAATATCATCCCATTGTGATAAAGGTCCATCGAGATGAATTGTTTTAGGAGAATTAGGTTGCACTTTTTCTTTCACTCCTTTATAGCGATGGATATTAGATATCAGTTGAAGATAAAACGCATCTTCATATCCTCCGGTCATTGGTTCTATATCTCTTGAGTACTCTTTGTTGGCAGCATCACACAACATATACTCACCATCATAAATCTGCTTGTAGGCGATCCATTCATTCCAGCCTCCGACAGAAATCATCGGAGGATCTGCGGATATGGCATGATCCCATTGGGCTTGGAAAAAGCTTCCTTTATCAATTCCTTCCGCACGATTCGTTTTTGCTACAGGATCCCAACCGCGCCCCCAGTTCACCCAATTTTTTCGAGTTAAAGAAAAAGACATGGGAACCATCGGATGGCTGGCCACAGTTACATTCATGACTTTTGAGATGGAATGATAGGGTTGCGGAAATTTCCATTCTATCCAAGGGAAACCATCTTCAAAAATAGGATCAGAAGGCCATTGCGGTTTTACAAAATGAAAGAACGAAAGTATTTCCGGAGATAAGACACCCGGGTTATACCCCATATCTTTTCTTGAGGCCGCTTCTTTCAAATCATCTTCGGCATTTGTGTAAGCAATGATCATAGGCTTGCCATTTACACAATACCAAGTATCAGGGTAATGTCGAGGTTGATAAATTGCATGATACAGGTCTCTTACTGTCTGAAAAGAATGAGAATGTGTATAGAAGACTACTTTCGGAGCTTTCCATCCTGCTTTCAGCATCTCATCCAGAACGGCGCACACTTTCAAGGCAACATTCGAATAGATCAGCGCATTTGTCGTATCGAAGAAAATAAAATCGATACCGGCAATTGTCAACATCTGCATTTGTTTACGAATCACCCACTCGTCATCTGAATTGTAGTAGCCCCATAAAGGTTTGCCCCAATAATGCATTTGCCCATCAGGACTCACTTCCGAATCACTTGTCTTTGTCAAGGTATGAAGTCCGTTAGGCATGGAAAGTATTTTCGTAGCATCGTATATACCCGAAGCGTAAGGTTGCCCTATCCATGGCCAATAGAAGATGCCTACTTGCCTGTCTTTCTTATAGCCCGATATGGTTTCAAAACTGCGCCCATATTGATCTACACCGACAATATTAAAACTATTGTTTTCAGTTTTATTGGTGGGTGCAACAGAAGAAGGCGCATCGCCCGTACGCGATGTCTGAATAACATCTCGGGCACAAGAGCTGAGCGACGTATTGAACAATGCAAGTACCAACAGCCCTATTTGCGGTATAAATAATCTTCTCATTGTTTGCACTTGAAATGATAACTTCCCGACGGAACCAGTAATACCGAATTCCTTTCTTCATCACCCAAAGATACGATTTCCCTTATTCGAGAGATTTTCCGGTTGCTTTCTACGATTGAATTCTTATCTGTTGTCGGGATATACACTTTCGCCTTCGTATTTTCGGGTACGACCAAATCTACCAGTAAAAACTGTCCTTGCTTTTTCCAAGATACCCGAACCGGACCTTTGACCGTATTCAAGCTACCGTTGGCATAAGTAAGATCTTTCGGCAGATAAGGTTTTACCGTAAACTGTTCGAAACCGGGATGCTCAAAGCTCGGAACGATTCCCAATATGTACTTGTAGAACCAAGAACCTACAGAACCCATCATGGGATGATTGTGCGAATTCATCGCATCGCCCGTCAAAAACTCCCAACGCTCCCATAAGGTTGTAGCTCCGTTTTTCAACATAAATCCCCAACTCGGATACGTTGTCTGCGTCGCTATTTTATAGGCTACATCTACATAACCGTAATCCGTCAGAACTTCCAAGAGATATTTCGTACAGAGGTTTCCGGTCGTCAAATGATAATCGTGCTTCTTTACATCTTCAACCAGATTATCGACAACTCTTTTTACCTTATCTGCATCGACAATGCCCAAATATAAGGCAAATGAATTTGAGGCTTGATTGTTGGAAGCATATCCGCCTGTTTGTTCGTTCCAATATTGGCGATTGAAGGCTGCCGCTGTTTCTTTAGCTATGCGTTCGTAGTGTTCCGCCTGTTCTTGTTTCCCTATCACAACAGCCATTTCGGCCAGCATTTTCGCGCACATATAGAGATAGCCTGTTGAAATCATTTGTCCCGGTGTATCTCTCGACACGCCCGAGCCGTTGGGATCGACCAAGAAGTCTCTCGGTGGACACCAGTCGCCGTAATAGCTGTAGTCGACGATGCCTTTATCCGTTCTCGAATACAGATAATCTACCCATGCCTTCAGCCCATCGAAGTGAGTTGAGATGATCTGCTTGTCGCCATAAAACTCATAACACTTTTGCGCCAAGATCAGATAACTGGCCGAAACGGGATCGGCCGGCCGCATACCGAATCGGAACGGAGCCACGCAGGTAATCGTTCCCTTGTCGTCCTGCGTATCGCGAATATCGTCTATGAACTTAGCATAGAACCTCGCAAGATTGAAGTTGTAGATAGCCTGCTCTATTCTGACGGTTAAATCGTTCAGCCAGCCCATGCGTTCGTCTCTTTGCGGGCAATCGGTCGGAACGCTGTGCAGATTGCTGGCCTCGGTATTGACAACCATTCGATGAATATCGTTCAACAGCTGATTGCTGCATTCGAAAGTTCCTGTAACGGGAACATCCGAGCGAACCACCTTTACCTTTATATCGTCCTTGCCGGGCCGATGGGGCAAGCCTTCTATCTGGAAATACCTGAAGCCATGGTAAGTAAACGCAGGCTGCCACTCTTCGGGCATGCCGCCTTTCAAGATATAGGTATCGGTTGATTTCGCGTTGCGCAGATTTTCCTGATTCACGGTTCCGTCCTTATACAGCGTTTCCGCATATTTGACGGTTACTTTGCTGCCTCGTTTCCCTTCTACCTTCAGCGATATCCAGCCGGCCAGGTTTCTGCCGGCGTCAAACACATATACGCCAGGCCGAACTTCCTGTCTCAGGCTCGGTGTCAATTCTTCTACTATCTTGATGGGTTCTATTTTTTGGGCTACCATCTTTCCTGTCGGATCGTCTGTGTTGTGCGCCCAAGCCCATTCTTCATTCATCAGTCCGGGAGGAATACCGGGCGTGTACAATTTGTCTACATCTAACCGAGCGTCATAATTCTCGCCATCGAACACGGTAGAAGAAACGACAGGTCCGCCGGTTACCGAACGGAATCGATCAGAGTTCAATATCTCGCGCGTACCGTCTTGGTACGTTATTTCCATTTGCGCCCGTAGCCGAGGCACGCCCAACCATCCCGGAGCAACGGGTATAACAATGCTGTTGGCTGCTTGATTCAGATACGCAGTAACGTCGTACGTAACGTAGTAAACGCGCTTGCTATAGGTGCTCTGAGCTGGATCCAATACATGGTCGCCCACCTTTTTCCGATTGATAAAAAGCTCGTAAAAACCCAAACCTGCAATATACATCCGAGCCTGTTTGATGGCTTTGGGGGCGAAATACGTACCTTTGAAATACAGCACGCGGCCCGGCATCCCGGGAACATAACCGATCCATGCCGATTTCCAATCGTCGGCCGACAGCAGTCCCATCTCGAAGAAAGCCGTATCTGACCAGTCGGATACCTCGCGATCGTTCTTCCACACGCGTACCTTCCAATAGTATCGCTGCCGGCTCTGCAGCTCGCGTTGCCCAATGGTAATGCCCAGCGATTGTGCAGACTGCACTTTGCCGCTATTCCATACATCGGCCCCAGCTTCGTTCAGCTTTTCTAAAGACGTTGCGACCAATACCTGGTAAGCCGCTTGCAAGAAGCCGCGTTTAGCCGACTGTACACGCCAACTCAACCGCGGAGAAACGTCTATACCAATGGGATCGGTTTGATACTCCGACTTCAAATCGAGAACCTTAAAATCGATTTTTTCTTTCCCCATGCAAGGGAACGAAACCATGCCGATCAATAACAACAGCAGAGAGTAAGCTTTCGCTCTTCCGAATAAATTCATGATACTTCAATATAAAATTACGCTGCAAAGATATCTCATATCGCACCTTATTTGTTTGCCGTATTTGTTCTGCTTTTTGCCTTACCTGTTCAAAATCGCACGTACTTGCCTTTTTAAGCCAAAAACGTGACGCAAAGACAAAAAATCGCACGCGGACCACAAAAAAAAGTTTGCTTTTCTTGCCGCACCACCCGTTTGCTTACGTCCATGGTTTTTTGCTGTGTTTTTCACGATTTCTCCTGTGTTTTTCAGTTTTACGGTCGCGCGACAGCGATTTCGGTCGTTCAGCGCCGTATTTTTCTTTCAATCCAACGAATTCCGTCAAGAATCGCTTGTATTTTTGATCGATTTGTTGCATTGGTCAAAAATGCAAAAGATTTTTTGATGCCTGCAGTGTAGGGGTAAAAAATACCAAAGTTTTTTTGATGCCTGCAGTGTAAGGGTAAAAAACACAGAAGTTTTTTTGATGTCTGTGGTGTAGCGGTCAAAAACGCCAAGGTTTTTTGGCCGCCGACACCTGTGGCCGACCGAAAACCATGTTTTACGGACAGAAAAGACTGCCGGCAAGTGAGAATACGCCGAAAACGATCGAAAAATGACTCCGACGCGAGATAAAAGTCGGTTTCTTGCTCCGAACTGACTAAAAAGGTCGTAATTTAGCACGGCAATTTCAAACTCAACCTTTTTACGACATGTATCGCACAGTACCTAAACGCCTTTCGCTCCTTCTCTGTACATGTATGCTCTTGGCATGTACGAAGTACGATGCAAACCCGCCATCGCCCCTCAGCGAACCCACCGTAGCGCAAGATATCTCGTTTCTCGACATCAACGCTTTTGCCCAAGATTCGCTGGGCTACATGTGGATCGCTACTCTGGGCGGACTGGACCGGTACAACGGGTACGATTTCCGGCACTTTTCGCACCAGGCCTCCGACACGACCTCTCTGTGCAACGATTTTGTCTTCTCGCTGCTCATCGATTCGTCGCACCGGCTGTGGGTCGGCACATCAACGGGGCTCGATCGGTTCGATTTTTCCACGGGGCGCTTCGAAAGATATTCCAGCCGATTCATCACGCCCGTCTATTCGTTTTTCGAGGCGACCGACGGCACGGTGTGGGTGGCCACGCCGCAAGGGCCGGGATGGATCGACCATGCACAGCGCTCCATCGTCTTTGCTTACAAACCGCAGTCGGTTAACCTGTTTTGGGAAGACAAATCGCACCACCTGTGGATGGGACTGAACGAGAACAAGGGAATGGCCGTGCTGAAAGATAACAAAACGTGGCACTATTACACGCTGCCGCAAAACCGCAGGGTTACGTGCAACTACACCGATCCGCAAGGCCGGTGGTGGCTGGGAACCAACCGCGGAATCGTTCTCTTCGATCCGTCGTCGAGAACATTCGGATCGGCCATGATTCCGGTGCTGCAGAACGAACAGCTGAACAACACGCAGATCAACTTCATCAAAGAAATAGAACCCCTGAAACTACTGATCGGAACCACGACAGAGGGGTTCTTCTACTACGACATCGTTTCGCAAACGCTGCAACACAACATGCCCATGCGCTTCAACCCACTCATGTCGCCGCAGCTGCACACCTGCTACAAAGACCGCCAAGACAACATCTGGATCGGTTCGTACGACAAAGGGTTCATGATCGAGAACAAGCACAAGAACAACTTCAATACCGACCCGCAGCTGAGCAATCTGCTGAACGGTAACTTCGTGACGCGAATCGTTGAAGACACCGACCGCAACCTGTGGATCGCCACCCGATACAACGGCCTGTATAGATATTCGGCGACGAAGGAAATCAGGCAGTACACGTCGTTTCGTGGCAACGGTTTCCTGGAAGATCTGTTCATCGATTCGCAGCGCCGAATCTGGATCGCCTTCGAACGCCAATTGCTCGTCGCGCAGCTGTCGGCCAACGGCGACATTCGTCTCACACGACAGTATGCCATAGACAACGTGCGGGTGGTGAAGGAAGACCGGCAGGGCAACATCTGGCTGGGATCGTGGAACGGACTGTTCAGAATCGGGCAGAACGACGCTCCGGGACAGGCACCGCGCAAAATATTCACGTCGAACATTCCCGACATTTGTCTGCTGCGGTCGGGCGACCTGCTCTTCTCGGCCTACGGTAGGGGCATCTTCCGAATCGGCCGGCATACCGACCGCCCCACGCCCATCCGCTTTCCACAAGCCTACAGAACGGTTGTGCAGAGTTGCGTCACGCTTTACGAAGACGCCAAGCAGCGCGTATGGGTAGGCAGCTACGGCAACGGCGCACTGTGTTACAAAGGCCGCTCGTACACCCACTTCTCGGTGCAAAACGGGCTGCCGAACAACAATACCCTGTGCTTCAGAGAAGACGTAGACGAAAACGTATGGGTGAGCACCTCGAGGGGCATCGCGCGCATCGCTACCTGGAAAAACAGGCCGAAAATAAAGAGCTTCTTCAAGGTAGACGGAACCTTGGGCGACCAGTATCACGAAAAAGCGGGATGCCGAACTGCCGACGGCCGGATTTTCTTTGCCGGCAACCACGGGCTCACATTTTTCAATCCGCTCAACATCCGCCCCGACACCAATCCGCCAGCCGTCAATATCGAAGACCTGAAAATATTCAACCGCCATGTGCAACCCGCACAAAAAGGATCGCCGCTGCAGCAAGACATCCTGCAAACAAAAGAAATCACGCTCGACCACCGGCAGACAACCCTCTCGCTCGATTATGCCGGCATCGACTTTCTCGGCGCCGACAAACTGACCTACAAATACCGCCTAAACGGCTTCGAAAAACAGTGGAACTACGTGGGGCACTTCCGCCGAGCCAGCTACTCGAACCTGCCCGCCGGCCAATACCTCTTCGAGGTATGCGCCATCAACGGCGACGGCATAGAAAGTACGCACCCCGCCACGCTCAAGATCACCGTCAAGCCTGCCCCGTGGCTCACGTGGCAGGCCTGGCTGTTGTACGTCCTGTGCGCCATCACCCTGACGGTTCTTATCCTTCGGTTCTGGATCAAAACCAAACTGAACCGACAGCAGATAGAATTCGAACACAACGAAAGAAACCGCGAGAAACAAATAGCGCAAATGAAGATGACCTTCTTCACCAACATCTCGCACGAACTGCGCACGCCGCTCACACTCATCTCGGCCCCCTTAGACCAGATACTCGCCGCACCCGCCGACACCGATAACCGGCCACTGCTCAACACCATCGCCCGAAACGTAAAACGCATGTGGCAGCTTGCCAACCAACTGTTAGACCTCAGCAAAATAGAAAACGGCGTGATGAAACTGCACGTACAGCCCACCGACATCATCGCCCAGATCACAAACATATACCACTCGTTCACCTACATCGCCGAACGAAAAGACATACAGATCGAACTCAAATTACACGCCAAACAGGAAATCATCTGGTTAGACAGCGACAAGCTGGACAAGATCCTCTACAACCTGCTCTCCAACGCCATCAAACACTCGCCGCAGTACCAGCCCATCGCCATCGAAACCCGAATCATCGACAAAACCGAAGCACAAAAACGATACCAACGAACGGCCGACTGCACACGCTTCGTCGAAATACACGTAACCGATCACGGAAAAGGCATTGCCGAAGACAAAATGAAAAACCTCTTCGTAAGATACCAACAAATAGAAACCGACTCGGGAACCATGCCCGACTACAGCGGAAACGGCATCGGACTGCATTATACCAAAACGCTCGTCGAAACACACAAAGGAAGTATACGCGCCGAAAACCGAGCAGAAGGCGGCATGGACTTCGCATTCATACTGCCCGCCACCGACATCTACACCGACAAAGAGAAAAAAGAAATGGCGCCCGAACTGTTCATCACCCCGCACGAAACTGAAAACACCGCCCGGCAAGCACAACAAAACAGCAAACGCGAGCAAACACACACCCTACTCATTGCCGAAGACAATCTCGAACTGCTCGATTTCATCGAAAGCATACTCGAAAAAAAATACCGCGTCATAAAAACCGCCGACGGCGAACAAGCCTGGCAGCAAATACAGAAAACCATGCCCGACCTCGTGCTCAGCGACGTTATCATGCCCCACACATCGGGCTACGAACTCTGTACACGCATCAAACAAAGCCTCGACTACTGCCACATACCCGTCGTACTGCTCACCGCCAAAACCATCATGGCCGACCAGGTTGAAGGACTCGACTGCGGGGCCGACGCCTACATCTGCAAACCCTTCAACACCGACTACCTGCTACTCACCATCCGAAACATGCTACGCTACAAAGAACAGCTCTACCAATACTTCTCAACACCCCAGGTCGTAGGCCGAAGAATAGCCGAAATGCCATGCAACAACAACGACAGCCTGTTCATGGAAAAACTGACACAGCTCATCGAACGCGAAATGGCCAACACAGAACTCAACATCGACGACATCGCACAACAGCTGGGCTACTCGCGCTCCGTCTTCTACCGGCGACTCAAAAGCCTCACCAACACGCCACCCAACGACTTTCTGCGTATCTACCGCCTGAAACGGGCCGCCGAAAAAATCATCCTCCGAACCGACTCGCTCGCCGACGTGGCCGAACAAACCGGCTTCGTTTCATACCCCTACTTCTCGAAAGCCTTCAAAAAACACTTCGGAACATCGCCCAAAGACTATTACGCCGCCACCCAACACGCCGACAGCGAAACCACGCAAAAATAACCCCGGTCCCGCGCCGCCATTCACCCCACCGCGCCTAAGCCTTACGATCTCGCCCCGGAAATCGTAAGGCTTTTCGTTTCATACTACCATTTTCCACCCATAATCGTAAGAATTTAAATAAAATTCAATGATTATTGAACCATAATCGTAAGATTTAAAATAAAATTCAATGATTATTGAACCATAATCGTAAGATTTAAAATAAAATTCAA
>CAUQAO010000028.1:0-20529 GCA_963515815.1 uncultured Prevotella sp.
TCTCGATATCTCCTTCGCGGCGTGGTCCGTACTTCCAGTTCAGTTTCACCCCTGTCGCTTTCTCAAAACCTTCGATAATCTCGAGGGTCGATTCGCCCTTGCCGGTTCCGATGTTAAAGTATTCGAGAGATTGCGACCCTTCTTCCAATACCCTTCTCATGGCTGCAACGTGCGCTTTAGCCAAGTCGACAACATAGATATAGTCGCGTATGCACGTCCCGTCTTTCGTAGCGTAGTCGTTTCCGAAAATCGTTATTTGCTCGCGAATACCCATGGCTGTTTGCGTAACATATGGAATTAAATTGTTCGGTACGCCGTTAGGAAGTTCGCCGATAAATGCCGTAGGATGTGCTCCTATGGGATTAAAATAACGCAGGATGATGCTTTTAACAGCAACCCCGCTATGAATGTAGTCACGGATAATCTCTTCATTGATCTGTTTGGTATTTCCATATGGCGAGAGTGCTGTTTGTATCGGCGCCTCTTCGGTTACCGGCAGGTTTTCTTTTGTCGGCTGTCCGTAAACCGTACAACTACTCGAAAAAATGATTCCTTTTACATCGTATTTCGGCATCAGTTCTAAGAGATTGAGCAAAGAAACGATATTATTGCGATAATACAACAGCGGTTTCTCTACACTTTCGCCCACGGCTTTGGATGCGGCAAAATGAATAATGCCCACAATATCGGGGTATTTTCGGAAAACAGCTTCGGTATCGGCAAAGTTGCATAAGTCTATTTGCTCGAAACGGGGTCGTATTCCTGTTATTTTTTCTATGCCGTCGAGAACTTCGATCTTCGAGTTCGAAAGATTGTCTACAATCACGACATCATAACCCGCCTGTTGCAGCTCTACGGTTGTATGCGAACCGATAAAACCGGTTCCGCCTGTTACAAGAATTGTTTGTTTCATTTTCTTTTTCTTTGTTTTTATCAACATTAGTCGAGTTTCAGACTGCTCTTAATGGCCTCGAACTTTGCATCGGCTTCGGTATTGCAACGTGCATAACAGCCCGTGCACGACATGGTGCCTTTGGTTTCGAGATAGAACTTGATTTTAGGCTCGGTACCCGACGGGCGTACGCTTACCTTCGTACCGTCTTCGCAGAACCATTGCAGTACATTGCTTGTGTCGGGCATATCGAGTTTCGTCACTACGCCGTTGGCATCGCGCTGTTCTAAGGTAAGATAATCTTTCCATAGCACAATTTTAGAGCCGCCAAGATCCGTCGGCGGATTGTTTCTGAAGCGCTCCATCATGCTCTTTATTTCTTCTGCGCCGGTCTTGCCCGGTCGAACAACATTGATCGTCGTTTCTTTAGAGAATCCATATTCAAGATAGATATCCATCAAAAGATCATAAAGCGTTTTGCCCTGATCTTTGGCATAGGCACAGATTTCTGCCAACAGGCACATTGCACTCACGGCATCTTTATCGCGAACAAAGTCTTCGGCCATAAAACCATAACTCTCTTCACCACCTCCGATGTATTGCTGTTTGCCTTCTGAGAGACGTATTTCGCGTGCAATCCATTTGAAACCGGTATAGCAGTCGCGCATTTCGATATGATTCTTTTCAGCAACCTTACGAATCACTTCGGTTGTCACGATTGTTTTAACGATATAGTCGGTCGGTTTCAACAATCCCTTATTCTTACGGTTCGTGATAATATAATAAAGGAAGATCAGGCAAGTCTGATTACCGTTAATCAATATCCACTCGCCTTTATCGTTCTTGCAAGCCATTCCTACGCGGTCGGCATCAGGATCGCTGGCCATCACGATATCAGCATCTATTTCTTTTGCATCGCGTAAAGCCAGCGTTAAAGCCTCGCCATTTTCAGGGTTCGGCGACACAATCGTCGGGAAGTTGCCGTCTTTCACCATTTGCTCTTTCACGCAATGTACATGGTCGAATCCCCAAAGTTTCAGCGATCGCGGAATCATCGTCATCCCCGTTCCATGCAAGGGGGTATAAACGATCTTCAAATCGTGATGCCGCCTAATCACCTCAGGATCGATGCTAAGTGTCTTCACCTTCTCAAGATAGGCCTGGTCTATTTCCTCGCCGATCGTCTGAATCTTAGACTTGTCGCCCTCGAATTTGACATCTTCTACCTCTACCTTATTCACTTCGTCGATAATTCCCATATCGTGCGGAGCCAGCACCTGTGCGCCATCTTCCCAATAAGCCTTATAACCATTATACTCTTTCGGATTATGGCTGGCCGTAATATTGACACCGGCCTGGCACCCCAGATACCTGATGGCAAACGAACATTCGGGCGTCGGCCGCATATCGTCGAATAAATAGGCCTTGATACCGTTAGTCGAGAAAACGTTGGCTACACATTCAGCAAACTTACGGCTGTTATTACGGCAGTCGTGGCAAACCACAACAGCGATCTCCGTACGATTGCTGAAATTCTTTTTCAAGTAATTGGCAAATCCCTGCGTTGCCATACCAACAGTATAAATGTTCATCCGGTTGCTGCCCGCCCCCATGATGCCGCGCAGACCTCCGGTTCCGAATTCCAAATCTTTATAAAACGATTCTATCAGTTCTGTCTTGTCGGCTGCTTCCAACATCTCCTTGACTTGCTTCTGCGTATCATTGTCAAACGCAGGAGTCAACCATCGATTCGCCCTTTCTTCGCACTTGGCGATCAGTTCTGTATTATTTGCCATATTGCTATAATTTATGTGAGTTGATTGGTGCACAAAGATAGCAATTTTAGGCAATATATTTCGAGACGCAACATCTTTTTTGTACTTTTGCAAACGAGCCGAAGAGGCAGTCATCCCCTCATCCGCAATCAAGCAACAAATAAAGAGAATCATGTATTTTACAGGTATTATTATCGCCATATCGACCTTTCTTATTATCGGGATTTTCCATCCGATCGTTATTAAAACCGAATACAAATGGGGCGTCAGACCCTGGTGGATTTTCCTTGTTACAGGAATCGTTTGCATCTGTTGCTCGCTATCTGTCGACAATGTGATCTTCTCATCCGTTTTAGGCGTTTTCGGAGCCTCGTCGCTGTGGGCCATCGGCGAATTGTTTTCGCAGAAAAAGCGTGTAGAAAAAGGGTGGTTCCCGATGAATCCGAAACGGAAGGACCAATACGGCAACATCGATCCCGACGAAACATTGTGCCCCGTACGCCACGGGAAAAGCATCTATGCCGTAGAGAAAGACTACGAAGAAAACAACGAATAATACACCGCCCGCCATTCTATGAAAATAGAACTGCTGCTGATCGGCAAGACCGACAATCCGCACTTCGCAGCCGGTATAGAAGATTATACCCAACGGATCGGCCACCATATACCATTCACTATTACTGTTATACCGGACCTGAAAAACACCAGAAACTTGTCTGAAGATCAACAGAAAATGCAAGAGGGATTGCTGATTCTGAAAAGGCTCAACCCCACCGATTTTGTTGTGCTATTAGACGAACGCGGTCAGCAACCGCGCAGCTGCGAATTGGCCGTATGGATTGCAAAGAAACAACAAACCGTCCGTAAACTCATCTTTGTCGTTGGCGGCCCCTACGGCTTCTCACAAGAGGTTTACCAAAGAGCCAACGACCGGTTATCGCTCTCACGGCTCACATTCTCGCACCAAATAGTACGCCTCATCTTCGTAGAACAGTTATACAGAGCCTGCACAATTATAAAAGGAGAACCCTATCACCACGAATAAGAAAAAACATCGGGATAGAGCAGAAAGAAAGTGTAGATGCTCGTTTTTTTCTTATGCAGGCTGTACCAAGATATTATTATTCGAATTATTTCTGTCCCGTCAAAAACCGTTTTACACGCCGAAGGGTTGCCATTCGCAACAAATATGGCCGAAGATTTAAGAATTACGACTGTCGTCTGCTGATTGAATAACGGTAAAGCGGGCAAACTTGATCAGCAATTGTTTAACGCCCGAATGCGTAAACTCGACCGTTGCCTTCAGATTTTCGCCGGTTCCCTCAAGCCGAACAACCGTACCAATGCCGAAACGCTGATGCTCGATCGTGCACCCTTCTCTTAGTGGCGACTGGGTAGCATCAGCCGGGGCTTCGTGCGAGGGAATATCCGGCGAAGGCGAAGGCTGATGGTTGATCCGATCGGCGTAGCGCAATAAACTGCTGTGAGTAGGGGTAGAAGCCGGAAATTCGTACAACGGTCGATTCGTAAAATCGTTCTCGCTCTCTATTTGCATGAAACGCGGATTGATGTCTCTGAGAAAACGGCTGGGCGTATCGAATTCCATTTTACCGTAACGCCATCGGTTTTTTGCGCTGGTCAATATGCAGTGACGCTCGGCCCGCGTGATGGCTACGTAGAGCAACCGGCGTTCTTCTTCGAGTTGGCGAGCCGAATGGACGGCCAGCGGACTGGGAAAGATATTTTCTTCCAACCCTACGATGAATACGACGGGAAACTCAAGTCCTTTCGCTGCATGAACGGTCATGAGTGCCACGCGATCGTCGGCCCCGTCGTCGCTGTCCAAATCGGTGAGCAGGGATATTTCTTGCAGATAGTCGACAAGATAAATCTCGTTGATCCGCCCCTCTTCTTTTCTGCCGTCGACAAATTCGTGCATACTCGAAAGCAGTTCTTCTATGTTTTCCTGACGTGCCAGCGCTTCGGGGTCGTTGCTTGAATAAATATCTGCGACGATGCCGCTGGTTTTCATGATTTCGCGACCCAAGGTGTAAATATCGGTCGTCGACGCTTGTTTGATACAGCCATCGATCAGCGCCGTAAAGCCGGCCAGCTTGTCGACCGTTCCCTTGTTGATGCCTTGCAGGTAACGTGCAGGTTGCGTAATGATTTGCCAGAAGCTGGTGTCGTTGGTCTGCGCTGCAACGGTTATCTTTTGAATCGTGGTGTTGCCGATGCCGCGTGCGGGGTAATTGACGATTCGTTTGAAGGCCTCTTCGTCGTCAGGGTTGAGTATCAATCTGAAGTAAGCGATCACGTCTTTGACCTCTTTTCGCTGATAAAAACTCAGTCCGCCGTAAATTCTATAAGGAATGTTCTGCTTTCTCATTTCCTCCTCGAAACTGCGGCTCTGCGAGTTGGTACGGTATAAGACGGCAAAATCGCTATGCTTCAGCCGTTCTTGCCGGATGAGCCGTCGGATATCTTTGCATACCACGGTCGCCTCTTCTTTGTCCGAGTAGACCGGCCGGTAGAGCAACTTGCTGCCCTCGTCGTTCGTACTGAACACGTCTTTGTCGATCTGCCGTTCGTTGTGTTTGATCAGGCTGTTGGCGGCTTGTACTATGCGCTGTGTAGAGCGATAATTTTGCTCGAGTTTGAATAGCCGGGCACCGTTGTAGGTTGTCTGGAAGTTGAGAATGTTGTCGATGTTGGCTCCTCTGAACCCGTAAATGCTTTGTGCGTCGTCGCCGACAACGCAGATATGCTGCCGGTCTTTCGTCAGTTGCAGGATGATGGCCTGCTGTGCGAAGTTGGTGTCTTGATACTCGTCGACCAAGATATATCCGAAGGTTCGGTTGTAGAAAGCTCTGATCACCTCGTCCTTTTGAAACAGCCGATGCGTCTGCACCAACAGGTCGTCGAAATCCATGGCATTGGCCTTTCTGCAGCGCTGCGTGTAAGCCGCATAAAGGTTTGCCAGCTCGGGCATACGGCTGTTTCTGTCGCGTTCGATGAGTTCGGGCCGGTTGACATATTCGTCGGGCATTATCAGCCGGTTCTTGGCCGAACTGATGAGGGCATGTATGGTAGCGGGCTTGTAGATTTTTTCGTCGAGCAAGCGCTCTCTGATAATGGCCTTGAGCAGTGACCGCGCATCCGATTCGTCGTAAATCGTAAAGCCGGGATGATAACCGATCATCCTGGCCTCGGTACGAAGAATGCGCAAAAAGATAGCGTGGAACGTTCCCATGTGCAATTGCCGGGCGACGTCTTGCCCCACTAAATTGCCGATGCGCAATTTCATTTCGGTCGCCGCCTTGTTGGTAAACGTCAGCGCGAGAATATTCTTCGGATCGACGCCTTGCCGTATCAGGTAAGCTATTTTATACGTCAGAACACGTGTCTTTCCCGCGCCCGCGCCGGCAATCACCAGATGCGGCCCCTCGTTATATTCTACAGCCTGCCGCTGTTTTTCATTCAACTGGTCGAGTAATTCTTTCATTTCTTTCGATGATAAATGCCACTGCTGGTGGTATTCGGATCTATGTCTTCGCCTTCGCGAGGGAAGAACGGGATAAACTTCATTTCGTGTTCGATTTTATGTTGCCGCTGCCGCATATAGCTGCTCGGAGCCTTGCTGCTGAACCGAATCGGATTGGGCAGCGTAGCAGCTATCAAGGCACAATCCGAGCGTGTCAGCTCGGCGGCCGTTTTGCCGAAATGCCGATAGGCCACGGCATCCGCGCCATAAATCTGCTCGCCCATTTCGATAGAGTTAAGATATACTTCCATGATGCGCTGCTTACTCCACATCATTTCGATCAGTGCGGTAAAATAAACTTCCAGTCCCTTTCGCAACCACGACCGGCCCGGCCACAGAAACACATTCTTGGCCGTCTGCTGCGAAATGGTACTCGCCCCGCGCTTCTTTCCGGCCTTGTTCTTCAGATTGTGCCGCGCAGCTTTCTCGATGGCGTCGTAATCGAAGCCATGATGAAGCAAGAAACGCTGATCTTCGCTCGCCATCACCGCAACCGGCAGATAGCGCGACATCTTCTCTAACGGAACCCAATGATGGCGAATGGTCACGTTACCGTGCTGCACACATCTGAGCACCATCAGCGGCGTAAGATAAACCGGAACAAAACGGTAAGCTACAACCGCAAAAACCGTCGTGGCAAAGAACAGGACCAAGGTCCAACGAACAATTGATCTTACTATTTTCATATCGACGTAAAAAAGAGTGACTCAAAACAGCATCCGCATTTCGGGAATCGACGCCGGAGTGTCTGAGAACATTTCCGCACTTCGGGAATCGACGCCAGAGTGTCTGGGAGCATTTCCGCTATTCGGGAAACGACGCCAGAGTGTCTGGGAGCATTTCCGCTATCCGGAAATCGACGCCGGAGGGTCTGGGAGCGTTTCCGCACTTCGGGAATCGACGCCAGAGTGTCTGGGAACGTTTCCGCTATCCGGAAATCGACGCCGGAGTGTCTGGGAACGTTTCCGCTATCCGGGAAACGACGCCGGAGAGTCTGGGAACATTTCCGCTGTTGCGATTTGCAGAAAACATGTACGCGGCTCCCATAAGTCCGAATAAAAAAGGATGCGCCGAGGTTTCGACACATCCCCTTATAGACCGGTTCATTTCCATTTACTGGTGCGTGCCCATTTATTGAAGCGTACCCGCATTGGCTGCATCGACCATGGCCTGGCTGGCATACAGAAAGACCTCTACTCGTCTGTTCTGCTGACGCCCCTTGGCGGTGCTGTTGTCGGCCACAGGCGAAGCGCTGCCCATGCCCTCTACGTTCTGAAACTGTGCAGCCGGAACGCCGCAACTCTTCAAATAATTGACCACACTCTGCGCACGATTGTTGCTCAAAGGAATATTGATTCCGTCGTTGCCCGTAGCATCGGTATGGCCGAAGATATCGATATGGCAATCGCTATTGCTCTTCAATACTTTCGAAAACTTGGCCAATTCGTTCTTGCTGGCCTGGTTCAGCTCGGCCTTGTTGGTAGCGAAAAGAATACCGCTGTCGAACGTAACCTTAACGGCTTTCAAACCGTTTTTGTCGGTTACCTCCTCTATTTTGGCATTCTCTACCTGTGCCGCCGCCTCTTTAGCCACCTTGTCCATATGGCGACCTATCACGGCGCCGGCACCCGCGCCGACGGTTCCGCCGATAGCCGCTCCAACGGCCGTATTGCCGGCAATTTTACCGATTATCGCACCCAAAACAGCGCCGCCGCCGGCACCGATCAACGAGCCGGTTCCCTGCTTCGTAGCGCAACCAAAAACTGTCAGAACACACATTCCCAATGTTATTACTTTCAATCTTTTCATCTTTTTCTAATTTTTAAATCGTTTATTATTTCAATAAGAATCGGTACAGAGGCGGTGCAAACCGAATGCAATAAGAAAACTTGTTTTTTAAAATTGCCAAGGTGCAACCTACCCCCCCTGCAAAGGTAGTTCTTTTTAGTGCATCACATCTTTTGCACAACATTTTTTAGCATCAGCAGGGTCGCTCTTCATCTTTCTTTCACCGCAAACCGTCGTTCAAGAAAGAAGTTCGAATTTAGAATAATCGTCAAGCGTGAGCAGAGCCGTTACCGATATACCTTTGTGTCTTTTCATGTACCGATCCACCACATTGACATAGTCGGTATTAAAAAATCGTTTTCCCAACACCTTATTGGCCGTCCACATAATTTTTGCCATGTGCAGATCTTTCTCTATCTGCGTGCGCCGATCGTAATCCGTCATCGGGTAAAGACTCAACAGATAGAACACGATGCAGTCGGGAACAATATTTTCGCGTTTCATCGATTGGCGCTGCTGACTCGAATAAAATCGCTTGTAAATGGTATAATTCTCGCCGAGATACTTGTCGAGCGATATGCCTATAGACTTTTCGCCGATGACAACGCTCTGGTCCAAAGCGCCTATTTGCGCATAAACCGTCGGAACACTGAAACCGGGAAGCAGCTTTTCGAGCTTGGCAAACGCCGCGCTAAGTTGCCTATTGATATCGTCCATGCTGGCATATTCTGTTTCGGCATCCGAGAGGATGGTCTGCAACAGCGAATCTTGATAGAAATTGAGGAATTTGGAGTTGATCTCGGGTTCGTTTACTTCGCCCAGTCGCAACACATCTTCGAGCAAAGTACGCGTTTCCATAGGGTACAGCGTGTTCATTTGCTGCAACGCCGAAAAATCGCCCGTCGTCAGATAACGACTCTCCAACCGATCATAACGCTGCACTTCTACAAGCATTTTTTGATCTTCCTCATAATTGGGCTTGAGTTTTAGTTGGCAAGCGCTACAAATAAACAATGTTGCCAACAATATGTAATCTATCTTCTTCAAATGCACTGTATATAGACTATTACCGACAACAAAATTACATAATATTGTTGTCAAAAGCAAATTTTAATATAAAAAAGTGCAATCGCACCGTGCGATTTGTCTGCTTTGTTAAAAGATATGTAATCGCACAGTGCGATCGGATTCTTTCGCACGACGAAGGCCGATCTTTTACCGCGAATCTGAGTGAAGTTCGGTAAAAAGACGCCTACCTTTTATATAATACTGCCAAAGGATAGAATAAGGACTTAAAATATCCTGATTGTGGATAACCCGGCGACGTTGTATCTCTTCACGGTCTTTCGCAAAGCTCTTTCTCCATTTTTTAAAAGATTTTCGAGCTTTGAAAACGGCCTTGCAATCCTCCAAATGCCTGTCTGCAATCAGCATTTTAAGCGCAGCGGCATAATCGAGCCACCATCGCATGCGCATGACGGGCGTTAATTCGGCATCGCTCAAATTTTTATAAAGCATGGTAAGGTTATTTCTGAAGTTGAGATACGTCTTCTGTGCATTACTCTTGGGCAACGTTCCCCCGCCGACGTGGTAAACCTGGCTATCGGGAATGCAATAGATTTGGCGCCCCATCATACGCAATCGCCAACACAGATCAATCTCTTCGTTATGCGCAAAAAAGCGCCCATCGAAGCCGCCCGCCTCCCAATAATCAGCCGAACGGATCATCAGACAGGCGCCCGTAGCCCAAACTATTTTGCAGGCGTCGCTATACTGCCCGTTATCCTCTTCGATGGTCTCGAAAATGCGTCCGCGGCAGAACGGATACCCATAGCGGTCTAAATATCCGCCGCAGGCACCGGCATACTCGAACAGGTCGTGATTGGCCACCGAAAGCAACTTGGGCTGGCAGGCCGCTACCGTGGGATGCGTGTCCATGAATTCGATCAGAGGCGTTAGCCAGTGATGGGTCACTTCAATGTCCGAATTGAGCAGCAAGTAATAGTCGGCTTCGATCTGGCGCAGAGCCTTGTTATAGCCGTCGGCAAACCCCCAGTTCCTGTCCAATATAATTTGACTGACCATCGGAAAATACTTACTCAGTAGCCCCACAGAGCCGTCGGTCGATGCGTTATCGGCTACATAGATCTGTGCTTCGTCGGCAGAATAACGAACTACGGCCGGCAGATATTGGGCCAGCATCTTTTCTCCGTTCCAGTTTAAAATGACAATCGCTAACTTCATAAAATTGCTTTTAAGGCAGATTGATTATAATTGAATGCTCCCAACCGTACACGAATAAGTTGATTATCGTACACGTCTTTCGCCAAGGCGGCAGGCAGTTCGACACGAATGTAGTTACGCGTGAATCCGTGCATGGCCTTTCCGCGCGATGCTTTTTCGAAAAGCACCTCGGCTTCTTGCCCGATGTGCTGCTCGTAGAAACGATGCGTCTTCGTATCGGAAAGCTGCAGCAAACGCTTTGATCGTAATTTCTTGTCTTTATCCGAGACTACGTATGGAATGGAAAGCGCACGGGTGCCCGGCCTTTCAGAATAAGGAAAGACATGCAGTTGGGTAATGTCTAACGATTCGAGAAAACGATAACACGCTTCAAAATACTCGGGCTTCTCTCCTCGAGCACCCACCATTACATCGACTCCGATGAACGCATGCGGCATTTTTTCTTTAATTCGGTTGATCTTATGGGCAAAAAGAGCCGTGTCGTAATGTCGATTCATGAGTTTTAAAACAGCATCTGAACCGCTCTGCAAAGGAATATGAAAATGGGGCATGAAAGCCCTTGAATCGGCACAAAAATCTATTAACTCGTCATCTATCAAATCGGGTTCAAGACTGGATATACGAAAACGTTTGATTCCTTCAACCTGATCCAACGCTTTTACCAAGTCTAAAAACGACACATCGGTATTTTCACCGAACTCACCGATATTAACTCCCGTAAGCACAATTTCCTTTCCTCCTTCCCGAGCAGCCTGTCGAGCCTGCCCTACCAACGATTCGATGGATGGATTGCGCGAGAATCCTCTTGCATAAGGAATAGTGCAATAAGTGCAAAAATAATTGCATCCGTCTTGAACTTTTAGAAAATAACGCGTTCTGTTCCCCTTAGAACAAGATGGCAGAAATGTTTTTATATCCTTAGTTTTTACAGATCGAAACGAATGCAAATGCAATGAAGAGAAATCTTGCTCCTTGCCCCTCGCATCTCTGCGAATCCATGCATCGTTCAAATGCTGTATCAAATCGGCTTTCTCATTAGACCCTAATACCAAATCAACACCCTCTATCCGGCTGATGGTCTCCGTTTCTAATTGAGCATAACAGCCGGTAACAATGACAAAAGCATCAGGATTTTCGCGTACCACACGATGAATGGTTTGCCTGCACTTATGATCAGCCACTTCAGTTACAGAACACGTATTGATTAAACAGATATCCGCATGCTCGCCCCTACTAACCGTACGTACTCCCATTTCTTGAAGCATATTGCCAAATGTAGATGTTTCCGAAAAATTTAATTTACAGCCTAATGTATAATAAACCGCGGTTTTACCCTGAAATGCACTTGTATCAATCATACTTAAATCATAAGTAATTGCAAAGATATAGAAAAAACAGGAAAGCTATGTGATATATTACTGCGTTGTTATTGCAACAAGTTCTCGCAATCGAATATCTCATGCTACCACTCTTTTCCTTAACATTTTTTACACAGAGATATATTTTTACGAATCAAACAGTTACAGAAAAGTTACATCAGAAGCACAAAAAAAAAACAAAAAAAGTATTGCATATCGAAAAAATATCTACCTTTGCATTGTTTTAATAAACAAATGATTGTTTTACAGATTTAAAAAGCAAAGAAAATGAAAAAGTTAGTTTTAGCATTTGCAGCGATCTTAGCACTCTCTATCACATCTTGTGATCGTAACAAGACTGCGTCTTCTACAGAAGTTGATACAACTACAGTAGATACAGCTACAGTTGACACAGCAGCAGTTGACACAGCAGCAGTTGACACAGCAGTTGTAGCAGAGTAATTAAAAGCTCGAACGAATTGAGAAAAGAGAAAAGAGTTTTTCTAAAAACAGATGGGGCTGAAAAACGCCACACATTTTAGAACTCTTTCCCTTATCAAATTAAAAAGATCACAGAAAGGTGAGACTTATTTTAAAAGTCTTCTTTCTGTGATCTTTTTCTTTTTATAATCAAGGACGGAAAAACGGTAGGATGAATCTTAGCAGTTGTTTTTTCGCTATTACTATATACTCCTCCCTGAAAGAATCCGCACACCATAATACATAGCGGAGAGATTGATTTTCTCTTGCTGTGAAAGCGGTGGTTCCCCGTAAAGGTATTCTTGAAGCCGATCAGACGTTCAGCGTTCCGACTATTTCAGTAACGGACTGGCAGCCGTGGTCGGCGAGCCAGCAGTCGATACCGTTACGCACTCGGATGGTTACCGCAGGGTCGATGAAGTTGGCTGTTCCGATCTGAATGGCTGTAGCGCCAGCCATGAGGAATTCTATCGCGTCGGTTGGAGTCGATATTCCGCCGAGGCCGATAATGGGTATCCGGACGGCACGGGCAGTCTGCCACACCATTCTGAGGGCGACGGGCTTAATAGCGGGGCCGCTCAGTCCGCCAGTCACGATGCTAAGCATGGGGCGTCGGCGCTCAATATCGACAGCCATACCCATGAGGGTGTTGATGAGCGAGAGGGCGTCGGCGCCTTCAGATTCGCAAGCTTGGGCAATGTCGGCAATGTCAGTTACGTTGGGAGATAGTTTGACGATGAGTGTTTTGCTGTAGGCTTTGCGCACAGCTCGCACTACCGAAGCGGCTCCGGCACAAGTTACACCGAAAGCCATACCACCTTGCCTGACATTTGGGCACGAAATGTTAAGTTCAATGGCTGGTATGCGATCTAAGGCGTCAATTCGGGCGGCGCACTCGGCATAGTCGTCGGGCGTATTTCCACTGACGTTGACGATCATGTGCGTATCGATATCTTTGATTTGGGGATAGATCTCAGTGCAAAAATGATCTACGCCTTTATTCTGCAACCCGACACAGTTGAGCATACCTGAGGCTGTTTCGGCCATTCTCGGATAAGGATTGCCCTCGCGAGGACGCAGCGTGGTGCCTTTTACGATGATGCCACCCAACTCGTTCAACGGCACCAAATCAGCAAACTCTAATCCATAACCGAATGTTCCAGAAGCCGTGAGGATAGGATTGCGGAAACGAATCCCGTTTATCTTTATGCTTAAATCTGCCATGTTGTTACCTTTTAAATCTACAATATCACTTTCCTAAAACCTAGCACTTTCTAAATCTGTTTAAATCTTCCATAGGAGACGATCGCTGCTGAATACCGGCCCTTCTTTGCACACGCAAACATATCCCTCAGTCGTATTTTCAACACAGCACAAGCAGGCGCCCAAACCACAGGCCATCTCATTTTCCAAAGACACTTCGCACGCTATTCCTTCCCGCTTGGCATATCTGGCCACGGCCAGCATCATGGGCTTCGGCCCACAGGTAGCTATTCGATCGAAATGCTGCTGAGTCAAAATCGGATGGTCAGTCACAAAGCCACGCACCCCCTCTGATCCGTCTTCGGTGGTGACATACAAATGCCCCAATTCACCAAATCGATCCTTCTCAAGCAACTCGCACGCCGTTCTGGCACCCAATAAAAAAAAAGGTGTACCACCCATGTCAACGATCTTTTTCCCCAAAAAAAGAAGCGGCGCAATACCAACGCCGCCACCAATCAAAAGGAATCGCTCGCACAACGAAGTCGGTAATGAAAATCCGTTACCCAATGGTAGCAAACAATTCAACATGTCGCCCTCAGACAAATGCGTTAATCGGCGCGTCCCATCACCGACTGACGCCACGAGTAGCAAAATCTCGCGGCGATCGTTATCGGCCAGGTTAATAGAAATTGGACGGCGCAAAAAAGTCGTCGGCGAATTATTGACTTTTACTTCCACAAACTGCCCAGGCACCATCTCTGGCAACGAATCCTCCGAACGCAAACGCAATAAAACATGTCGCTCACTCAAATGCTCAACCGAATGAACCCTTAAATCTACACAAACCTTTTTCATCAACTTTTCATTAATCTTCGACATGCGGTCATTAAACCTTTCGCCAATACCAAAATATAAACATAAATGACTAACTTCGCACCTAATAAACCTGCTTTTAAGAGCCAAGGCGTAACCTAGTCTTATGCAAAGGTAGCACAAACATGAAATATACAGCAAGATCATTGATTATTTCTTCGGAACGAAAGTTTCCCAGGTCTGATCATCATAGAATATTCTAATTTCCGTTATCTTTCGTTGAATACAGTCAATTGTTTTAACCACATTATTTTCAGGCTTAGTATAAAATTCCTTTTGTACAGGAGAGTCTAACCGCACTTTCTCTACTTGATTATTCGATAGAGTAGAAGATGACTCTTCAAAATTTAAAACAGATTCGGTTACGGACTTCGAATTCATGGACGCCAGATCAATGTCTGATGCATTATCTAAGAACATTGGTCCTCGACCATATAACAACCAATCTAAATTAATAGCTGGAAATTTTTTCTTAATAGCATCGATATGATTCAAAGTAGGTTTCGTCCTATCATTAAAAATACTACTTAATGATGCAGGAGAAATACCCAACACATCTGCAAAACTCTGTTGATTCATGTGCTGGGTAATCATCAATTGTCTTATTCTATCTTTCATTCTATCGTTTATAACTTAAAAGCCTCTTTAACATCACTTCTTATTATTGTTTACAAAGATAAACAAAAAAAACAACACGATATAGATATCTAACAATTATTTCTCTTCTTAAATTTTACATTTATAGATTCAAATAATATAAAGATTCAAATATTTATTAACGCAAATTCTGTTTTTTAGATAAGGACATGGATCCTTATTTAAAGTCCTATATTATCCTATTTAATATAGAAACACAAGTTATTGATTTAAAAATACTTGTTTTTGAATATTACAATATGTTTGTAGAGAATAGAGTCAATACAAGTATCAATACGGCCTATTATATTATAAAACACATAAATAAAGCTTCTTAATAAGCAGACTATTAATAAATTAAGAACAAATAATGATATTGAATAAAAGGATGTATACGTATATCTATATAAATATTTACATTTCAATATCTAAACAAATGAGTATAGAAAGGAGAATACTAATTTACAAAAACGAAAAGATTCGATGGCGTATATAAATAAATATTTATATATTTGCAGACCGATTGAGCACTTCCTTTTCTAAATAATAGTTAAACATAAATTTATTGGACATGAAATCGCTATATTCTATGTATTTTTTATTTTTCAACAAGGAGATGATAGTATTATCTAAAATACACAAGTTTTGAAGCATTAAAAAGATAACAAACCCCTATTTTATAAGTATTTAGAGAACAAAAAGGAAGATAAAAATCTCTCATTCTAGAAAAAAAATGAGAAGAAAAAGACTGTTTTTAGTGAAGAATAAAGAAAATAAGCTCTTTCATCAAGTCTCCAGCATTCGTATTTGGGTTATTTATCCCCTTACTTTTAGCATCTATTTCTCTAAATTTAGAAATAATCTGCATGGTTTTCTTTCCGGAGTAATTTCTCATTCCAATTATATAGTCACGAGCTGCCCAACTACCTCTTTGCTCTAAGTATTGTGCTACGGCATTTTCATTTTTAGCGGGAGCATAATAAGAGATCATCAGATTTTGGAAGTAGTTAAACAAAAGTGGTAGAAAAGAGAAGATATTTCCTGCTTTTGGATTATTGTCGAAATATTTAATGATTAGATTTGCTTTATATACATCTCGGTTTACAATAGCACTTCTTAATTCGAAAGCATTGAAATCTTTACTTACTCCTATTTGTTTCTCAACGATCTCAGGAATAATCACCCGATTAGTTTCGGGTAAAGAGATTAGAACCTTATCGATAACAGAAATCAATCTATTCAGATCTGATCCGATATGATCGGCTATCATAGCTGTAGACTTATAATCAATCGAAACCTGATGTTCTTTCAAATAAGTCGTAATGAAAGAAGGAAGTTCTGAATCACGCAACCGCCTACTTTCAAAAACTACTCCTATCGCCTCTGCTCTAGCGATTAATCTTTTTCTACGGTCAATAGTCCCGTTTTTATGGCATAAAACTAAAATAGTAGACTTTACCGGATTCTCCAGGTACTTTTCCAGGACTTCAGTTCCACGTAAGTTTTGAGCCTCTTTAACTATAACAACCCGATAGTTGGCCATCATAGGATAGCCCTTTGAAAGGTCTACTATCTGGGCTGCGTTAACATCCGCTCCAAAAACAATATTTTGATTAAAATCTCGCTCTTCAGGTTGAAGTACGTTTTCTGCTATGAAATCAGCAATTTTATCTATGAAATACGACTCTTCGCCCATTAATATATAAATAGGCAAAAAATTACGAGTAGTCAAGTCGTGTATAATAGATTCGTATGTGATTCCTGCTTTTGCCATAATCGCAAAAAGAGAGCGACAAGATGTAATGGATGTAATAAGCTCGTATCCATCTATTTTTCAGACAATCATCTGATAAATAACTTGCTCGTCTTTTTCCTTTCTTCTTTTTTCATTAACTTTGTAATTGATTGCAAAATTAATAAAATGTTTCCATTAAACCTACCTCCGTACACAATAAAATTATCCGGTACGAAAGACAGGCCCATGGTTCTCGATATCTTACGCAGGCGTTATGTAGCCCTTACTCCAGAAGAATGGGTGCGACAACATTTCGTCCATTATTTAATCGAGCATAAAAGTTATCCCGCTACCCTCTTGGCCAACGAAGTTCAGCTTAAATTAGGCGATAAACTGTTAAGGGCAGACAGCATACTTTATCATCAAGACCTGCATCCGCGTATGATTATAGAGTATAAGGCACCTACCGTTCCGATCGATCAAAAGGTATTCGATCAGATTTCTGTTTACAACTTGCTGCTGCATGTAGATTATCTGGTGGTAAGCAACGGACTTCAGAGTTATTGCTGCAAAATGGACTATCCCAATCAGAAGTATATTTTTTTAGAAGACATTCCCGAGTATCAGTGTCTTTAATAAACCGAATCTTTTTCCCTTTCAACGTTCATTCACTATGTTTACCAGAGTTTTCAGCCTTCTAATTCTTTTTCTCATCAGTATCTCCACCCCTGTAGCCGACAGCGGAAAGCGCCGACAGCGGTTATTCAACACACCGACTGGCGACGCCATTCCTTATCGTATTCCTGCCATTACAACTTGCAGCAATGGCGACCTTATTGCAGTGTCGGATTATCGGTACTGCAAATCGGATATCGGTTACGGAGCTGTCGATTTGGTTTACCGTTTGAGCCATGATAACGGACGAACGTGGACCGCCGAGCAGCTGTTGGCCGACGGAAACGGCATCGAACAAGGCAATGTATGGCAGTACGCGTTCGGCGATTGTTCGTTGGTAGCCGACCGTACGAGCAACGAAGTACTGGCGATGTGCGTTGCCGGCAAAAAGATTTATCATCAAGGCAAGCGTGAAGATCCTAACCGAGTTGGCTGTTTTCGGAGCCAGGACAATGGAAAGACCTGGGATAAGGGGCAGGAACTGACCGAACAGATTTATCAATTATTCGATCGGCGCACGCAAGGGCCCGTCAATTCCCTTTTTTTCACCTCCGGAAAGATTCATCAAAGCCGGTACGTCAGGCGTGGAAAATATTATCGGTTGTATGCTGCCCTGTGCACTTTATCGGGCAATTTCGTTTTATACAGCGACGATTTCGGTCGCCAATGGCATGTGCTGGGCGACATCAACCGTTCATGTTGCAGTGACGGCGACGAAGCGAAGTGCGAAGAGCTACCCGACGGCAGTGTTGTTTTAAGTTCGCGTTGCGAGGGCCGGATGTTCAACATCTTCACTTATACCGATGCAGAGAAAGCGCGGGGCCGATGGGACGAGCGCATCAAAGCTCCCGACTTTAACGGAATTGCGAATGCCTGCAACGGCGAAATACTCATCGTGCCGGCTATCCGGCGGGCCGATAAAGCCCGCGTACACGTAGCCATCCAGTCGATACCCTTCGGTCCGCAGCGCACGCACGTGGGTTTCTTCTACAAAGAATTAACCGCCAGGCATTACACTGCCGAAGCGTTTTCCACGGGTTGGAAACGCGGATTGGAAGTCGATTCCTCCCTCTCCGCCTACTCCACCATGACGCTCCAGCGTGACGGTAGCATCGGCTTTTTATGGGAATCGGGTCCCACCCTGTACAACATCGATTACCAAAAGTTAAGCTTACAGCAGATCACTTTCGGAAAATACCTACTCGATCGGAACGCGATCGAAACCAAATAAAAATAAAAACAAGCCAAAGCGAAGAGATGTATCTTGCTTTGGCTTGTTACCTTTTATAGCTGTGAATCGGTCGCTTATTCTTCCGTTTCTGTTTTCGTTGTTTTCCGAGCAGCGCGCTTGCGTTTCGGCTTCTCCTCTACCGCAGCTTTCGCTGTTTTAACGCCGGCCAATTCGGGATCGATCATGATGCGTCCGCAGTATTCGCAAACGATAATTTTTTTGTGCATCTTGATATCCAACTGTCGCTGTGGCGGAATCTTGTTGAAGCATCCGCCGCAAGCGTCGCGCTGAACATACACGATACCCAGTCCGTTGCGCGCATTTTTCCGAATACGCTTAAAGCTCGAGAGCAGGCGCGCCTCGATTTTCATTTCCAGGCTTTTGGCTTTATCTCTCAGGCTATCCTCCTCGTCGCGCGTTTCCTGCATAATTTCATCCAGTTCGTCGCGCTTTTCTTTCAGCGCTGCTTCGCGGTCTTTTATCAGTGCTTCGACCTGTTCCAGGTCTTGTTTTTTTTCTTCGACCCTGATCATTGCCTCTTTAATTTTTTTGTTGCAGAGCTCAATTTCCAGACTTTGAAATTCGATTTCTTTCGTCAGCGTATCGTATTCGCGATTATTCTTCACCTCGTCGAGCTGTTTTTTATAACGTTCTACGCTCGATTCGGCATTTGCGATCTCGGCTTTCTTTTGCGAGATGGCTTTTTTAAACTCGTCGATATCGGCATTAATTTTCTCGAGGCGCGTGTTCAGTCCTGCAATCTCGTCTTCCAAGTCTTGCACTTCGAGCGGAAGTTCACCGCGCAGCGCCCGTTTCTCGTCGACAGCCGACAAGGTTGTTTGCAACTGATAGAGAGTGTTCAACTTCTCTTCTACCGATAAATCTGTAAGATCTTTCTTTGCCATATTATTATTTTTTAAGTGATGCTTTACGTTAAAAGTAAACGATCGGATTGGTGTTGATCTTCGACAAGCAGCACCGCACGCCGGTGCACTGCCGTTGGATGATCGACCTGAAAATCTCGCCGGTAAACTGTTCGCTCTGATAATGCCCTATCACGGCTATCTGTATTCGCTGTTCGGTGTCGAAATATTCGTGGTAGTGCATTTCGCCCGTTACAAAAGCATCGGCGCCGGTGCTCATCGCCTCTTTCAGCAGAAACGACCCGGCGCCACCGCACAGTGCAACCCGCTTGATGGGCCGCCGCAACAGTTGGTTGGCCTGCACGCATTCCACGTCGAACACACGTTTCAGCATACCGATAAAATCGTCGGCAGCCATCGCCTCGGCCAGCACGCCGACCACGCCTTCGCCGCCCTCTACGCCGCCAGCCTCTTGTCTTTTGCCGATAAACTGTACATTGTCGAGCCCCATTTTCTGGGCCATCTTATGGTTCACCCCGCCCCGCGCACTGTCCAAATTCGTGTGCATGGCCACAATGGTGATACGGTTTTCGATGGCCTTGATCACGATGCGCTGAACAAAATCGGCGTCCGAAACGCACGACAGCTTATGAAATATCAGCGGATGGTGCGCCACGATCAAGTTACAACCCAACGAAACGGCCTCGTCTACCACAGCCTCTGTTACGTCGAGACACAATAAAGCCCCTGATACTTCCGCCACTGTCAATCCTACTTGCAATCCAGCGTTATCATAATCTGCTTGCAAAGGCAGCGGCGCGAATCGTTCAAGGGCATTCAGCACTTCTAAAATTTTCACGCTTTTACCGTTTAGTGCTGCAAAGATAGCGATAAATGGCGATATGAGGAAGGAATGCCACGGCGTTTAACTAAAATTATCGGGTATCCCGAACGTTGCAGTCGCCGCCGACAGGTGCGGGCCGCGTGTCGGCAGTGTGTCGGTCGCGAAAAACTTTGTCGCGAGCGCTATTTACAGCTCCGCGCCTACTGTTTTTTCAACAAACAGTGCACTCGGAGTGTCTGACCGCGGTGTTTTTTCAACAAACATGGCACTCGGAGTGTCCGAACGAGGTGTTTTTTCAACAAACAGTGCACTCGGAGTGTCCGAACGAGATGTTTTTTCAACAAACAGTGCACTCGGAGTGTCCGAACGAGATGTTTTTTCAACA
>CAUQAO010000029.1:0-20099 GCA_963515815.1 uncultured Prevotella sp.
TATGCGGAAATGGGTATTCCTTGTCGTTTTCCCCGGTTTCCCTATGCGGAAATGGGTATTCCTTGTCGTTTTCCCCGGTTTCCCTATGCGGAAATGGCTGCGCGATCTTCCGCAGCCCAAAAATACTTGTCTGTTGTTAACCCTTTTTGAAAGGGGTAAACGTCGTACATTATTTTTGTTAACCTTTTTTGAAAGGGGTAAACGTCGTACATTGCTTTTGTTAACCCTTTTTGAAAGAGGTAAACGCTGTACATTGTTTTTGTTAACCCTTTTTGAAAGGGGTAAACAAAAATAGATGTTTTTTGGGATAAAGCAAAGGATTGAGGGGAAAAATATGTGTATTTTCGGAGGAAAACATTGTTTTTGGTGGTTTCTTCCTATGCTTTTTGCGTAAAACGGGTTCGTTTGGTGTTTTTTCCAACTGTTTTTTGCGTAAAACGGGTTCGTTTAGTGTTTTTTGCTGTCGGTTTTGGCATAAAAAATGTCCGGAAGTGGTTTTCCGGACATGCGAGTGGGTTCTGCAGATGTTTTATGCCGTCGGGGCGCAGGTGTATGCTGTGTTTCGGGCGGGCGGAAACGAAATCTGCCAACTCTTTTCGGGTTGGCAGATGTTGCGGGCTTAATCGGCGTTTTTTTTTATTTGTTATCCTCTTCTTCTCTTTCGGCTTCTTTTACTTTTTTGAAGAGGTCGGACGCGAAGACGAGGTCGTTGAGCCGTTTGTTGTCTGACGTGATGACTTGGTCTTTGTTTCCTCGCCATTCTATTCGGCCTTTGTAAATGAAGATGATGTTTTGGCCGATGCCCATGACGGAGTTCATGTCGTGGGTGTTGATGATGGTGGTGATGTTGAACTCTTTGGTGATGCCCGAGAGCAGTTCGTCGATGACGAGTGATGTTTTGGGGTCGAGGCCCGAGTTGGGTTCGTCGCAGAAGAGGTATTTGGGGTTGAGTACGATGGCGCGTGCTATGGCTACGCGTTTTTGCATTCCGCCGGATAGTTCGCCTGGGAATTTGTTCTGGGCGTCGATGAGGTCGACGCGGTCTAAGCAGTCTTGTGCGCGTTTTACGCGTTCGCGGTAGGTTTTGTCTGAGAACATGTCGAGCGGGAAGGTTACGTTCTCTAATACGGAGAGCGAGTCGAAGAGGGCTGCGCTTTGGAAAATCATTCCCATTTCGCGCCGCATCATGACCTTTTCGTGTTTGTTCATCGATACGAAGTCGCGCCCGTCGTAGAGTACTTGTCCGCGTGTGGGGTGTAGCAGTCCGACGAGGTTTTTCATCAGTACGGTTTTTCCCGATCCGCTCTGTCCGATAATCAGGTTTGTTTTTCCGTCTTCGAATCGTGCGTTGATGTCGCACAACACTTCTTTGTCTTCGAACGATTTATACAGGTGTTTTACTTCTATCATTTTTTTCGGTGTGTATGTGTTAGCTGAGCAGCTGGGTGAGAAAGACGTCGGAGAAGAGGATCAGCACCGAGCTGCTGACTACGGCGTCGGTCGAGGCTTGGCCTACTTCTACCGATCCGCCTTCGACGCTGTAGCCGAAGTAGGACGATACGCTGGCGATGATGAAGGCGAAGAACAGGCTCTTGATAATACTCATCCAGATGAACCAGGCGTTGAAGGCATGTTGCAGTCCGGCAGTCAGGTCGTCGGTCGAGAGCACGTGGCCGATGAAGGCGGTTCCGTAGGCGCCGAGGATGCCTGTGACCGAACTGAAGATGACCAGGAAGGGCATGATGGTAACCAGCCCTGTGATTTTGGGCAGGATGAGGTAACTGGCCGAGTTTACGCCCATGATCTCTAATGCGTCTATCTGCTGTGTTACGCGCATGGTTCCGAGCTCGGATGCGATGTTCGATCCTACTTTTCCGGCCAGAATGAGGCACATGATCGAGCTGGAGAACTCTAACAGCAGTATTTCGCGCGTGACGTATCCCGTGGTCCATTTCGGCATCCAGGGGCTTTGTATGTTCAGCTTCATCTGAATGCAGATAACGGCGCCGATGAAAAACGATATCAGCAGAACGATGGGAATGGAGTCGACGCCCAGTTGCGACATTTCTTTGATGTACCGTTTCATGAACATGCGCATGCGTTCGGGACGGCTGAAGGTGCGGCCCATCAATATCAAATAACGTCCGAATGTCGTTAACCAGGTAATGAATAGTTTTATCATTGATGTTGCGATATATTGTCGTTTGGTCTTTGCAAAAATAGATAAATTACGTCAGAAAGCATTTGCGTGCTCTACAATTTTCTGCCGCGTCGGGTTTACAAATAGAAGAGTGTGGGGCGGTTTCTTTGTGCAAAAAGAAATCATTTTGTTATCATTATTTAGCATTTGGGTATCTTCGGGGGGCGAAACGCGTATATTTGCGGAATATAAATATACTTATGGCCCCTGTAGTTAATAAACCGTAAAAAGCTCGAAATAGTTTTTTGCTATGGAATATATATCTACCTTTGCCCGGACTAAATACAAATGCATACAAACCAACATCTCAAATTGTTACTTTTTTTGAATACAATAACTGTATTAAATTCTATTTATTAAAATCATTAACTTATGTACAAACAACTAAGAATTGTAAGTGTTGTGCTGGTTTTAATGGGGCTTTTCATGACCCCTACAATCGTATGTGCCGCTCAAACGGGTAATGTACAATCTGCACAGCAACTTGATGTTTGCAAGGGTACCGTAGTAGATTCAAAGGGAGAACCGATTGTCGGGGCTTCTGTTGTTGTGAAGGGATCTCAAAAGGGAACAACAACCGATATCGACGGTAACTTCTCTTTGTCGGGTGTTAAGAGCGGAGAAGTGATTCAAGTATCGTTCATCGGCTTTAAAACAACCGAGGCTGCGTGGAACGGTAGTGCGATGAATTTCGTTTTGAACGACGATTCCGAATTGCTGACCGAGGTCGTTGTTACGGCTATGGGTATCAAGCGCGAGGCAAAGTCGCTGGCTTATTCGGCACAAACTGTAGGTGGTAAGGATGTGAACGAGATAAAGAACGTCAATATGATCAACTCTTTGCAGGGTAAGAGTGCAGGATTGAGCATTACGCCTAACTCTACCGGTGCGGGTGGTGCATCGAAGATTCTGTTCAGAGGTAGCAAGTCTATCAACGGCAGCAACCAGCCTTTGATCGTACTCGACGGTGTTCCATTGATGATGAACATATCCGATACGCAGGTAGATAGCAACTACGGTGGAAAACGCGACGGCGGCGATGCCTTGTCGCAGATCAACCCCGACGATATCGCACAGATTACGTTGCTGAAAGGTGCATCGGCCGCAGCCCTCTATGGTGCTGTTGCAGCCAATGGTGCTATCATGATTACTACCAAATCGGCACAGTTGGGAAAGGTAGCGATCAATTTCTCGAGTAATACGACGGTCGAGTCGGCTATGTCGCTACCCAAATTCCAGACTACTTATGGTGTAAGCGATAACGGAACTTTTAGCTGGGGCAGTAAGCTCGGCAGCAAGGCGCCCGACTATCTCAAAGAGTTCTATCGCACGGGTTTCACCACCAACAATTCTATCTCTTTGGCCGGCGGCAACGATAACATTTCGTCTTACTTCTCGTATGCCAATGTAAGATCTAACGGTATTTTACCGGGTAATACCTATCAGAGTCATAATCTTTTGGCAAAGGTAGGCTTTAATGTGGTAGAAAAGGTACACGTAGATTTCAGTGCAAGCTATAATAACCAATATGTGAAGAATCAGGCTGCTTCGGGTTTCTTAAATAATCCGCTGGTTGGCGCTTATCTCTTCCCGCGTGGTGAGAATTGGGACGATTATAAAAATAACTTCGAACAGTATGATACGGACTTGAATACCTATATTCAGCGTTGGACGAACGTGAAGCAGGAGCAATTTTCCAATCCCTATTGGATGTTGAACAGACAGGTTCCTATCTCTGACCGTAATCGTTACGACTTCGGCGGTTCGATCAGATACGATATTATGGAAGGGCTTTCGGTTACCGGTCGTCTTCGTTACGAGCGGGGCGACGAGCATTGGATTTATAACGAATATGCTTCGAGTACCGGCGGACGCAACCTGTTGGGTACAATGAAAGACGATCAGATATTCAGCGATCAGTTCTATGGCGACCTTTTGGCTTCTTACAACCATACATGGAACGATACTTACGCATTGACCGTAACGGCCGGAACCAGCTTTACGAAGACCAAGGGCAGAAGTACGGGCCTGATCGGTTGGGGCGATTCGAAATATGAAGTAATAGATGGCAAACCTACTGGAAATGCTTATTATCCGAATATCTTCATGCCGAACAACTATTATCGTATGAGTACTTCGTTCTCTCGAAAGGATAAGCGGCTCAATTCGGTGTTCGGGACGGCACAGTTCGGCTATAAAGACGGTTTCTTTGTCGATGTAACTGCTCGTAACGACTGGTCTTCTGCGTTGGCATTTACTGAAAGCATGTCGTTCTTCTATCCTTCGGTAGGTACCAGTATCTTGCTTGATAAGTTCATCAATCTTGGCAAAGATATCAATATGCTCAAGTTGCGTGCGTCTTATTCTATCGTGGGTAACGACGTTCCTGTATTCATGAGTAATTTGAGATATACGTTGAAAGACGGCGGTGCATTGACTCCACCGGACAAGGCTCCGTTCAGAACATTGAAACCCGAGAAGACGCATTCGATCGAATTGGGTATCGAGGGCGCATTCTTCGACAACCGGCTCGAGGCAAACGTAACTTACTATAAGACCAACACCAAGAATCAGTTCTTTGAAGTTGAGTCGTCTTACGGAACCGGTCTCAGAAAGCGTTATGTCAATGCCGGCGATGTAGAGAACCAGGGTGTTGAGTTTAGTGCTTCATGGCATCAGGATTTCAACCACGATTTTGGTTGGACAACTCGTTACAATTTTGCTTATAACACCAATAAGATTAAGGAGCTGGTTGACGGTTTGAATGATCTGACGCTTGCAGACTACGGTGGTGCGAAAGTGATCTTGAAGAAGGGTGGAGAATATGGCGATCTTTACGTGCGCCAGCTTCAGCGTGATGCAAACGGAAAGCCTGTTGTTGATAATGGTGCTCCGAAGCTCAGCGGCGACGAAATCAAGGATATGAAATACGTTGGCAATATGAATGCAAAGGTAACGATGGGTTGGAGCAATACATTTACCTATAAAGATTATGCACTTTCGTTCCTGATCGACGGTAAGTTTGGCGGAAAGCTTCTTTCTATGACAGAGGCAACACTTGACGGATGGGGCGTATCAGAACGTTCTGGTGCTGCACGCGATGCCGGAAGCGTAACTGTAGATGGTTCTACGTTCGATGCAACAAAGTTCTACAGAGCTACGGGTGCAACGAATTTCAACTCGCAATATGCTAACGAAATGTATGTTTATAATGCAACCAATGTACGTTTGCGCGAGCTTTCTCTCGGTTATACTTTCCGTAACCTGCTCGGCTATGGCAAGAATCTGACCGCTTCTTTAATCGGCCGCAACCTGTTGTTCTTCTACAAAGACGCACCGATGGATCCTGATGTATCTGTAGGTACGAAGAACGGATGGCAGGGCGTAGACATGTTCTCGTTGCCTTCTTCACGCAGCTTCGGTTTGAATTTAAAACTTAACTTCTAAAAAATTGACGATTATATGAAACTCAATAAAATTTTAGTTGCAGCAACAGCGTCTGTCTTACTGTTATCGGGAGGCATGACGTTTACAAGTTGTACGGACAATTTTGAGTCGCTCAATACCAACCGGTACGAGGTAGATCCCGGAAGTATGCCGTTTGCGGCTCAATTTATCGAACCGCTTACATACGTTTATGCTCCGCACCAGAATATGTTTCAGTTTTGGACGAACCTGAGTATCGATCTTTTCGGCGGATATTTTATGACGCCTCACAACTTCGGTGGTAACGGAAATGTTGATTATAAGCTGAACCATGGTTTTTGCGGAGGTATGTACGAGAACTATTATCTGCATATATTCAATAACACAAGTCGTCTGATCAAGGTTTGCGACGAGAAAGGCGTATCCGATTTTGCTGCAGTATTGCGCGTTGTACAGGCTTATGCTACGGCCAACGCTACCGATGCTTACGGCCCGATTGCTTATAGCTCGGTTATCGAAAGCAACGGTTCCACTTTTGCTTACGACACGCAGGAAGAAATCTATAACCAGATTTTCAAACTCCTCGACGATGCCATCGCAGGCTTTAAAAACGGAACGTCTACTGCTGAACAGATGAAGGCTTTCGACTATTGGTGCAACGGCGACAAGGCTCTTTGGATAAAAGTGGCCAACCAATTCAAGTTGCGTTATGCCATGCGCATCGTAAAGGCCAATCCAACGTTGGCTAAGCAGAAAGCCGAAGAGGCTGTTCAGGGAGGTGTGTTGACGGCTGCCGATCGCGATATCCTTATCGATCACGGTTTCAGCAACGAGCTGATTCGTATGTTCGAGTGGGGCGACTGCGGTATCAATGCCAACCTTGTAACCATCATGGACGGCTTTAACGATCCGCGCATCGCACTTTATATTACCAAGAACACCGGCAAAGTAAGCGCCAACGGCACTACCATTGCTCAGGGAACGCGCTATTTAGGCATACGCGGCGGTTGCGATCTGCCGAACAAGCCCAATACGTGGGGCAATTATTCGAGCATCGTATGCGCATATTCTACTCCGCTGCCTGTCATGAAGGTGGCCGAAGCCTACTTCTTGCGTGCCGAAGGCGCAGTACGCGGATGGAATATGAACGGACAGGCTAAAGATCTGTACGAAGAAGGTATCAAGGTATCTATCAAGAACGAGCTGAAGTACAAGAAGGCGTACAGCGGCGTAACCTCTATTTCGGATGCCGACATCACGGCATACATCAACGGTACGACGAAGCAGCTCGATTATGTCGACCCTGCTAACAGCGCCAACAACATTGCAGCGATGAACACCGTTTCGGTAAAATGGGATGCAAGCGCTACGAAAGAAGATATGCTGCAGCGCATCATCATACAGAAGTGGATCGCCAACTTCCCGCTGTCTACCGAGGCATGGGCCGACTATCGTCGAACGGGGTATCCCAGGTTGTTCCCCAACCGCGTTAATAAGAGCGGAGAAACGATCGATACCGACGAACAGATCCGCCGCCTGATCTATTCGAATGTCGAGATCAATGCCAACAATGCAGAACTGCAGAAAGGCATCGAACTGTTGAACAAAGAAAATTCGAGTACCAAGTTCAAGGGCGACATCGGCGGAACACGCGTTTGGTGGGACAAACAAGGCGTAGCCAACTTCTAAGTCGCGCCTAATATAATATAAGAAACGACAATGGGGGCGTTCAGACTGCTAGTCTGTTCGCTCCCATTCGTTTTGCCTACCCGTTTTGCCGTCCGCCGCCGTTGCGGAACGAAAACAAACAGCTTGCACAGCCCTTACATGATCTGCTGACGAAAACAAACAGTTTGCACGGGCCAGCCGACGCCGCGGAACGAAAACAAGATGCTTGCACGCTTCCGCCGCGCCCGCGGAACGAAAACAAGATGCTTGCACGCTTCCGCCGACGCCGCTGACGAAAACAAGATGCTTGCACGCTTCCGCCGCGCCCGCGGAACGAAAACAAACACTTTGCACGCTTCCGCCGACCAGGATTTGCCGTCTGGCTGGGCACAAAACGCAACCGACCGGCCGACCGTTCCGATATTTTTCCATACCTTTGCACATCATCAGTCAGAATATGGACATCACGAGCATGCAAGGACAAGAAAGTATGATTCTTCGTACCGAAGGATTGGTAAAACGATACGGAAAACGTACCGTTGTCAACAAAGTAAGTTTCGATGTGCATCAGGGCGAAATCGTCGGGCTGCTCGGCCCTAACGGCGCCGGAAAAACCACGTCGTTCTATATGACAACCGGGCTCATTGTCCCGAACGAGGGGCACGTCTTCCTCAACGAACAAGACATTACCGAGTACCCCGTCTTCAAGCGCGCCGGCGCCGGCATCGGCTATTTGCCGCAAGAGGCCAGCGTGTTTCGCAAAATGAGCGTAGAAGATAACATCCTGTCGGTTTTGGAAATGACCAAGCTGCCCCGCCAACAGCAATTGGAAAAACTGGAAAGCCTGATCGGTGAATTCAGGCTCAACAAAGTGCGCAAAAACAAGGGCGACCAGTTGTCGGGTGGCGAACGCCGCCGCACCGAGATAGCCCGCTGTCTGGCCATCGATCCGAAGTTTATCATGCTCGACGAACCCTTTGCCGGCGTCGATCCCATTGCCGTGGAAGACATCCAGCACATCGTCTGGCAGCTGAAATACCGCAACATCGGCATCCTGATTACCGATCACAACGTGCAGGAAACCCTCACCATCACCGACCGTGCCTACCTGCTGTTCGAAGGCAAGATTCTCTTTCACGGCACCCCCGAAGAACTGGCCGACAACCGCATCGTACGCGAAAAATACCTGGGCAGCAACTTCATCTTGCGGAAAAAGAACTTCCAGCTCATCGACGAAGAGAAAAAAGCAAGAGAACGCGCCGAAACCGACAACGCATCAACGAATTTTTAACTTAAAAGCAAAATACAGACAATGGATTTATTGCAGCAAATAGTTGCGCGGGCCAAAGCCGACAAACAACGTATCGTGCTCCCCGAAGCAACCGAAGAACGAACGCTTCGTGCCGCCGACCGCGTCTTGGCCGACGACATCGCAGACATTATCCTTATTGGAAACCCCTCTGAAATCAAAAAACTGGCCGAAGCCTGGGGGCTCACGCACATCGATCAGGCCACAATCATCGACCCGCTCAACCACCCCAAGAGCGAAACCTATGCCGAATTGCTGGCCGAACTGCGGAAAAAGAAAGGTATGACGCTGAACCAAGCACGCGAATTGGTGAAGAATCCGCTCTACCTGGGGTGCATGATCATCAAGACCGAAGGCGCCGACGGACAAATCAGCGGTGCCCTCAGTACAACCGGCGACACCCTGCGCCCCGCGCTGCAGATCATTAAATGCGCGCCCGGCATCACCTGCGTGAGCGGCGCCATGCTGCTCATTACCGACGCCAAACAGTACGGTGAAGACGGTATCGTGGTAATGGGCGACGTGGCCGTTACGCCCATGCCCGACGCTGACCAACTTTCGCAGATCGCCATCTGCACCGCACAGACGGCACAGAGCGTAGCCGGATTCAAAGAAGCACGCGTGGCCATGCTCAGCTTCTCGACCAAAGGCAGCGCCAGCCACGAGTCGGTAGATAAAGTGGTAGACGCCACGCGACTCACCAAACAGCGCGCACCCGAACTGAAAATCGACGGCGAACTGCAGGCCGACGCCGCCCTCGTACCCTCCGTAGGACAGAAAAAAGCACCCGGCAGCGCCATCGCCGGCAATGCAAACGTACTGATCGTACCCAACCTGGAAGTAGGCAACATCGGCTACAAACTGGTGCAGCGCCTGGGCAACGCCATCGCCATCGGCCCCATCCTGCAAGGCATCGCACGCCCGGTAAACGATCTGAGCCGCGGCTGCTCGGTCGACGACATTTACTACATGGTGGCCATCACCGCCTGCCAGGCCCAAGACGCCAAGAAATAAACTATCAGTCAAAACATAAAAACATTTACTTTCGCATAGCATGAATATTTTAGTATTAAACTGCGGCAGCAGCTCCATCAAATACAAACTGTATAACATGGACGACGAGTCGGTACTGGCCCAAGGCGGCGTAGAACGCATCGGGCTCGACGAGGCCTTCGTCAAAGTAACCCTGCCCAACGGCGAGAAAAAAACGATCATGCACGACATGCCCGACCACAAAGAGGGCGTCAACTTCGTATTCTCGTTGCTGACCGATCCCGAAATCGGCGCCATCAAAAACCTCGACCAAATCGATGCCGTAGGCCACCGCGTAGTGCAAGGCGGCGACCTCTACGAAAAAAGCGTCATCGTAGACCAAAGCGTTGAAGACGGAATCGAGAGCCTCTGCGACCTCGCACCGGTTCACAACGCAGGTCATCTGCGCGGCATCCGCGCCGTCGACGTGCTGATGCCCCACACGCCCCAGGTATGCGTTTTCGACAATGCCTTTCACAGCACCATGCCCGATTATGCCTACCTGTACGCCGTTCCGTACCAAGTTTACGAGCAGTACCACGTACGCCGCTACGGCTTCCACGGCACCAGTCACCGCTACGTATCGCAGCGCGTCTGCGACTTCCTGGGTCGAGACATCAAGACCCAGCGCATCATCACCTGCCACATCGGCAACGGTGCCAGCATCACCGCCGTGCAGTACGGCAAGTGTATCGATACCTCGATGGGCCTCACGCCGCTGGCAGGTCTCATGATGGGCTCGCGCTCGGGCGATATCGACGCCTCGGCCGTGACCTACATGATGGAAAAACTCGGCAAAAAACCGCAAGAAATGGCCGACTATCTCAACAAAGAGAGCGGCGTGCTGGGCATCACCGGCATCTCGTCCGACATGCGCGAAATAGAGTCGGCCGCCGCGCAAGGCAACCAGCGCGCACGTCTGGCCCTGAAGATGTACAACTACCGCATCAAGAAGTACATCGGCGCTTATGCCGCAGCCATGGGCGGCGTCGACATCATCGTGTGGACCGCCGGCGTGGGCGAAAATCAAGTCGGCACACGACTCGAAGCCTGCAGCGGACTCGAATTCTTAGGCGTCAAGATCGATGCCGAAGCCAATAAGGTGCGCGGTAAAGAGACCATTATCTCTACCGCAGACTCAACGGTAACGGTCTGCGTCATTCCTACCGACGAAGAAATCGTAATCGCCCGCGATACCATGCGGCTGGTTACGGAAAGAACATAAGAAAAGCCCCGGCAGTTCTGCGATGAGAACCGTCGGGGCCAAATAGTGTGATACAAATGTTTTTCTATTCTTGAACGGGCGCCGGAACTTTGACGAGCTTATCTTTCTCTACTTTTACCCAGATCGATTCTTCGGAGGCTTCGAACGCCGGTAGCAGTTCCTCAACCTGCTTTTTTTCGTCATACAACTTATTTTTTTAACAGTTAATCTCTGATTTTCGTCAAAAAAGGCCGATCGCACAGTGCAATTTGATGCCCAGCGCGAAAAATATGCAATCGCACAGTGCAAACGGTCAGTTTTTGTTAAAGAATTATAATCGCACGCTGCGATCGGGCATTTTTATTAACAATATCGCGATTGCACAGTGCAAACGGCCCTTTTTGTTAACAGAAGTGAAATCGCACTGTGCGATTGGGCATTTTTCTCGCCAGCCGCCTGTTTGCACTGTGCGATTGGACTTTTTTTGCTCCAGCTGCCTGTTTGCACGCTGCGATTGGACTTTTTTTGCTCCAGCCGCCTGTTTGCACGCTGCGATTGGACTTTTATTGTGCCGTCCAGTATGCTATTATTGTGCTCGCCCAATTGAGGCCGATACCTATATCCGGATTTGGCTTGTATGCGGGTACGGTAGACGGATTGTCACAGGCAAAGACCTGACCGGACTGAAAATTAACTCCATTATTACTACAATATGTTCCCATCCAATAGCGGAGCGTGCCGTTTCCATAACTATGCACGCCATCGGTGCCATAAGGGAATACTGAGGGCAGAAAAAATAGTCGTTGGTATTGGCAGGCTTCCCCACGGGACAAATAAAGGCACAGTATATATAACTATATACTACGCCATTAGGATTAATGGCTGTATGATCTAACCCGTCATGGGCTGTAGCATTGTTGAATCCGGGGATGTTGGCTTTTTTCTTCAGCCAGAGTCCTCCCCGACAAATACTTGCCGTCGTCGCCGGCTTTGTTGTGGCCGCCCGCGCCCGAGATGTCTAACAAACAGCTGTACGGCTCGATGCCGATCACCTGAATCTGCGGCCCTTCGTAGAGCCATCCTTCTTGTTGATTTTGCACTTTATTTTGATGAATAAATTTCGGCTTATTTCGCCCTTCGAATGGCTTCGAAAAAGACACGAAAAAGCAGACAAAAGAATCTTTGCAGATCCCTTTGTCTGTATGGGGTTGACACGCCTCGCGCGCGTAGGATAAAACTTAGAAAATGGTCTCGCTGCCGCCAGGTGGGCGGTGTGTGTGTAGTAAATTATTCGGAACCGCCAAATAATCTACCGCCTTTTTTGCAGAAAAATAAAGATTTTCGTTCATCGTTGTTCTTACCTTTATATCTCGTGCGCTTTACACACTGAACTTACGCCGACAAAGGTATGACTTTATTGCGAAACCTGCAAATGTTGCGGAAAAGAAGTGGAATATGCAATCGATCGAGTTTTACAGTTTCCCGCTTTCGCGGTAGCTGTAATAATGGCCGTCGGTAACGATAACGTGGTCGAGCAGGTTAATGCGCATGGTTTCACCGGCCTGCTTGATGCGCTGTGTCAGCCGGTCGTCGTCGGCGCTGGGCGTGGCGTTGTTGCTGGGATGGTTGTGACAAAGAACCACGATGGTGGCGTTGCAGAGCACAGCTTCGCGCATGATGATGCGCACGTCGACAGCGGTTTCGCTGAGCCCGCCATGACTGATGCACATGGCTTTGATGAGTTTGCAGCTGCGATTCATCAGTAATATCCAGGCTTCTTCTACGTCTAAGTCTTGCATCCGCGGATGCATGTAGTTGTAGATGGCCGTTGCCGATCCCAGCTCTTGTGGCTCTTCAGCTTTTTCGATGGCGCGTCTTTTGCCCAGTTCGCAGGCTGCCAGGATGGTGATGGCTTTGGCTTGTCCGATGCCCTTGTAGCGCATCAGGTCGGCAATGGATTGTTTTCCGAGCGTATTGAGGTGGTTGTTGCAGGCGCCTAACAAGCGTTTCATCAGATCGACGGCGCTCTCGTCGGTCGATCCCGACCCGATGAGAATGGCCAGAAGTTCGGCGTTCGACAGGGCCGAAGGGCCTAAGCGTTCCATTTTCTCGCGCGGTCGGTCTTCGGCTGCCCAGCGGTTGATGGTGAGTTTTCGGTGGTCGTTCGGGCTGTCCATCGCTATGCTTTATTTATAAAATGTTTTTTCGAAAGCATGGAATTCGTCTTTCCGCATCAAGCATCGTTTGTACCAAGCAGTGATGAAACCGAGTCCGTAACCGATGAGCTGAATGAAAGCGGCGCGGATGCTGAGAAGGGCGATACGCGTGCTGCGGTTCTGTACGAAAGAATCGACGAAAATAATCGTCGCATAGAGCAACAGGGGCAATAACCCGATCAGAAAGAGCCGGACGCCCGCGTTTATCCGCTCGGTCGACGAGGGATTCGATGCCCAGACGATCAGCCCTGAAACGGAGAGGAGGCACAACACCGCCGTGATTGCTGTAAAGGCTGCGGGCAACAGGTGCACCGCTTTCAGGCTATCGGGATGGATCTTGTAGAGATTGATTCGGGCGATGCCGCTGTTGTACACTTGTCGGAAGAACTTGTGAAAGTCGGTTCGGCGCTTGTGCCATACCCATGCCCCAGGAAACAGTCGGCAACGGCAGCCGGCCTTGATGATGCGGATAGAGAAATCGATGTCTTCGCCGAAACGCATTTTCCCGAATCCTCCGAGCTGTCGATAGACTTCTTTACGGATTCCCATGTTGAACGATCGGGGATAGAATTTATCTAACTGCTTTTTTCCGCCGCGTATTCCGCCGGTGGTAAAGAAAGCGGTCATGGAGTAAGAAATGGCTTTCTGCGTAGCGGTAAACGACGGATGCGAGCGGTCGGGGCCGCCGAAAGCGTCGGCAGGTTGCTTGTTCAGTTCGGCTTCTACAGCTTTGAAATAGTCGTGCGGCAATACGACATCGCTGTCAAGTACAATGAGGTATTCGCCCGAAGCCTGCTCGGCTCCGTGATTTCGGCTCTGCCCTGGACCGCTGTTGGGCTTCATAAAATATTTCAGGTCGAGCCTGTCGGCATATCGCTTGCACACCTGTTCGCAGGGGCATGTCGATCCGTCTTCGACGATCAGCACCTCGAAGTCGGTAAAACTCTGGGTAGTCAAACTCTCAAGCAATTCGTCCACTTCGTCCGGACGATTGTATACAGGAACAATAATACTGTATTTCATCTTTGTGTAAATCGTTTCTTCCGATAAATGAGACGAGGCCACAGCATGTATGCGGTGACCTCTCTCCCCCTATCCCTCTCTGCAACGAGAGGAATACCCCCTGGGGGCTGTTTATTCGCTAACGCGGTTCAGGTAGCTGCCGTCGCGGGTATCGACCTGAATCAATTCGCCCTCGTTTACAAACAAAGGAACACGAACTTCGGCCCCGGTTTCGAGCGTAGCCGGCTTGGTTGCGTTAGTAGCCGTATTGCCCTTGATGCCCGGTTCGGAGTGAGTAATGCGCAAGATGGTCTTTATCGGCATCTCTGCCAACAGCACACTGCCATCGCTGGTATCGGTAACCACCTCTACAATGTCGCCCTCTTTCATGAATGCAGCACCCGTAACGGCATCCTTCGCTAAAGGAATCTGTTCGAAAGTCTCCTGGTTCATAAAGATGCAACCGGTCGAATCTTCATAAAGATATTGATAAGGACGACGCTCTACGCGAACATCCTCGAGTTTAAAACCTACCTGAAAAGTGCGCTCAAGCACACGACCGTCCGAAACGTTCTTCAGCTTCGTTATCATAACGGTATTGCCCTTGCCCGGCTTCCTGTGTTGAAAATCGATGCAGGTCCAAATCTTGCCATCGAGACGGATACAAGTTCCGATCTTAATTTCTTGTGAATTGATCATTTTTTCTATCTTGAATTTTAATTGATACGACAATAACAGGTGCTACGAAAGCGTTGCAAAGTTACGAATAAAATGCAAAAAGGTATCACATCGCACTGAAAAAAGGGGTTTCTTCTTTGTTGTTTCGAAAATAATAAGTACTTTTGCAGCCCAAGCGTAAAATAATTATAACAATATAAACAACAATGAAAAGAACATTCCAGCCACACAACAGAAGAAGGGTGAATAAGCACGGATTTCGTGAAAGAATGGCAACAAAAAATGGCCGTCGTGTCTTGGCTTCTCGCCGTGCACATGGTCGTAAAAAATTAACCGTCTCTGACGAGAATCACGGCAAATAATCTGCTAAAGACCACTTCGGAAGACGGCAAAAAGCAGCAAGGACACAATACCCTGCTGCTTTTTGTTTTTTCATATTGTTATCGTGGCCCGACATTTCTATCTTATTCACTCGCATATCTCACTATAAATTTTTATCTTTGCCGAAAATAGATGGCACTTCAGCCTTCAAGCAGTACATAGAGTGGTCTAAAATAGAGAGAATGAAATCATCCGGATTTACAAGAAGATTTAAGAGTTCATACCTATGGAGGAATCTTTTAGCTATGATGGCGGTGATAGCTTTCATCGGTTTAGGCATCAGATATGGGCTCGACATCTACACTCATCATGGCGAATCGATTGGCATTCCTAATGTCAAGCATAAATCTTTCGATGACGCAAAACATATTTTAGACAGGTTCGGATTAAAAGCTATCGTCAGCGATACCGGTTACGTAAAAACTTTACCGCCCGATTGTATCCTCGAGCAGTCGCCTTTATCCGGCGAAAAGGTAAAAAGCGGTCGCGTTATTTATCTTATCATCAATTCGTCCAAATCACCGACAATCACCCTACCCGATATTATTGACAACAGTTCTGTGCGCGAAGCGATGGCAAAACTGTTGGCTATGGGTTTCAAATTAAATACGCCCCAGTTCATTGCTGGCGAAAAAGATTGGGTCTACGGCATTCTGGTTCGTGGCAAACATGTGGTTACCGGCGACAAGATTTATATTGAAGACGCATTGACAATACAAGTGGGCAACGGTATGAGAGACGAAGCAGAATCGATAAACTACGTCGATCCGATCGATCATGAAAATACAGAGGCTGTAGAAAACAATATAGATGATTTTGAAGAAGTGACTGCTCCAAACGATAAACCGGTCTCGCCGAATACACAGCCGAATTAGGATAATAAGTCCACGACACCGTAATTGCTAAAGAGAAGAGAATGATAGAAGATACAGAAGACGTAGCATTATTGGAAGATGACGAGGTACAACAATTGTACGAACATTTCCGCATCATTGTCGACAAAGGGCAAGAACCTCTGCGTATAGATAAATATATATTCGAACGGCTACAACATTCGAGCAGAAACCGTATTCAAAAGGCGGCCGACGCCGGGTTCGTACACGTGAACGAACAACCTGTAAAAAGTAATTATAAGGTAAGACCGATGGACGTCATCACGCTGATGCTTGATAGGCCAAGACATACCAATACCATCGAACCCGAAGACATTCCGTTAAACATCGTTTACGAAGATACCGACCTCATGATTGTCAACAAGCCTGCCGGATTGGTAGTTCACCCAGGAGCCGGAAACTTTCATGGCACACTTATCAACGCGATAGCCTGGCATTTGAAAGATCTGAAATCGTTCGATCCGAACGATCCCGAAGTAGGATTAGTACACCGTATCGACAAAGATACCAGCGGATTGTTGGTTATCGCCAAAACACCTATAGCAAAGACAAAGTTAGGGCTTCAATTCTTCAACAAAACCACCCACCGCAGCTATGGCGCTTTAGTTTGGGGAAACTTCGTCGAAAATGAAGGACGGATAGAAGGAAACATCGGACGCGATCCGAAAGATCGGTTGCGTATGAGTGTGTTCCCGGCCGATTCGGAAACAGGTAAAACTGCCGTTACTCATTATCGCATAATCGAGCGCTTTGGTTACGTAACGCTGGTAGAATGTATTCTTGAAACCGGCAGAACTCATCAAATTCGAGCGCACATGAAGCACATCGGTCATCCGTTATTTGGAGACGAACGTTACGGAGGCACCGAAATTTTGCGTGGCCAGCGCAGTTCTACCTATAAAGCGTTCATACAAAACTGTTTTAAGCTGTGCAATCGTCAGGCCCTTCACGCCAAGACCATCGGTTTTGTACATCCAACAACAGGTCGGCAGATGGATTTCAATTCTGATCTTCCTGCCGATATGGAACAGTTAATCGATAAATGGCGTAATTATATCATAGGTACGACCAACAACACGTTTGATAGTTAAAAATAGAACCATAGATATGACAGATTTTAAAAGAAACATAGCTATCGTTTGCGGTGGCGATTCTTCCGAGCACGATGTATCCTTGCGCTCGGCACAGGGGCTCTACTCTTTTTTCGATAAAGAACGTTACAACGTATATATCGTCGATGTAAAAGGCTTGGATTGGACTGTCCATCTAAACAACGGCGACACGGCACGCATCGACAAGAACGATTTCTCGTTTATAACAGAGGGCAAAGCGGTTGTTTTCGATTACGCCTACATCACCATTCACGGCACTCCCGGCGAAAACGGTATCATGCAGGGTTATTTCGAGCTGATACACCTGCCTTACTCTACCAGCGGCGTATTGGTAGAAGCGATGACATTCGACAAGTACGTTCTCAACAACTACCTGCGCGGTTTCGGCATCAATGTAGCCAAAAGCATTCTGATTCGGCGGGGCGAGGAGAATAAAATCTCCGAAAAGATGATAGAAGAAACGCTGGGCATGCCATGTTTTGTAAAGCCGGCAGCAGACGGGTCGAGCTTCGGCATATCGAAAGTAAAGAATGCCGACCAGCTGGCCCCTGCCCTCAGAGTAGCGTTCATGGAGAGCGATACGGTAATGATCGAGAGTTATATACAAGGTACCGAACTGTCGATCGGCTGTTACAAAACCAAAGATAAATCGGTCGTCTTCCCGGCAACCGAGGTCGTTACCGATAACGAATTCTTCGATTACAACGCCAAGTACAACGGACAGGTACAGGAAATTACACCGGCACGTATCTCAGAAGATACGGCAAAGAAGGTGGCCGCCGAAACAAGCAAGATATACGATATACTGCATTGCAACGGAATTATACGCATCGACTATATCATCACCAAAGACGAGCAAGGAAACGACATTGTAAACATGCTCGAAGTGAATACAACGCCGGGCATGACACCCACCAGTTTCATCCCCCAGCAAGTACGGGCGGCAGGACTCGATATAGCCGATGTGCTGACCGACATTGTTGAAAACCAATTCTGACACTCCTATGAATATCCCGCAAGAATTCGATTCGATCCGACCGTTCGAACCCCAAGAACTGCCCGAGGCATACGACCGGCTGCTGGCCAACCCGCAGTTCAAGCAAGTATTGGGCTTCCTTTATCCGCAGATACCCATAGAAACGATCGCCCGGAAGATGCGCGCATGCAAGACGAACCTCGAATTTCAGAAAGCCTTTTGCTACGATTTTCTGAACAACCTTCTGCAAAAGACTGCTAAAAGCTGCGACATCGATATAACGGCCATCGACAATTCACGCAACTACACATTCATCAGCAACCACCGAGACATTGTTCTCGACTCGGCCTTGCTCGACAAATTGCTCATCGATGCCCGCTTTTCCACCACCTGCGAAATTGCCATCGGCGACAATCTGCTGTCGCTGCCGTGGGTAAAAGATCTGGTACGCGTCAACAAATCATTCATTGTCGAGCGCGGCGTATCGTTCCGCGAAATGCTCATCACCAGCAAACGCCTGTCCGACTACATGCACTTTGCCGTTGCCCAGAAAAAAGAAAATATCTGGATAGCACAACGCGAAGGCCGCGCGAAAGATGCCGACGACCGAACCTCGGAAAGCATCTTGAAGATGATGACCATGGGAGGCGAGGGCAGCCTGACCGAACGACTCGTGCAGCTACACCTCGTGCCCCTCACCATCTCGTACGAATACGATCCGTGCGACTATCTGAAAGCCGCCGAAATGCAACAAAGACGCGACCAACCCGACTGGAAGAAAGGCCCGACAGACGATATCCTTAGCATGCAGACCGGCATCTTCGGGTACAAAGGCCACATACACTACCATTGCGCACCCTGCTTAGACAACTATCTACACACATTAAACGCCGAGATGAACAAAGCAGACCTCTACCGTAGCATCACCGAGCACATCGATCGGCAACTGCACCGCCACTACCGAATCTATCCCAACAATTATGTGGCACTCGACCTGCTGACCGGCGCCGCACAATTAACCGACCACTACACCGATGCCGATAAAGCCGACTTCGAACAGTATCTGGAAAACCAACTCGCAAAAATACAGATTTCCCACAAAGACCACGACTTTTTGCGAACCGCCATCCTCACCATGTACGCCAACCCGCTAAAAAACTATTGGGCCGCATGCTGAACAAAAACCTCATTGCCGTAACAACCGTAGCGCTGCTGGCCTGCACCGTCGATCCCTACGAAACCGGCGACAGCCGGCTGTCGTACCTGAACGCCGAATTGGTAGAACTGCACACCGCAACACCCAACAAAGCCGATTACGCCATCACCGACCGCCAAGAACAACTACTGTTCGACCACCCGCTCACCTGTCCGTGGGCCAACACACCCGACAGCCTCTACCGCGCCATGCTGTTTTACAACCGTACCCCCACGGCCGTCGAACCCCTTTCGGCCAGCCGCGTATCGGTGCTCACGCCTACGGAACAGCCGAAACCCCAGGCCGTAGATCCCGTCAAACTCGAAAGCGCATGGCTAAGCGCTGACAAAAGATACCTGAACCTACGGCTCGGGCTCATGACCGGCCAACCCGAACAAGAGAACAGCAAACAAACCCTCGAACTCGTCCGCCTGAAAACCGAAACCACCCCGGGCGGCCAACGCACCGCCTATCTGCAGCTACGGCATGACCAGGGCGGCGTACCCCAATATTACACCACACATATCTACGTCAGCATTCCCACCCGATCGGTCGGAGCGGCCGACACCATCCGCCTCTCCGTCCATACATACGGCGGAAAGGTAGAACGCCGGTTTGCCCTGTAGCCGCGCGCGCGCCCCGAAACCCTTCTTCTCTTCAAAACATTTGGCAGTTTCGCAATAAAGTCCTACCTTTGCCCCCGTGAGTAATAGCAACATGACATACCAGATGAGAGGCGGCGCAAGGCCGGAGCAAGATTTTTTCGAGAATCTTGCAAATTTTACGTCCGATTATTTGGTAGTCTCG
>CAUQAO010000030.1:0-20077 GCA_963515815.1 uncultured Prevotella sp.
TGTGTGCGGCGTTGACTACTCGGCGCAGAGCGTAGCAAAGTCTGCAGCCAAGAACCGGAAGGCCATCTGCAGCGGGCGGACGAGCATCGACGAGGCGTCGGTGGCGGCTCTGCCTTACGAGGCGGCGACGTTCGATCTGGCCACGGCTTTCGAGACGATTTACTTCTGGCCCGACATCGTCGAAAATTTCAGAGAGGTGAGGCGCGTGCTGAAACCGGGCGGCAAGTTTGCGGTTTGCAACGAGCTGGCTTCTGAAGCGGGAAACGAACGGTGGGTATCGATGCTGGATATGAAGATTTACACGCCCGACGAGGTTGTTGCGAACATGCGCGAGGCCGGCTTCGTGCAGACGGCCGTATATTCGTCGGGGAAACACGTCTGTGTGATCGGGAATACATGAGGCACGGGGGATGAGAAGCCCTAAAACCTTAAAACATCATCGATAGCGATAAAAGAATCGGGGATCTGAGCTGGCGCTTAGGTCCCCGATTGTGTGTATGGCTGTGTGTGGCGGTCGGCGGTTGCAATCCGATGACCCGAAAGCGGTGTGCGGCAGGCGCTTTTCGTTATTTTTTTGTTCAGAGGCGGGATTAGGTACTCGGAACTTACTGTTGCGCGAGGAAACAGCACGGTCCGATACTCGGAGTGCTCTGTTGCGCGAGGGAACAGCTATTTCAGTGTGTTTCTTCCCGCTTCCGAAGATAAAGAAAGGATGAAATGAGAGAGAGATGCAGGCTGCAATTGTGTTTTTGGCGGCTGAAAGCTCCGGTATAGCGCTTGCGGAGGCGAGAATGGCATTGGTCAACGGTTTTACACAGCTTTTTACGAAAAGGAAAGGGTCGAGAAAGCCTCAAGCATAGCTGTGCATGCCTCCGAGCAGGTAGTTTACGCCGAAATAGGTCATGACGATCGAGAGAAAAGCCGCGATCATGTACAGATGGTAGATGGTGGGCCTTCGGAAAACGGGAAAGCTGTGGGTATGCAGCACAACGGCGTAAAGCATGAAGGTTATCAGCGCCCAGGTTTCTTTCGGGTCCCAGTTCCAGTAGCTGCCCCAGCTGATATTGGCCCAGATGGCGCCGATGAAGATGCCGAGCCCCATGGTGCTGACTGCGGGATAGAGAAACAGGCGTGAGAGCAGCTGAAAGTGGTGGGCGTGGCGTTTGAGGGCGAGCCCCATGAGGCCGCAGACGAACGTGAGGGCCAGCAGGGCGTAGCTCATCATGATGAGGCTTACGTGGACCGATAGCAGCGGCGAATTGAGAACGGGCATGCGGTGGGTGATGGCCGGATCCATCTGGTTGATGTGGCTCACGAGCAGGAAAAAGCCTGAGAGTAGGAATCCGAAAACGAGAATGATACGGGCTTTGCTGTGGGTGAGTAGCGCAAAGAGCATGACGAACCAGGCCAAGAGTAGCATGGTTTCGTAACCGTTGGTCATAGGGATGTGTCCGGCGATGATCCAGCGCAGCGAAAGGCAGCAGGTGAGTGCGGCGAGCGAGGCGGCGAGCAGTGCCACGAGGGTTCGGAAGATGAACCGGTCGCGGCGGATGGCGGGACGGGTGTTGTGTGTGAGTCGGTAGATGAAGTAGAAGAGTGCAAGCAGGCCCAACGCCAGATTGGTCATGAAGAGCAGGGTGGCAAAGGGGATGCGGTTGTAGAGCAGCTCGGCTCGGGTGCGGATGGTGCCGGGCAGGGAGGTGCCGGCGTGCCGAACTTGAAATGCCTGCAGCTCGTGCAGTTTGCGGGTAAGGTGAGTGTTGTTGCCGATGAGTGCGTCTTGATAGAGTATGTTGAAGGTTTGTTGCATGTAGCTGCGATCGGTGACGGGAATGGTTCGGGGAAATCGGGCCGTGGGGCTGTACCAGCAGGTTTGGCCTTTGGCGGTGTAGGGAAAGAGGGTGAGGAGAGTTCCTTGGCGCAGGTCCATGATGAGTTTTACTTTGTCGTCGAGCTGAACGGCCTGTTCATGAAACGGATCCTGCTGTCCGTGGTAGTATTCTTCAACGTAGGGGGCGAGCCGGTAGCTGCCCATTGCATGATCGAAGAGTGAATTGACCGAAAGGTAGTCGGCGAGTTGCAGCGTTTTCTTGAAACTGCCCGATTTTGTTTTCAGAATGGGTTCGTTGGCCCATTCGTTTCCCCAAAAAATGAATCCGGTGAGCACTTGTTCGGGGGTGCAGCCGCGGTAGGTCGATTTGCCGCAGAGTTTTTTGGTGAAATCGACGGCGAAGGTCTGGAGCGGGCATACGCGGTTGTTGTAAAGTATATAGAGTTTTCCGAATTCGGCCGCCGTTTCTTTGGGAAAGGTTGTCGTAGCTTGTATGGTGGTCAGGACGAAGAGTAAAGAGAGCGTGAGGATGCTTTTTCTGAGACTGTCGCTCTTGAGCAATCGGCGGAAGCTGCCTCGCGGATCGATGAGGAGCCAGATGAGCGAGAAGAAGAGCAGCAGATAGCCGAGATAAGTAGTGGGGATGCCGTACGGATCGCTGTTGACTGCGAGGGTGCTGCCGCGCCGATCGTCATCGTAAGCACTCTGGTAGAAACGTATGCCGCGGTGACTTAGAATGTTGTTCATCGATACAACGCCGCTTAGGTTGCCGTGCCGCTCGTCGTACAGGGTGATGTGCGATTGGTAGTCGGCCTCGGCTTTTGTTCCCGTGTGGTAAATAATTTTAAAACGGTTGAGTTTTATCTTGAACGGCAGTTCTCTTTCTGTTGTTTGCGCCTTACCGTCGGTTTGCATCATCTGTCGGGTGGTTTCGCCAATGCGCAGATGTACGGTTCCGCGGTACGACGTGAGGTGGGTGAGCAAAGCGCCGGTTAAAATAATGACGAACGAAAGGTGGAGCAAGAGCAAGTTCCACTTGCGCAGTTTCTGTCGGGCTATATAAACAATGCCGAGGCCCGTGAGCAATATCCACAATGTTGTAAACCAGGGGGCATTGTAGATGTGGCTGGCAACGAAGTGGGTTCCTTTATTTTTTTCAATAATGGTTGCCGTTGCCATCGTTATCACCGTGAGAATGTAGAGGATGGCCAGCGTTTTCTTGAGCATTGTTGTAGGGTAAATGAAACGAGGCCGATCGAGATGCGCTTGCCCGATCGGTCTCGTGTCTGTTAAATAGATCTTAAGAACTTGACAATGGCATCGCGATCGGCTTTCGGCAAACGATAAAACTTCTCGGTCGACGGATAAGCATCGCTCTTTTTGCTGTAGCCGTGCCACATAATAGCTTCAATCTCGTTGCGCGCACGACAATCGTGCAGGCGGTCTTCGGCTCCTGTGTTCAGGAGCGATAAGCCTCTTCCCCAAAGGGGTGTTGTGCGGCACCACGAACCGTGAATACCGTTCTTCATGAACAGTCTGTGCTGCACCAGGTCGGTGTAGGGGTAGATAACCTGATGGGGATATTTGGGCAGATTGAGGTTGTGGTTCTTCAGTGGCGCAGGTGCCCAATAGTCGTCTTTTCCGGTAACCCAACGCGGGCGGTGACATGTAGCGCATCCGATTTCGTTGAACACCTGTTTGCCGCGTTGCACTATCGGATCGTTCAGGTTGCGTGCGCGCGGTACGGCTAAGCCTCGGTGCCATACCTGGTACTGCCAGAAAGTATTGTCGGCCATTTCGGGTGTAAAGTTATGGATGTTGTTGTCGAATTGGTTCGTTTTCGGATCGAGCAAGGTTTTCACGGCGTTCGCTATGCCCTCTGTCGTTCCGTCGGCATAATAGGGCGATCGGGGGTCGGCCTTGATGCTGTTGATTACCTGCGTATTTTTCGACATGGCCGTGGCCCAGGCCGTGGTGGTATAAAGTTTGGGACGGTCGCTGCGGGTTACGTTGGTAATATTCCACATGGCATTGGCGCCGGCTCCATCTTGTAGTGAGGCGCGCGTCATGGCATAGGTAAATTTCTTGACCATCATTTGTCCGTCTGCCAATCTGTACCAGGCTCCATTGGGTTTGTTAAGCGTGGGATCGCCTGCCCAGTCATTTTTATTCTTGTCCCACATGGCGGGATTCAGTTCTACGAATTTAGCTTCTTTCTGATACTGAACTTTCATCGAGTCTTGCGGTATAGCGTCGAGTAACCCGGTTCCGTAGAGTCCGATGGTCGATTCTAAGCGAAAGGCCAGGTTGCTTGGCTTCGGATCGGTATTGAAGGCGTTGATATCAATATTTACTTCGGGATAAATCAGCTGGTACTTCTCTCCGTCGGGGAATTGCATCGGAAGTCCGCTTTCCATAGCCGTTAGCGTGTGCCATGCGAGATGGATTCCGCTTTCGTCTACAGGAGGTAAGAAGGGCGAGGTGGCGCGTGTTTGCGGCATGCCTGTTACCTCAGAGATATACGGACCGTCGTCGCTGTTGGCGCCGTCGACCGGGTGATAGATCACGAGCAGATAGCCATTGCCGCGGAAATCGGCTTTGTACCTTTCTACGCGTTTGCCATGACCGTAACCCGGGTGGCAGTCTATACACGACGAACGTACATAGGCAGGTCCCAGACCTGAAAGATGTTTCGTCGAACTGAATTCGTAGAAATTGTGCTCGAAAAGCATTTCTCCATGTTTGAATGCGTCTATCAAGTCGGCATTCTGAATGGCCTGGGTTTCGTCTTCGTAGCATGAAGCTGCAGTATTCATGGTTGTTCCGAGTTCGCCTCCGGGATACCATTCTTCTTCGGCAAAGTTCCCGATCTGTTTGCCTATATACTTGTACTCTTCCTGATCATTGGTTGTTATCTCGTTGTTGTCATCTTTGTCCGAACAAGATGCAAGCGATAGGCCCGACAGCAGGCATATCATCAACAAATAAATAGGTCTGAATAGTTTCATAATGTTATGGTTAGGATAAAAAGTTGTACCGAACGCTTTTTCCGGGTTCGATACAACTTGTGAGTAGTTTAGAAGAACTTTAATTTTTCAATATCCATTCGGCTGCGCCTTTCAGTTCTTTGTCCAGTTCTTCGATGGCATCCATGGCTGTTTTTACAAGAACGGTTCCCGGCTCTTGTACAAAAGCCTTACCGCTTTTCTGGCAGGCTTCCAGTGCGAGCAAAGCTGCCAACAGTTTTTGCTGTAAGCTGGTAGCCATTGTGGGATTATACTTGGTGAGATAAGCCATCAAAGAGTTTGCCTCGTACTTGGTTTGATTATAGTTGCCGTACAGACTGTTCTGTATGCTTTGGATGTTTCCGTAGAAATCGGTGTACGAATTGTAGCTATAAGGCGACTCGATGTACTCTGGACTGTCTTCTTCTGTTCCGGTATGCGTAGCCGAGCGGTATGCCTGTCCCATTTTTTGGTCGGCAACTTCTGCACAGATATTGGAGCAACCGCCAACAAGCGTGTTTTCTGCCACCTTTTTCCATACGTTAAATTTACTTTTCGGCGTACCGGCAAGAAGCAGATCTTCGCCATAAGAAACGCCGGCCTTTGTCGTTGTCTGGAAGTCGCCGAGCGCCTTGGCACATTCTGCTATACGCTTAACGTAGGCGGCCGGCGCTTTGTCTCCCTGCCATGATACGATCAATTGATAGCATTTGTCGCGCAGGTCTACGGCTACGGCCGTGGCATATATCACTTCTTCTTTGGCCGTTACGTTTTTGTCTTTGAAGTAATCTTCGAACGATTCCGTTGCATCGTTATTGAAGAAATCTTTCGAACGATTCTTGCCGTCGCGGAAGAAGATGAATTCGATTCCATGGAATCCGAGATTCGCCTTTGTCAGGTTCTTGCGTGCAACGTCTACGTTGTTGATGTTATCGAGTGCTGCTATTTTGCTGTCTTGTGCCAGGTCTTTGGCCAGTACGGCTACGTCGAGTGGCCAGCTGTCGATATGCGGATCGATTTCGAAGTCGCTTGCAGCACCATAAAGAAACGCTTCACTCTCTTCCCAGAATGCGCGTGCAGCCTTATACGAGGCGCAAATTGCGTCGATTTCGCTCTGCTCAACTGCTTTGTTTGCCTTCAAGTTGGCTTTCAGAGCCGTAATTTTATCGAGCAGCTTGTCTGCCTCTTTGGCAAGATTGGTATAAGTCGGATAAACTACATTGTTAAGATAAGTTGCCGTAAGACTTTGAATCTCCTTGTCTTGTTCTTCGGCTTTCTTTTTAGCCTCTTCAAGTTTCTTGTCATTGTTGTCATTGCTGCTGCACGATGCAAACCCTGTTGAAAGGGAACCTGCCACTGCAAAGAGCAGGGCATACTGAAATAACTTTTTCATCGAAAAAATACTGTTAAGTTGATATATAATGATTAATAATCCTGATTTTCTGAAGCCGTTGCCGGTAGACTACAAGAAGAAACCCTCGTAGGCTACGCCTATATTGATGCTCGGCTCATTGTTGTACGCATGTTCGAATATCCGATTAGAATAATTGGCTTTGATGGCGATCTGCGGAACCGGATAATAGTTTATGCCTACGGCAATGCGCTTGCGCTTTGTATAGCCGTACGACGGTTGCGTGGGTTCTTGGATATACGAGTCGTAGAATTCGTAGCGACCGAATACGTAAAACTTTTGGTTCGTTTGGCGCAGCTTGGCGAATTGCGAAAAAACGTCGTAGCCTGCTTCTACGCCTATAGCCACTGCGTTTTTGCCGACGGCCGTTTTGTTGAACGGAGAATCTTTTTGCGTATGCGCTTTCAGATCGTTTAAAACCGGTGTGTCCGAAATATAGCCATAATCGGCCTGACCGCGTACCACCCAGTTGTATCTGTTGAACGAAAAGTCGAGCGACCCTACATACACTTGCGCCTTTATATGATTATAAAGTTTGTCTTTCCCCTCTTTCTCGTTGGGGTAGGTGTTGTGCATCGCCTGTCCGGCATATCCGCTCAATCCCACTCTTAGTCCCCGAACGGTGTAGTTGTCTATCCTGAGCGCTGTGCCGTATTTATTGGCCGTTTTGAATTCGTAGGCCGAACCTGCTCCGTTATGTATCCAGCCGTCGCGACTGAAGCGCATCGCATCAAGACCTGCAACAACCTGAAGCTCGTATCTGAAATCGCCATGCCGGCCCCAAAAGCTGATACCGGTATCGTGCCATGTACTGGGCAGAATTCTGTGTTCGCCTTCCGGACGATAAACCGTGAAAAAGTTCAGCGGTTCGTGATGGGCGTTGTTCAGGCCCACCGGTACGATGATATGGCCCACGCGAATGTTGGCCCAGGGCGCAAACGACTTCTGAATCCAGAACTGTTCGAGCTCTACTTCGCCGCCTTTTTCTATCTCATGTTCGTATTCTCCGCCCTCATCGTCTTCTATTTCGATCGCGCTGCCGGTACCCGTATGTTCGAACTCGATCTCCGTTCCGAGCGTCCAGCCCTTGCCGAAGTCGTACCCCAGGTAAATAACGGCATGCGGTATGTCGAACCTGCCATTGCTCGGATCTTTCTTATACTCGGAAGCGCGCCGGTAGCGGTACTGATTGTCGCTATAAAAATTACGCGAAAGGGCTACCTCTCCGTAGCCCCCGACACTTAATCTATTCTGTTTCGTACCATTCAGTACGCTGTCAGCCGCATTTACCTGTCCGGTTGCCGTACCCGAAAATCCCAGGATGGCAATGGCGCCGACCAATAGTCTTGTTGCTAATCTGTTCATTGTATGTTACGCTTTTGTTTGGTCTACCGTGCAAAAGTACATCGGTTAATGCATATATACAATACCTAAAAATAATGGGATGATGGATAACCGACCTTAAAAGCTCGCAACGTACCCCTCTGAACCCGACTCGTCGCCTCGTTTTCTGCCATCGTCCCGGTATGAAGCGACAAAACGGCGTGTTTTCTCGCTGCCAGATAACTACAAAGCCACAAAACGCCGTGGTTTTGTGGCTCTGTACTGGTAAAAAATTAGAAAACGGTAGTGTTTTTATGCTTCGTAGTGATCCGAATCGATGCGCTCGGTTGCTTTTCCTGTAACCGTTATAGGTTATCTAAATGGATCACTTCTTCGGTGGGCGTACGTTTTTCTTGTTGCGGATCGGCCGACTTCTGATTCTTATTATCGCCTTGTGCGGGGTTGGGAATCGGGTTTCCGTTCTCGTCGAATATGATATCTTCGGATATGGCGTTTAAACTGTCTACTACCGTGGTGTCGGCTTTTGCCTGCTGATAATAGCTGTCGCAGATGTACATGTCGTTGGTAATGTCTTTGTCTTTAGGTTTTCCGAACTTGGCGTGGTATTGTTTGAAGGCGGGGTCGTTGAGAACAGCCTCTAAAAAGTAGCCGCAGATGGGCAACGCCGTGCGCGATCCCTGTCCCAAAGCGCCTGTGCGGAAGTGTATGCTGCGATATTCGCCGCCTACCCATGCGCCTACAACGAGCTTTGGACTTACGCCCATGAACCATGCGTCCGAATGGTTGTTGGATGTTCCTGTCTTGCCTCCCCACTCGCAGTCGTTGTGCTTACCGACGTATCCCCATAGGCTCATCGAGGTGGCTCCGGGTTCTCTTAGGCCTCCGAGCAATAATTGCTGTACAAGGAAAGCGCTTTTATAGGGAATTACCTGCTCGCTTTTGGTGGGGGCAATGTATACCTGATTGCCGTCTTTATCGGTGATGCTCGTTACCAGTAGGGGTTCGTGGTGCTTGCCGTTGTCGGCTATGGTGCAATAGGCGTTGGCCAACTCGAGCAAAGTAACGTCGCTCGAGCCCAATGTCAACGACGGCTCTTCGTCTAAATGGCTCTTGATGCCCATCTTGGCGGCCGTTTCTGCTATTCGTTTGATGCCCATCTCTTGTCCCAAGCGTACGGCAACTGAGTTGATGCTGCGGGCGAATGCGCTTTTGAGCGGAATGGAGTCGCCGGTAAAATAACCATTGGCGTTCGATGGCGTCCACAATACTTCACGGTTCTTTTTCTTGTCGAAAACCTTCATCGAGATGTACTCGTCGCGTCGTTTGTCGCACGGGGTAAGTCCCTGGTTCATGGCTTCGGTATAGACGAAGAGCTTAAATGTGGAACCCGGTTGACGCATGGCAGTAACTTTATCGTACTTCCAGGAATTGAAATCGATATCGCCCACCCATGCTTTTACAGCACCTGTTTGCGGCTCCATGGCTACCATCGAGCAGTGCATGAACCGAACCATGTAACGGATAGAGTCCATGGTCGACAGTTCTTTTTCGATAGCACCTTTTTCGTAGTCGAACAACTTGACCGTATGTGGTTTGTTCAGGTAATACTGAATGGAATCGGGATGGTTGGGATATTTGGCCAGCAGATATTTGTAGACGGGTTGCCGTTCGGCAATTTTCTCGATAAATCCGGGTATAACCTTTCCGTTTTCATCGATCCACGGCTCGTTTTTTCCCCAATGATTGTTGAAGTTGCGCTGAACCTGCATCATTTGTTTGCGTGCTGCAGCTTCAGCATATTTCTGCATTCGCGTATCGATCGTGGTATAAATTTTTAATCCGCTGCTGTATAAATCGTATCCATTGGCTTCGCACCAATCCTTCAGATGGTTGGCAATAGCCTCTCTGAAATAAAGTGCCTGCCCGTTATAGTTCGTCTCTATGCTATAATTCAGCCTGATGGGTATTGTGCTCAGACTGTCGTATTGCGCTTTCGTCATATCTCCTCTGGCAACCATGTTTTGGAGCACGATATTACGGCGCTTCAAACTGTTTTGCGGATTAGAGAGCGGATTATAATAGGTCGTAGCCTTGAGCATCCCCACGAGAACGGCTCCTTGTTCGGTGGTCAGATTTGAAGGCGTTGTATTGAAATACGTTTTACTGGCCGTCTTGATGCCGAATGAGTTTGAACCGAAGTCGACTGTATTGGCGTACATGGTCAGGATATCGTTTTTGTCGTAAAGTATTTCTAATTTCAAGGCGATAATCCATTCCTTACTTTTCATGACAAGCATTTTGATGCCGGGAATCTTACCCAATAGGCCGGTAGAATACTGCGTGCGAACACGAAACATGTTCTTGGCCAATTGTTGGGTTATCGTGGATGCGCCGCGAGCGTCATTGCGTGTGATGGCATCTTTAGCTGCGGCAATCAGGCCTTGAAAGTCGATTCCGAAATGGTGATAAAAGCGCTCATCCTCTGTGTCGATTAGTGCTTTCCAGAATTGCGGACTCACCTCGTTGTATTTAACGGGCGTCCTGTTTTCGTTAAAGAATTTACCGATCAGCTTGCCATCGGCACTGTAAATTTCGGAAGCTTCGGATGTAGTGGGGTGCTTGATCTGTGCGAATCCCGGCGATTTTCCAAACAACCATAAGAAATTTATATCGACGGCTCCTAAATAGATAATCAGTGCTATAAGGCCTGAAAGTAATGCGACTGCTGTTTTGGTATACCATTTTCGGTTTTGATATAACCTTTTGTACCACGGCCAAAATGCACTGAATTTATTCAAACATTGTTTGAATGCTTTTTTTATCCGATCAAGCATAGTAATAACAATTTGTTTACAAAAGTACGAAATAAGTTATCAGCTATAGTTGGCTGTCTATATAATTTATGATTTCTTCAATGTTGGTTGGAACGAACCAGCGTATTTCCGAATCTCGTTTGGCCCATGTGAGCTGCTTGCGCATATACTGCCGAGAATTCGACTGAATTTTCAGAACGGCGTCTTCGAGCGAAATATTGCCGTCGAAGTAACTGAAGAGTTCTCTATAACCTACGGTATTCAGAGAATTAAGACCGCGTAAGGGAAAAACACGTTCGGCCTCTTCCAGAAGTCCCTGCTGCATCATATCGTGTACCCGATTGTTGATTCGTTCGTACATCTCTTCTCTTGGGCGGTTCAAGCCTATCTTAATGATGCGGAACGGGCGCTGTTTCTTCGTGTGTTTTCGGAAAGCAGAATAGGGTTTTCCCGTCAAATGGCATATTTCTAAAGCATGTACCACTCGGCGCGGATTATGTTTATCTACACAATCATAATGCTCTGGATCGAGTTTCCGAAGCTCGTCGACCAATGCGGATAATCCTTCGGTTTGGAGCCTGTGCATCATCCAATCACGAATCGAATCGTTTACTGTGGGGATATCGTCGATACCGCTGCAAACGGCATCGATATACATCATGCTGCCGCCCGAAAGCAATGCTACATGTCGGGTAGGAGAGAAGTGGTGTTGTAATAAGTCGAGTACGTCTTCTTCGTACTTGGCTGCGCTATAATAATCGTTTAAATGAAGTGTACCGACGAAATGATGTTTTACGCGTTGCTGTTGCTCAAGGGTAGGTGCAGCGGTTCCAATGGGAATTTCCGCAAAAATTTGGCGTGAGTCGGCGTTGATAATCGATGTGTTAAGGTGTTCTGCAAGGCATAGGCTTAATTCTGTTTTGCCTACTCCTGTTGGTCCGAGAAGAACAACAAGCGTATTCATTTAGCGGATGATGCCACGTTGAGAACCGGTAACAAAGTCGATGATATACTGAATTTCAGATGTTATTTCAAGATTCTTTCTGATTTCTTCGATACCTTCATTCAGTATACCTTTGCTATAGAGCAGCCTGTATGCCTCGTGGATGGTTTGTATCAGTTCGTTGCTAAAGCCGTGGCGGCGTAAGCCGATGATATTGATGCCGGCATAGCGAACGGGTTCTTTGCCTGCAATAATATACGGCGGAATGTCTTGTGAAAAACGGCTGCCGCCTTGAATCATCACATAGCCGCCGATATGACAAAACTGATGGCAGAGAACGGAAGCACTGATAATGGCATGATCGTCGACGGTTACTTCTCCTGCAATCTTTGTCGAGTTTCCGATGATGACGTGACTGCCGATAATGCAATCGTGGGCGATGTGCATATTTTCCATCAAAAGATTGTTGTTGCCTACCTTTGTTGTTCCTTTAGATGCGGTACCGCGCGAGATCGTCACACTCTCTCGTATGCTGTTATTGTCTCCGATTTCACAGATCGTTTCCTCGCCGACAAATTTCAGGTCTTGCGGTTTCGTACTGATACTGGCGCCCGGAAATATTTCGTTATTATTTCCAATGCGTGCTCCATAATGGATGGTGACGCTATTTTGCAGCGTGTTATTATCGCCTATCACCGTATTGCGATCGATGTAGCAGAAGGGACCGATGATATTGTTGGCGCCGAGTTTCGCTTCCGGATGCACAAAGGCTAATGGACTGATCTGATTCATATAAAAAAGAAATAAAGAGATTTATTTGTTTTTGACGATCTGTGCCGTGAATGTGGCTTCGGATACGATATGATCGCCTACAAATACGTAGCCTTTCATCGAGCTGATTCCGTGGCGAACCGGTTGAAGTAGTTCGACACGGAATATCAGTGTGTCGCCTGGTACGACTTTCTGTCTGAACTTAACATCGTCTATCTTCAGAAAATAGGTAGACCATTTTTCGGGTTTTTCTACCTGGTTCAGCACTAAGATACCGCCACATTGAGCCATGGCTTCGATTTGCAACACGCCCGGCATGACCGGTTCTTTCGGGAAATGTCCCATAAAGAACGGTTCGTTGCTCGTTACGTTCTTCACACCGACAATGCTTGTCGAGCCGATTGCTATGATTTTATCAACCAGTTGCATGGGATAGCGATGGGGAAGTAGTTCGCGAATACGAATGTTATCCATTATCGGTTCGTCGTTCGGGTCGTAGGTCGGCGCCTGGATTTCATGTTTACGAATTTCTTTGCGCATCAATCGAGCGAACATATTGTTGACTGTATGTCCCGGGCGGGTAGCGACGATTCGTCCCTTGATCGGTTTTCCGATCAGTGCCATATCGCCGATAATGTCGAGTAGCTTGTGGCGCGTACATTCGTTTTCCCACATGAGCGGTTTATGTTGGATATAGCCGATTTTGGTAGCGTCCATGTGCGGAACTTTCAGGATGTCTGCCAACTGATCTAACTTGTCTTGCGAAACCTCTTTCTCGTAAATTACGATTGCGTTATCCATATCGCCGCCTTTGATAAGATTGGCTTCGAGCAATGGAACGATGTCGCGTACGAATACGAAGGTACGTGCCGGAGCTATTTCTGTGGCGAAGTCGTCGATATTGTCTAACGTAGCGAACTGGCTGTTGATAAATTTCGACTCGAACGAGCACATGGCTGTGATGCTAAACTGTTCGTCGGGAAGTATGGTGATGCACGAGCCTGTTTTTTCGTCTTTTACTTCTATTTTCTTGCGAATGATGTAGTAGTCTTTCGGAGCGTTCTGTTCTTCGATGCCGATTTCTCGAATCTTATCAACATAGATAGCGGCCGAACCGTCGAGAATTGGAAATTCGGGACCGTTAACCTGTATCAGACAGTTGTCGATACTCAATGCATAGAGCGCCGAAAGGCCGTGTTCTACTGTCGATACGCGTACATCGCCGTTTGCCAGAACCGTACCGCGTGTCGTGTCGATAACTTTCTCGGCTATTGCCTCAATAATCGGCTGCCCTTCCAAGTCGATACGTTGTATTCTGTAGCCAGTATTCTCAGGAGCCGGATTAAAGGTAACCGTAAGGTTCAGGCCCGTATGCAGGCCTTTACCGCATAGCGAAAAGCTACCTTTGAGCGTTCTCTGTTTTGTCGTTTCCATTTCTGTTTTATTTTTGATCGAACCTGTCGTTGCAGGCGTTTTTTAATAGTTCAATTTCTTTTTGTAATTCATTTAGTCGGCGATACATTTCGGGCAATTTTCGGAAAATGGCATGCGAACGGAAGAAAGGGCGCTGTTCCATTGGCGGCGTGCCGATGAGTTGCTTGTTATCTTCGATGCTGCCCGGAACTCCTGACTGTGCACCTAAGAACACTTTATTGCCGATGCTGATATGGCCGGCTACGCCGACTTGCCCGCCGAACATGCACCATTGGCCTACTTTACTCGAACCGGCGATGCCTACCTGCGCACTCATAACCGTATGTTGGCCAATGTCTGTGTTGTGCGCAATCTGCACAAGATTGTCCAGCTTCACGCCTTTTCTGATATAAGTGCTGCCCATTGTCGAACGGTCTATGCACGTATTGGCTCCCACCTCTACGTCATCTTCGATCGTAACGGTACCGATTTGCGGAATTTTATCGTAACCATTTTCCGAAGGGGCAAAGCCAAATCCGTCGGCGCCAATTACACTTCCGGCATGTAGAATTACCTTGTTGCCGATGCGACAACCGTGATAAACCGTGACGTGCGGATAGAGGGTACAGTCTGATCCAATTTTCACGCCGTCGCCCACCACTGCATGCGGATAGATTTTCGTACCGTCGCCGATCTCGACACCGTCGCCCACATACGCAAATGCACCGATGTAGACGTCGCTTCCGATTTTGGCCGTGCCCGACACCGATGCCGAAGCGTCGATGCCCGATTTCTTGGGCTGAGCCGACTCGTACAGCCGAAGCAACTTCGCCACACTTTCGTAGGCATTCTTCACCCGGATCAGTGTAGCGGAAACAGGTTCGGTCAGCTCTAAATCTTCGTCGACCAGTACAATCGTCGATCGCGTTTCGTAAATGTAGTGTGTGTATTTGGGATTCGACAAAAAGGAAATGGCTCCCTCCGTTCCCTCTTCTATTTTGGCAAAAGTATGAACTGTTGCGTTTTCGTCTCCCTCGATGTATCCTTGAATATATTGTGCAATTTGCTTAGCAGTAAATTCCATGTTTCGAGAATGTCAATTGAATTATGTTGCAAAAGTACTTAATTTTCTCGAAACGATGGATATCCGTACATAATATTTGCTTTTTTTCGGGAATTGCTACCGCCGCAGTCCCGCCGAGCAAATTTCCGATTGCGATTTGCAATAAAACGTGTGTGAGGCTCCTGAAAGACGAAATAAAAAAGGATGCGCCGATTGGGCACATCCTCTTGATCGAATGGTTTTAAAAACGAATTGTTGTTTTAAAAATCTGCGTTTTATTCGCCAATGGTAACGGCAAAGTAGTCTCTCTTGCCCGTGGGCCATATTCCCTTGATGTAAAGTACGGGATCTTTGCTGGTCGATGCGCTCTTGACGGCGGTTTGCAGGTCGTTGAGTGTTTTCATCGGCATGTCATTTACTTGTTGTATGATAAATCCTTTGGCAATACCTGTATCTTTCAGTGCGCCGTTGTTTACTTTGATCACTTCGAGTCCGTAGCTGATGTGCAGCTGTTCTTTCTGTGCCGAGGTTATTTCTTTGAAGTTTGCGCCCAATACATCCAGATCGGCTGTTTTTACGACGTTGGTGTTGCCTTGCGAATTTTTGAGCGTAACGGTTTTAGTGTTCTGCTGTTTGTTGTGCAGATAGCTGATCGACATTTTGTCGCCGGGGCGTTTGCGCGAGATGATTTCTTGCAGTTCGGCCATTTTGGTAATCTTCTTTCCGTCTACATTTGTTATCACATCGCCTTCTTTCAGTCCGGCTACCGCACCGGCCCCGTCTTCTTCTACTTTTGCAACGTACACGCCTTCGTTGGTTCCCAGGTCAACTTCTTTTCCTTTATCTTTCTGTTCGTTGATGTATATCAGTACGTCGGTACCCTGTATGCCCAGCATGGCGCGTTGTACGGTTCCGTATTTCTTCAGGTCGTCTACGATTTTGTTCATGATGGTTGTCGGTATGGCGAATCCGTAACCGCTGTATGAACCGGTTTGCGAATAGAGCATGGCGTTGATGCCCACGAGTTCTCCTTGGGTGTTGACGAGTGCGCCGCCCGAGTTTCCGGCATTGATGGCTGCATCGGTCTGGATGAAGCTTTCTACGCCGTTGGCTCCGAGCGATCTTGCTTTGGCGCTCACGATGCCGGCTGTTACGGTGTTGTTCAGTCCGAACGGATTACCTACGGCAATGACCCATTCGCCCACCTTCAACTTGTCCGAATCGCCGATGGGTAATGTTGGCAGGTTCTTGCCTTCGATCTTGATCAGCGCCAGGTCGGTGTTCTTATCGGTTCCGATGATCCGTGCCGAAAACTCTCGGTTGTCTGTCAGCGTAACGGTCAGTTCGTCGGCCCCTTCTACAACGTGATTGTTGGTAACGATATACCCGTCGGCCGAGATGATGACGCCCGAGCCGGTTGCTCTTTTCGGCTGCGTTTGTATCTGCCGTTTTTGCGTTCCGCCGTTCCCTTGCCCTGGATTGCCGAAGAAGCCGAACGGATCGGAAAAGAAATCGGCAAACGGATCGCTTTGCACATCGATCATCTTCGTTTTAGAGTTTTGTACATACTTGATGTGTACCACTGCCGGCAGCGCTTTCTCGGCTGCATAAGTCAGATCGACGGGCTGACCTACTGCCGGCGCCTGATCTGCGGCAGCATTGACTTTGATGAACGAACCGGCTGAAAAAGCAAGTGCAACAACGCACATTGCTGTGAGTAGATACTTAGAATACTGTTTCATTTTTCTTATGATTTTAATTTTCTTATATTCTTCGTAGAGCATCGCAGTACCCTGTGGTACTTTGGCTCCGCATTTTTTCGTAACCGTTGCAAAAATAGACGCAAAAAGTGATAACCTGCCAGATTGTCTGCCATCTTTATTCCAATTTAACAGTTTAATTTTACACATTAACGGCTCTTAAGCGCAGGCACTTTCTTTTTTACAAAATTTGAAGCTTGCACCTGTTTTTTTCGTACCTTTGCCGCACAAAAAGCAGTGTTCCGGCTCTGCCGCTGGCGTCTTCACGACGCGAGAGGAAAGTCCGGGCAACATAGGACATTCCACTTCTGAAACTGGAAGCTATCGGCGACGGTAGGTGGTGGTAGAAGAAAATAACCGCTCGCATCATGAGCAAGGGTGAGAAGGTGGTGTAAGAGACCACCGGCTGATGGGCGATCATCAGGCCGTACCATACTGGAAGTTGCAAGTTCGCGTATACCATTGTTTGAAGGCTGTCCGTCTGAACGTTCGCGTGCAATGGAGGGTAGAATGCTAAAGTTGGAGGGCGACTTCCAAATTAGATAAATGGCAGAGCGCCGATACTTTTCATCGGTTACAGAACCCGGCTTACAGGAACACTCTTTTTTTTCGACATTTCGTTATCTGGCCGTGACAAACAAGCCGTCGTGTCAGATCCGTATATAAAAAAGTAAAATGATGGAAACCCCGATGATGGATTACGAACACAAGGTAACCAACAAGATTGCCGAAAACAGCGAGAAGCCTGACTTCCCCCAGATGCAGGATTATGGCATCACGCCGTCGCAGCTCAACAGTTATCTGTTCGACAAGCAGGCTATACTCGACAGCGAGGGTAGCCTGAAAAGCCAGTATATCGTGGCCGGAATATGGATCGTGCTGCCCGTCATAGCCCTCTCGGCCATTCCGGTTCGCAGCCTGCCGTGGGGCGACTGGTCGTTATTGGTGGCGATAGGAACAGGCATAGCCCTGTTCGGCGTTTACAAGCTGATATGCGCTCTGATCAGAAAGGTTCGCCTCGGCCGACTGAAGCAGCCGAACATCGAAACTTATATTACCGACATATTAAACTATTGAAGCCATGGAAATGAACCTACCCGATTTCATGCAGTACAAAGACAAGTTCTCGAATACAAAATTTGTCGAAAAAATAGCGCGCATTGCCAAGCGTGCCGGCGCCAAACTGGTCTACGCATCGCTCATCCTCTTTTACACGCTCGAAAGCGAGAAGGTCTCGATCAAAGAAAAAGCCATCATCCTTGGCGCCCTGGGTTATCTGATCAGTCCGTTGGATGTCGTACCCGACGCCATACCCATCGCAGGTCTCGGCGACGATCTGGCCGTGCTCATTTACGTCTTGCACAAGGTGTGGGACGACGTTTCGGACGATGTAAAACAGAAAGCCAAGACCAAACTGATGCAGTGGTTCGACGAAGACGAAATAAAGGCCGTCGACAATCTCTTCGCAGACCGTCCCGAGGACGCGCCGGTATAAGCTGTCAGGCGTAGTAGTGTACGCAATCCAAAGCGATTAAAATAAAATGGAGTTATGGATCTGAACATTGAGAGAAACGGAAAAAAGCGAGTAGTGATTGTAGGCGGAGGATTCGGAGGGCTCGAATTGGCTCAACAGTTGCGGTACTCTGGTTTGCAGGTCGTGCTGATCGATAGACACAATTATCACCAGTTCCAGCCGTTGATATATCAGGTCGCGTCGGCTGGCATGGAGCCCAGTTCTATTTCTTTTCCGTTTAGAAAGATCTTTCAGCATTATCACGATTTCTATTTTCGAATGGCCGAGGTAACAGATGTGCTGCCCGAAAGGCATATCGTACAGACTACCGCCGGCGAAATAGAATACGACTATCTGGTGCTGGCAGCGGGAGCCACGACCAACTTTTTCGGCAATAAACACATCGAGGCCGTTGCCATGCCTATGAAAAGCATGTCGGAGGCGACAGCCGTCAGAAACCTGATTCTTGGAAATATAGAGCGTGCCGTTACATGTACTGATAAAGTGGAGCAGCAAGAGCTATTAAATGTCGTTATCGTAGGTGGCGGGGCTACCGGGGTCGAATTGGCAGGAGTTATCGCCGAAATGAAAAAGACTATATTGCCTTACGATTATCCCGATTTAGATAGCTCTCTGATGAACATCTATCTGATCCAGGGCGCCAACAGATTGCTCCCCAACTTGAGTATTGAATCGTCTCGTGCGGCCGAACAGTTTCTGAGATCGATGGGCGTCAATGTCATATTAAGTAAGTTGGTGACGGATTTCGAACATCATCGTGCGATCATGGGAGACGGAAGCACCATCGCCACCCAAAACTTTATATGGGTGAGTGGTATTATGGGCGTGAAATTCGATCATCTTTCTGGTGATGTGATAGGCCGCGGCGGGCGCTTAAAAGTGGATGAATTTAATAAAGTAGAGGGCCTGGAACACGTATTTGCAATTGGCGATATAGCCATTATGAAAGACGATAATAAATATCCCGACGGTCATCCGCAAGTGGCGCAGGTAGCCATACAGCAGGGTAAATTGCTTGCCAAGAACATCAGGCGTATCGCGATGAACACCCCTCAGAAGCCATTCCGTTATAAGGACTTGGGGTCGATGGCAACTGTCGGGCGCAACAAGGCCGTAGCCGAATTGTCGATGGGTAATACACAGGGATTTATTGCATGGATTTTATGGCTCTTGGTACATTTAAGATCAATTTTAGGTATTAGAAACAAGCTGGTCGTTCTGCTGAATTGGATGTGGAACTATGTCAACTATAAACAGTCGCTACGTATGATTTTTACAACCGGGAAAGGTAAACAGATGTAGCAAAAATACTATTTTAAGGAATTAGAAGTTCTCGTAACTCGACAGAATATTCTGTCTGTGCAAAACGACCTCCGGAAGTGAAACAGACTATTCTGTCGGGACAAAATGAACTCCGGAAGTGAAAACAGACTATTCTGTCGGGACAAAACGAACTCCGGAAATGGAAACAGACTATTCTGTCGGGACAAAACGAACTCCGGAAATGGAAACAGAATATTCTATCGGCATAAAATGAACTCCGGAAATGGAAACAGAATATTCTGTCGGCATAAAATGAACTCCGGAAGTGAAAACAGAATATTCTGTCAGGGAAAAACAAACTCGTTTATTTTCTTTTAATCATGAAGCATCCCAAACGGTGGGTGTTTCCTTTTCGGCCGACGGATCGGAGGATATACATGCCTTCGGGCAGGGCCGAGACATCGGCCGTGGTGCCTTCGTAGCGACGTGTGGCGATCAGCTGCCCTTGCAGCGTTTCGATAACGACGTAGCTGGCGTCGAGCGTACTCTCTTTTGCAGGCAGCTCGAGTTGCCTACCGTTGCAGGCCAGCAGTTGGGTCGGCAGCGCGAGGGGCTGTTCCGCTATTTCGGGCCGATGGCTTTGCAGGGGGGCGCTCTCGTTGCCATATCTGTCTATTGCAGTCACGGCGTAGGCCATGCCCGACGAGAAGGGGAGGCGAATCGAGGTTTGGCGCAGCCGAACAGCAACCAGATTGCGTGCGTCGGTTACATTGACCGGTGCCTGTCTGGCGGCATAAACGTTGTACATCAGGTAGGGAGCGTTGCTGCGGTCGCGGGCGCCCTGCCAGCTCATTGTGGCGGTTTTAGTGTCGATTTGCAGACCGGTAGGCGGTTCGGGTGGTGTGGCGTGCTGCCATGTCATGGCG
>CAUQAO010000031.1:0-19977 GCA_963515815.1 uncultured Prevotella sp.
CTGGCAATAGCCACGTCGCCGAGAATAGGTAGCTTGGTGAGTCGAGCTACATCTTCGTGCCCTTCGATCTTATAGCGGAAGAATTGAATAATAAACAGTATGAGTGCCGGTATTGCCAGTGCGATAATCAATGCAACAAGAAATACCATACTGCTATTAGGGCTTACTTGTCCGCCTCCTGTGGGATTGTCGATAAGCATCCCTTTGTCTGCTGTGGCAGCAAGAGAAATCGAATTTTCTTCTCGTTTCTGTAAGAGCATCAGGTACAGGCCTACCGTAACTTCTTGCTGACGTCCTATTTGTTTCAACGTTCTTTCTTGTTCGGGGCTTTCTTGCAGTTGTCCCTGATACTTTCCGTATTGTGAGGCTACGCTGTTTCTTTGTATTTCTAAGCCTCGCTTTGCTTGCTTCATAGCACGGCTGATGCTATTGTTCAGGTCGTCTAATTGGGATGTTAACGGGGTTACAGTCGGCGAACTTTCAGAGGCGCTTCGCAGCAATTTGTTTCTTTGCAATGCAATTTCGTTATACTTGTTAATCAGACTATTGACCGTAGGATCTGAGATTCCGACATTAGCAGGCAGTGTTTCGTACTGATTGCTCGAATGGGTCATACTTTCTTGTACACTGTTCAGCAATGCAACTTGTGTGTTGGCTTCTGCTAATTTTTGATTAAAGACATCGGCATTTTGCATCGCTTGGGTAGCATTCATGGTCTGATCTACTATCCTGTTGCGCTTTTTGTAGCTTTCGAGCGTACCTTCTGTCGAACCTAATTCGGCACTGATTTTCTCTAAACGACTATTAATAAAAGCTTCTGTATTGCGTGCAATCTCGTTTTTATCCAAATTCGCTTGCCGATTATAGCAGATAACGAGTTGCCGCAAATAGTCTTTTGCACGTGTAAGATTTTCGTCTTGTAGTGTTAAATTGGCAATAGAGGTTGTTCTTGATAACTGTGTAACGGCAAATGCCCTTTTATATTTGCCTGCAATGCTACTGGGCGATACGATGTTTACCTTGATGATAGATCCGTTAGCCATTCTTCCGGCATTTTGGCTATCGAAAGTCAGGAATCCTGCTTGTGTGGCAATGGTAGCCGGCAACTTACTTATCCTTTTGTCGAAAGCATATTGTCTTCCTCCCATACCGTTTGTGTATGCAAAACAATTGCCTGTTACGTGGAATTCGTTTCCTATTCTTTGAATGGCCAATGATATCGGGCTGGAGAGCTTTTCCAAATGTGCAGGATCGATATCTACACTGATCGGTTGATCTCTATAGATCAGAAAGTCTTTTACTTTTCCTTCAGACGAGTAGATTACATATAGTTTAAGATCTCTAACAGCTTGTTCTGCCAGTGTGAGTGACGATAATATTTCCATCTCATTATCGATACCGGTAGAGTTAGACATTGTTCCCAGTGTAGTTGTGTTTAGCAGAGAGTTTCTGCCTCTTCGTCCGTTATCCTCATCTTTGATAAGGAGTTTTGCTGATGCCTGATAGATAGGGGTTGTATAGCGCAGATAAATGGCTGCTCCACCTAAGCAAATGATGAGTGAAAGTACAAACCATTTCCAATTCAGGATCAGGGTTGTATAGATCGTTTGGAAATCTAAAATAGAGTTACTTTGCTGGACCTCGATTGTCTCTAAGTCCTGATTTTTCGTTTCTTCCATTATATTATTTTAATTATTATCTATGCTTTGGCTTTTTTGTAAGTTGTATTAAATACTGGCCATATTCGTTTTTGATCATCGGAGCTGCAAGCCTTTCTAATTGTTGCTCGTCTATCCACCCTTTTTTATAAGAGATTTCTTCTAAACACGCAATTTTCAACCCTTGTCTTTTCTCTATCACTTCAATAAACGTACTCGCTTCTGAAAGACTGTCGTGAGTTCCTGTATCTAACCATGCAAATCCTCGTTGTAAAAGCTGTACTTTCAGTTGCTTCCTTTCCATATATTTTTGGTTGACGGTTGTTATCTCCAGTTCTCCTCTCGCACTTGGCTTGATATCTTTTGCTATTTCGATAACGCTATTCGGATAAAAATAAAGTCCAACGACTGCATAATTGCTCTTCGGCTTTATCGGCTTTTCTTCTATGCTAAGACAGTTCCCATCTTGATCGAACTCTACAACGCCATAACGTTCCGGAGTATTGACATAATATCCGAAAACGGTCGCCGTATTATTCTGCTCGGCGTCTATAACGCCTTCTCGTAATAGAGTTGTAAATGCAGAACCATAGAATATATTGTCGCCCAAAACAAGGCATACACTATCGTTACCTATGAACGATTCGCCTATGATAAAAGCTTGTGCCAAACCATCCGGGCTTGGTTGCTCGGCAAACGAAAACTGGAGTCCAAGTTCGTGACCGTCACCTAATAAACGCTTAAAGCCGGGTAGGTCATGTGGCGTAGAGATAATGAGAATTTCACGGATTCCTGCCAATAGCAATACTGATACAGGATAATAGATCATCGGTTTGTCAAAAATAGGAATAAGTTGTTTGCTGATTCCTTTCGTGATAGGATAGAGACGGGTACCTGATCCTCCTGCTAAAACGATTCCTTTCATTGTATGAATCTTCTTTATTTTATAACCTTACGGCTATCGGTCAATTGTTTGACAAATTTGTTTTCTGTTCGGGTTTATTTCATTGTACACAAATGAATGATTATGCAAACATCTTTTAAACGGGCTTGATAGGTAAAATTATGGATCCTAAAATTGTGCACAAAGGTATAAATAATTATTTGAAGAGGAAAGTGTTACCGGTAAAAAACATCCTTTTTGTTTTGTTTTCTATTGTTTTTGACGTAACTTTGTGCTTGCATAATTTAGAGCGTTTTTCTAAAACAGTTTTATCTATAATGAAATTATTATCCGATATTTTTAAGAGAAAGAGAGGAAGTAGTAAGGTCGGAGGAATGGAGGATTATATGACTCTTATTAGAGTCTATTTCCAATCGGCATTAGCTTCCCAGTTAGGGATCAACAATTTAAAGATGTTACCCGATCTAAGAACATTCAAAACCACTCTGCGTATTCCCACCGTAAATAACAAATTGGGGGTAGGAGAAAAGGTTCAGTGTAAAAAAATGTTGAAGGAGATTTATCAAACTAATGACGATTTTTTTAAAGAGATAGATCAAAGTATACGGAAAAATTGTCAAAAGATGGAAGATGTCCAGACGTATTTAATACAATTCCAGAGTTTTACTCAAGAATTGATGATGCTGATAGGTAATTTGATGAAATACAAATTGCGTATGCCTTCGTTTTTTAAGAGTGCCATATATTCCATGACTGAAAAAACGGTTAGTGACATTTTTAATAAAAATAACTATACGGATGCTGGCGTAATGAAGTCGATTGTGACCGTCAGGCAATATGATAAACGTCTCGGTTTTTCGCAGAAATGGATCTCAGATTTTATCTTTCAAGTTGTCATATTGGCAAAAAAAGAACCTAAAGCTAATACGGATGAGAAGCCGTAATCTGTATTAGTAGAATAAGGTTAGCATAAGAACGTTTCCTTTGCAATATTCCAACGTTTAATATATTTGAAGGAAAAAGCCAATCAATAATTTGTGATTGTCAATTTATTACGTTAATTTTGCGACCAAATTGTAAGATTTATGAACGCTAACGAGCAAACTTTAATCCTGTTTACGACTCGTGTCAGGCAAATGATTCTCCAATTAAAGGAAACAAATAAAGAGAATATCGATCTTCGTATAATGATCGGTAAGCGTGATACAAGAATACAGCAGCTTGAAGTACAGCTAAAGCAGACACAGAATGACTACAATAGTCTCAAAATGGCTAAGATGATCGAAATTTCTGATACTGATATGGATCATGCAAAGAAACGCTTATCAAAGCTCATACGAGATGTAAATAAATGTATTACGCTACTGAATGAGAAATAATCGGAACGATGGCAGGAGAGAATAGAGATAAGTTACAAATAAGGTTGCATGTCTATGATACCGATATGAGCGTAACTGTTGTTCGGGAAGACGAAGCGTATTATCGGCAGGCGGCAAAACTGATTACGGAAACTGTAAATACTTACACCTCTCTTTTCAAGGCTAAGCGAAGCGAAAAAGAGATTCTTTACATGGCTTTGATAGACATTGCTTTACGATATGAGAAGGAAGCGGGACGTAATGATGTAAATCCATATAATGAAGTTATGTCTCGGTTGACTTCAGAAATTGAATCTGTGCTGAAAAAATAATCCGACAAATGGCTTTATCGGTTCGCTTTCGAACTGCTTGCTTACCGTACAGTTTTATCGGTTTTATTTTTCGATATTGAGAGAGACTCAGATTTCAGCCCAGAAGTAAAGAAGCCTGTCCGTTCTTGTTCATCATTCATTTCTTTTCGGTTAGCGATTAAAATGAAGTTTAATTTATTAATATGATCAGTATACTTATAACAGCCTCGGTTGCGCTTATAGTAGGAGCATTCGCAGGCTATTCCGCTTTCCGATATATAGTGAAAGGGAAATATAATGGAATGATTGCAGCTGCAAATAAAGAGGCTGAAGTGATAAAAGAGAAGAAGCTGTTGGAGGTAAAGGAGAAATTCTTGAACAAGAAGGCAGAGCTTGAAAAAGAAGTTCAACAACGTAACCAGAGAATCCAACTGAGTGAGAACAAATTGAAACAACGAGAAATCGGTCTGAACCAACGACAGGAAGAGTTGGGGCGACGGAAACAAGAGGTCGATCAGCAGCAGCAACGTATCGATAACGAGAAAAAACTGCTTCAGGTTAAACAGAACGACTTGGAGAAAATGCAATCGCAAGAGCGTGAAAAACTCGAAGAACTGTCCGGACTAAGTGCTGAAGAAGCTAAGAATCGATTGATAGAGAGTTTGAAGGATGAGGCGAAGACTGATGCAGCAAGTTATATCAATGAGATCATGGACGAAGCTAAACTCAACGCCAATCAACAAGCTAAGAAAATCGTAATTCAGACCATACAGCGTGTTGCTACAGAAACAGCCATTGAAAATTCTGTCAGTGTTTTCCATATCGATAATGATGAGGTGAAGGGGCGCATCATAGGCCGTGAAGGGCGAAATATACGTGCGCTCGAAGCTGCTACCGGCGTAGAGATTGTGGTGGATGATACACCCGAGGCGATCGTTATCTCTGCATTCGACCCTGTTCGCAGAGAGGTGTGTCGTTTGGCACTTCACCAGCTTGTGTCCGATGGGCGTATTCATCCCGCTCGCATCGAAGAGGTAGTTGCTAAGGTGAAAAAACAGCTGGATAACGAAATTATCGAGACGGGAAAACGCACCACCATCGATCTCGGCATTCATGGCCTGCATCCCGAATTGGTACGTATTGTCGGTAAGATGAAATATCGTTCGAGTTACGGACAGAATCTTTTGCAGCATGCAAGAGAAACAGCAAATCTCTGTGCTGTTATGGCGGCAGAACTTGGTTTGAATCCCAAAAAGGCCAAACGTGCCGGCCTTTTGCACGATATAGGAAAGGTGCCCGATGAAGAAAGCGAATTGCCGCATGCCCTATATGGCGGCAAGATAGCCGAGAAATACAAAGAAAAGCCCGATATCGTTAACGCTATTGCTGCTCATCACGACGAGGTTGAGATGCAAACTTTATTAGCTCCGATCGTTCAAGTGTGCGATGCAATCTCTGGAGCCCGACCCGGTGCCCGTCGAGAAATCGTTGAGGCGTATATCAAGCGATTGAATGATCTTGAAGCGATAGCCATGAGTTATCCTGGCGTTACCAAGACTTATGCCATACAGGCAGGGCGTGAATTGCGCGTAATCGTTGGGGCAGACAAAATGGATGATGCCGAAACGATGAAGCTTTCGGATGAAATCGCAATGAAGATCCAGAATGAGATGACTTATCCAGGGCAAGTAAAAATTACGGTTATTCGCGAAACGCGTAGCGTAGCTTATGCAAAGTAAACTATAGTATTTCAAGACGGTATAACGCTCTTTTATTATTGCTGCATTTCGCCTATAGGCGGAATGCAGTTTTTATTATTTTCGGGGTTCCTCAACTTTAATGTCGTCCATTTACTTTCCGATACAGAAATGTTTGAAGATGTTTTTCAAGACTTCATTAGGGGTGATTTGCCCACCGGTAATATCGGCTAACTGGTCAAGGCTGATGCGAAGCTCTTCGCTGATGAGATCGCTACTGAGATTCATTTTCATCGCATCTATTACGCGCGAGATGCTCTCGTCGGCGCGTGTTAAGGCTTCGTAGTGGCGGATGTTGGTAACGATTACGGAGTTTTCATTGATTTCAGGAATATTTGCCGTTTGGTAAAGCGTATTTTCCAGCCGATCGATATGAATATTGTGCTTGGCCGATATGGATAAAAAGGGCGCCCCGTCTGTATCAAGAGATAGCTCGGCAGTGTTTTCCGTAGACTGTGCAAGGTCTATTTTGTTGAGAACTCGAATTAGTTTTTTGTTGCCTATTCGTTTTCGTATCTCGATCTGTTCGTCTTCAGATGGAATTTGGTCCATCAGCCAGATGACGATCGTTGCTTCATTCAGTTTCTGAAAGGTTCGTTCGATGCCTAATTGTTCTACTTTGTCGTCGGTGTGGCGGATTCCTGCCGTATCGATGAATCTGAAAACGATTCCGTTTATTTCTGTTGTATCTTCGATCACATCGCGCGTTGTGCCGTGAATTTCGCTCACGATGGCTTTATCTTCATGAAGCAGTCGGTTGAGCAAGGTGCTTTTCCCGACGTTTGTTTTTCCGATGATGGCGACGGGTATTCCTTTTTTCAGTGCGTTGCCCGTTTCGAAGGAATGGGCCAGCGTCGAGATATGTTCATGAATCTTTTGGACGAGTTGCTGTAATTCTTCGCGGTTGGCAAATTCCAGTTCTTCGTGGTCGGAAAAATCGAGTTCTAATTCGAGTAGCGATGTAATTTCCAGCAATTGTTTGCGAAGTACGGATAGCTCGCTGCTGAAATGTCCTTTTAGCTGGCTCAATGCCAACCTATGCGATGCGCGGTTGGTTGTTGCGATCAGGTCGGCTACGGCTTCGGCCTGACTCAAGTCGAGTTTTCCGTTCAGGTAAGCTCGTTTTGTGTATTCGCCCGGTTCGGCCATGCGGCAGCCTGCATCGATCAGCGCTTGTACTGCGGTTTTCAGAATGTAGGCAGAACCGTGGCAGGAAATCTCTGTACTGTCTTCGCCAGTATAGCTGTGCGGCGCGCGGAACACGCTTACAAGAACGTCGTCGATTGTGTTTCCCGCCGCATCGACCATTTCGCCATAGTGTATCGTGTTCGGTTTTGCTACGGTCAAGTCTCGGCTGAATATCTTATTCGTAATGCCAATGGCGTCGGGCCCCGACACTCTTATCATGCCGATTGCTCCGCCTGCGGGTGTTGCCAGTGCGCAAATGTTGTCGTTCATCACGAAAGAGATCTTTGCCGGTTAGATGCGTTCGAGCACCAGCCGAATTAACTTGTCGATGCTGTTTTTGTAGCCCGTGTCGGCTTCTTTGGCGCGCCTGTTGGCTATTACCATGCAGCAAGTCAGCGCCCGATGTCCCATCAACCGAGCCAGTCCGGCCAGGGCGCTGCTTTCCATTTCGAAGTTGGTGATGCGATGGCCGTGGTATTCGAAGCTTTCTATCTTCTCGTTTTGCTTCGGATCGGCCAACGGAATGCGCAATTCTCGGCCTTGCGGACCGAAGAAGCCGCCGCAAGCGATGGTTACGCCGCGCACCATATCGTCGGCTGCAATGCGGTTGAGCGTATCTCGATCGGCGTCGATCACATACGGAGCACCTTTTTGCGCGCTCCAGTTCATGTGCTTTTTAAACGCGTCTTCGAATGCCAAGTCGCAAACTTCGTTGCGGCCGGCATAGAAATTTAGCAGTCCGTCGAATCCGATGCTCTTTTCGCTGGCGATGAATGTTCCCGTGGACGTGTATTCTTGCAGGCCTCCGCATGTACCGATCCGAACCAGCGTGAGCGAGCGCAGTTGCGCTTTCTCCCGACGCGTTTCGAAGTCGATGTTGGCCAGTGCGTCGAGTTCGTTGACTACGATATCGATGTTGTCGCAGCCGATGCCCGTGCTCAGCACCGTGATGCGCTTGCCGCAGTAGCTGCCGGTGATGGTTTTGAACTCTCGGTTCTCGGCTTCGCATTCTTTCGTTTCGAAGTGAGACGCTACCGACGACACGCGCCCGGGATCGCCGACGAGGATCACCTTGTCGGCCAGTTGAGCTGGATGAACGTGCAGATGAAATACGCTTCCGTCTTGATTGATGACAAGTTCGGAGGGGGCAAAATATTTTTTTTCCATTCTTCTTTGGGGTTAACGGATGAACGATCGATTCTCTGTATTTCTGACTGTTTTTTCAAACTCGCGCACATCGGTGCGTTGTTGCTGCAGCAGTTTTTCGGCTTTCAGCAGTTCGTCGCGCATGCTCAGCCGTTTCGTTGTCGACGATTGGCTGTACTCCATGCGCATCTTGGCGAGCACGGTTTCGTTTTCGGCCAGCTGTTTTTTCAGCGCCTCCAGCTGTTTGTACTGTTGTCGCGCCTTCTCGCTTTTAAACTCGTCGATGCTGCGATACACCGTCTTGTCGTTGATTGCGAAGCTGATCTGTGCCCGATCTGTTGGCTCGGCGTCGCGTCGCGTCAAACTTTCCAGGCGTTTCATGGCCGAATTTCTGTCGCCGAAGCTCCACGTATCCCTGATGCTCGTGAGCCGGGCATATGCCGTCAGTTTATCCTCGTCCAGATTGTCCGAACCGAAGTTGCGCCGCGGATTGGTTGGCACAAACGTATAGATACACACCTTGTCGGCTGGCACGTACCGGTCGCTCACCAGCCAGCCCAGGTTGTGCAGATCGTCGAACACGATAAGGTAGTCGTTTGCCGTCGAATTGAATGGCAGCCCGTAATTTTCGGGCTTGTAGAACGTGCCGCTCTCGGTGTTGAACATCGTCATGAAAATGTCGTAGCCGCCGATGCTCTTTTCGCCTTTCGCTGCGAAAAACAGCGTCATGCCGTCCGACAGCAAGAAGGGGTAGCGGCAATCCTTCACCTCACGGTCCAGCTCTGTCAGCTGTTTCGGCTTGCTCCACGTGTCGCCCAGTCGGTCGGCTGTGTACAGATGATGCCCGCTCACGGTATCGCCCTCGGCAAAGATTCTGTGATTGCCCAGCTCGTTCGTGTAAACAAACTGTCGTCTGCCGGCGCTCAGGCTGCCGGCCTCTTTGCTCAGCGGAATGTGCTTCAAGAAGTCTGTTTTGTCTACCACCATACTGTCGACAAACATCACCTTCGCCGTTGCGGGCACCATACTTTCGAACAGTTTCTGCTCTGCCGTTTTTTCCACGACAACCACCTTGGCCTTTACTGGCTTCTTGCCTTTTTTTTGTGCCATTCCGGCTTGCGGAACAACGGCCAGCAGCATAAATATAAATGTAGAATATTTCATATCGATCGTTTTGACAAAGTTACGACTTTTATCGATAATTGCGAAACTATCGACTCAAACTCCCGCTCTTTCTCTTATTCGTCGACCCTTACCAGCCGTCGCCAGAAGATTCGCACCCAAAACTCTTCGGCCGTTGCCACGTCGGTGATGCGGTAGAGCCGGGCGGTATTGCTGCCCCGCGTGCGCCCTGTAAACTGTAACCGGCCGTGCGCCAGATCCATCGTTCGTTCCAGTTCGGGCAGTAGCCGCTCCACCGCCACGCGATATTCGGCCAGCCGCCGCGCACGCACCTTCGGCGCCACTGTTATCCGACGCGACAGCAGTTCGCGACGCGAATCTACCAGCACGTTATACTGCCGAATCAGCGTCGTGATGGCCTCCTCGGGCTCCAGCTCGTCCAGCGCATCCACACGCCGCCGCACCGCCTCGAGTGCCGCATCCGTCGCCGCCCGCAACCGCCGCACATCCATCTCGACCGCAGGTCCCGGCGCCCGCAACCGCGCAGCGAACGCAGCGTCGAAGGCATCATTGGCCGCCGCCAACGCATCTACCAGCGGCGCCGCTGAAAGTTGCGCAACGTCGCTTGCGAACTCGGCCGTGCGCAAATCGGTTACCAGATTACGCACCAGTCCCGTCTCTTTGTCGTAATTGGCCCGCGCCGCCCGCGGATAGCGCCGCAACACCTCGCCAACCCGCGCTGCAGACTTACGCGTGGCTTCATCGTCCGAGAGTCTGCCCAACCGCACCGCCAGTCGCAGCCGTTGCCAAGCCCGGTCGCGCTGCCTGTCGGTCAACCGCAGTTCGTCGGTCGCCACCTTCTGCCGCGGCCGATTCAGCGCCTCGTCTTCTGCCGCAACAGCGGCCCGCAGCGTCGGCGTCGCCGCCGACAGTTTCTTCACGTTCGCCTCGTCGCAAAGGCGCAATACGCGATCGGCAAACTGGAAATGCTCCATATTCTGTAAAAGAGCCGTCTGTAAATGTTTCATCCGTTTCATTTCACTTAAAATTGTTTTTGAGAATTAAAAATATAGATACAACAACTACAAAAGTACAAAAATCTTATGATTATTTATTCATAATGATAAAATTTAAAACTAAATTCAATGATTATTGAACCATAATGATAAGATTTAAAGTAAAATTCAATGATTATTGAACCATAATGATAAGATTTAAAGTAAAATTCAATGATTATTGAACCATAATCATAAGATTTAAAACTAAATTCAATGATTATTAAACCATAATCATAAGATTTAAAGTGAAATTCAACGATTATTAAACCATAATCATAAGATTTAAAACTAAATTCGATGATTATTGAACCATAATGATAAGATTTTACTTAAAATGAGACTATTTTGACCGATTGATCGGAGAAAATCGGTGTGGGATGACGAAAATTGATGTGGGAAAGCGGGAAAACTGGACAGGGCGGTCAACATTGGCGGGGGAAAGAGAGGAAATCGGCGTTCGGCAGCGAAAGTTGATGAACGAAACGGAGGAAACGAGATTGCGGTGGCGGCGGTTGTCCGAAAATGGGGTGAAGTGGGGGCGCGGGGTAGATGTTTCGGTAAAGACTGATGCAAATCAAGTGTGGCGTTCATGCGTTGCCGAAAAAAGGACGAAAATCGGAATAGTTTTGTGTTTTACGGGTCACGACTGGTGAAAATGGGTGGATCGAACGATGGTCGACGACGGGGGAACTGCATAGGCAACGAGTGACTGGTTTTCGGGGGGAGCGGCAAGGGGCCGATCGCGTTCGTTTTCCTTTTCTGTAGGGCGTTAGAAGAGAGTTCGACGTTGATCTTTTTTCAAAAAAAAATGGGGGCTACCAAATAGTAACCCCCAACCAACACAAAAACTAAACTAGACTTAACTTGACTAATTAAGATTTTCGCAAACCCTTTTTTTAGTCGTTGCAAATTTAGCAAAGTTTTCTAAATGGACTACATAAAAAACATTAATTTCTATCTTCGTGTACCGAATGCTCTGCTGTCTACGGTTTGGTTGAGCAGGTAGCAGTCTAAAATTACCATGGCTGCCATGGCTTCGACAATGGGTACGGCGCGGGGCAGCACGCAGGGGTCGTGCCGGCCTTGTGTTTTGTAGGCGACGGGGCGGCCTTCGGTGTCGACGGTATTTTGCTCTTTGAGTAGGGTGGCTACGGGTTTGAAGGCGATGCGAAAGTAGATGTCTTCGCCGTTGCTGATGCCTCCTTGTATACCTCCGTTGTGGTTGGTGGTTGTGGTGATGTGCCCGTCGGGTGTGGTGGCGAAGGGGTCGTTGAGCTGGCTTCCGCGTTGTGTTGCGGCGTTGAATCCTTCGCCGTATTCGAATGCTTTGGCGGCATTGATCGAGAGCATGGCTGCGGCGAGCTGTGCGTGCAGTTTTCCGAATTCGGGTTCGCCTAATCCGGGGGGGCATCCTTTAACGACGCATGTGATGGTTCCGCCGATGGTATCGCCTTCGCTTTTTATCTGTCGGATAAGTGCTTCCATTTGCCGTGCTTTTTCGGGGTCGGGGCATCGCACGGGGTTTTGTTCGGTTTGACTGAGGTCGTATTGTCGGTAGTTGTTGTCAAGGGCAATGGGGCCTACTTGCGAGGTGTAGGCTTGTATGGTGATGCCGAGGGGGCGCAGTACGAGTTTTGCGAGCGCTCCGGCTACGCATCGGCTGATGGTGATGCGTGCCGATGTTCGTCCGCCGCCTCGGTGGTCGCGCAGTCCGTATTTTTGCAGGTAGGTGTAGTCGGCGTGCGAGGGTCGGTAGATGTTGCGCAGGTTGTCGTAGTCTTTGGTGTGTTGGTCGGCATTGGGTACGATGAAGGCGATGGGCGCTCCGGTTGTTTTCCCTTCGAACACGCCGCTGATCAGTTTTACCCGGTCGCTCTCTCGTCGGTCGGTGGTGATGGTGCTTTGTCCGGGGCGTCGCCGGTCGAGTTCGGCTTGTACGAACTGTATGTCGATATCGATTCCGGCGGGCATTCCGTCGATGATCCCGCCGATGGCCTCGCCGTGGCTTTCGCCGAATGTGGTGAGGCGGTACAGGTTTCCGAATGTGTTGCGCATGTGTTGTGGGTTTAGTTTTGGCAGTGGCACCGGTGATTTTCTTGTCCGTGGTTGCAGTCGCCTCCGCATCCTCCGTCTCCGCATCCTCCACAGCTGCATCCGTTTCCGCTCATTTGGTTGATCATGGCGGCAATTTCTTCGTTGGTTGCCTCGCGGCTTTCGACGATGTGGCCTTCGAAGAGTAGTTCTTTTCCGGCGAGCGGGTGGTTGAGGTCAACCTTGACGGTGCTGTCATTGATGTCGAGCACTTGGGCCATAAATCGGTTTCCGTCTTCATTCTGCAGAGGTACGATGGCGCCTTTGAAAATGTTACGGCTGTCGAATTCGCCGTCGACGCTGAAGATGTTTTTGTCGAGTTCGATGACGCGTTCTTCTTCGTATGCGCCGTATGCCTGTTCGGGCGTGAGGTGCAGTTCGAAGGGCTGATGGGCTTCGAGATCGACGATAGCTTTTTCGAAATCGTCTAAGGTGATTCCGAAGCCGCTGATGAACTGGTAGGGCAGGTCGGCAGGAGCTTCTTCTTCCAGCTTCCGGTTGCCGCCCTCAATGGTGTAAAGGCGGTAGGCTACGCCGATGAATTTGTTGGGTTTGGGATTCATTTTTTTTGTTGATGATGTTTTGTCGGTTGCAAACTTACGCATTTTTTTTGGATTACTCGGGCGTTGCAGTCAGGTTCCGAAGCGCAGACCGAGAACAGATCATTAAAAGTAGGTATTTTACGTAAACCCCTATTTTTAGGTATTGTGCTGTTATGGAATACTGTCTACCTTTGCATCATTCATAGAAATAAATAAAAAGAATTAAAAATGAAATCAACAATTGTAGTATATGGTTCGTCGACCGGTACATGTCAGGCCATTGCAGAGAAAATTGCAGAGAAGTTAGGAGTAAAAGCACTGGATGTAACAAAATTCGATGCAGATGTTGTGGCATCTCACGATAATCTGCTGTTAGGAACATCTACTTGGGGCGCGGGTGAACTGCAAGACGACTGGTACGACGGAATTGAGGTGTTGAAGTCGGCCGACTTGTCTGGCAAAACGGTCGCTATCTTCGGTTGCGGAGACGCAGAGTCATATTCCGACACATTCTGCGGCGGAATGGCAGAACTTTACAATGCCGCAAAAGAAGCGGGCGCAACGATTGTTGGTTCGGTATCGACAGACGGCTATACGTTCGACGACAGCGAGGCTGTTGTTGACGGAAAGTTTGTAGGTCTGGCCCTTGACGATCTGAATGAAGAGGATAAGACCGAAGGTCGTGTCGTTGCATGGATCGAAGAAATCAAAGGAAGCCTTTAGTTTTTTACTCGTTCGGTCTGTAGCTTGAATGATGAAGCAGGGTGAGATGATATCATCGGAAATGAAAGTCTTCATGAATCATATTTATGAATATAAAAAAGGAGTGCGCCAAATGGTACTCTATACTTTCAATAAAAAATACGAAGCATTTGCCGTTTCACGTCTGCAACGTCAGAATATCGATTACGTAATACAACCGGTGGGCAACGATCGGCTGAATCTTTTTTTCGGCCGCCAGGTATGTATAGATGCTATCCGCCTCATCGTTACGAAGCCGCTGAACCAACTCTCGCCCGAAGAAGATTTTATCTTGGGAGCGATGTTGGGCTATGATATTCGCTTGCAGTGCGAACGATATTGCCAACGGAAATGTAGAAAAGGCCATGCAGCATGTGTCGAATGCGAAGATGCTGTCGGGCATTAGAATCGAAAGAGAATAAATAAATTAAACTTTTTAGATCTTGTTCGCTAAATAAAGTATTCATAATGTTTTTGTATAATATGTATTGGGCTGGCTGTGAAGTCGGCCCTTTGCTTTGTATGCGCAAGGTTCGACCGTGCGAGATAAATTACGTATATTTGCCGGCAGATGTAAACCAATAACTTAATTATGATGAAACGAAATCTGTTATCTTTTTACCGTGTCGCATTGCTTCCGAGCTTTCTTGTTCTGACGTGTCAGTTATTTGCGCAGCAGCTGATACCCGCGCCCCGTACAATGGAAGTTTATGACGGAACGTTCGAGATTACTCCGCAAACGCGCGTGTACACCAATCTGGGTAAGAGCGAACGGAAACCCCTTTTCATGGCTATGGATGCCGTATTGCAGCAACAGCTGAAAGCAACAGTGCACCGACAGGGAACGAATGTGATTCGCCTGATCAAGACGGGGAAGGCAGACGTATGGAAAGAGGTGCCTTTCAATGCCAATCTGCAGGGCTATACGTTAGATTGTTCTGCAGAAGGAATTACCGTCAAGTCGCCCTCTGCTGCGGGTTTATATCATGCACTTCAGACGTTGAAGGCGCTTTTGGCCGATCGTCAATTGCGCTATCTGCATATTGAAGACACGCCACGCTTCGCCTATCGTGGGTTGATGCTCGACTGTTCGCGCCATTTCTGGACGGTCGACTTCATTAAAAAGCAGATCGACATGATGGCTCGCCTGAAGCTCAATCGTCTACATCTGCACCTTACCGATGCTGCCGGGTGGCGTATGGAAGTAAAGCGATATCCTGAACTTGTACAAAAGGCAGCCTATCGAACCCATTCCGACTGGAATACCTGGTGGCTCAAAGGCGACAGACTGTATTGTGACCTGGGTACGCCCGACGCCTATGGAGGTTATTATACACAGAACGATTTGCGCGAGATTGTGCGTTACGCTGCCCAGCACTACATCACGGTGATACCCGAAATAGATATTCCCGGACACAGCGAAGAGGTGACCTATACCTATCCGCAGCTGTCGTGCGACGGAAAGGTGAACTCTGATCTGTGTGTTGGCAACGAAGCTACGTTCGCGTTTGTAGAAAATGTGCTGAAAGAGGTTATGGATATTTTCCCATCGACGTACATTCATCTGGGCGGAGACGAGGCTTCGGGCGAGTTCTGGAAACGATGCGAACTGTGCCAAAAACGTATGCATAACGAGCATCTCGGCAATACGGCCCAGCTGCAAGCCTACATGATGAAACGTGTCAACGGATTTCTGCAGCGGCATGGACGAAAGATGATCGGGTGGGATGAGATGATAGAAGGAGGATTGCCGGTCGAGTCGACAGTCATGGCATGGCGAAAGGCCGACTACGGTTATCAGGCAGCCAAGCTGGGGCACCATGTCATCATGTCGCCCATCAGTCATTATTACATCAATCATTATCAGGACAACCCCTCGACACAGCCGCCGGCGATGGGCGGATATACGCCTTTGAGAACCACGTATGCCTTCGAGCCGATAGCCGACGAGTATAAGAATACTAACTTGGCGCAGTATATAGACGGTGTACAGGGAAATCTGTGGACAGAAATGGTCGCTACCGAGCAGTATGCAGAGTACTTGATTTATCCCAGGCTGTTTGCCGTCGCAGAAACGGGGTGGAGCAGTGCCGAAAAAGATTTCGAAAATTTCCGCCAACGAGCGCTGCAGACCATCGAGCAAATGAAGGCCGACGGCTACCATCCTTTTGATTTACAGCATGAGAGCGGTACACGCAAAGAAACTTTTCAGGTAATAGAACACGAGGCAAAAAGAAAGCCTGTGGCTTATCTCTCGCCTTATGCAAAAAGGTATCGCGGTGCAGGCGATGGGTCTTTGACCGACGGAAAACTGGGCGATTGGAGTTATAACGACGGCCAGTGGCAGGGATTTGTCGATGGAGCGCGTATGTGTGTCGTCGTCGATATGCAACAAACCACAGACCTCCGAGACATTTCGGCCGAGTTTATGCAATTCAGGGAACCGTGGATCTTTTATCCAACAGAGATCGAGGTCGAGGTTTCTGCCGACGGACAGAAGTACGAACTGTTAGACAAGAAGAAAATTGCCGAATCTCACGACCAGTATTTTATTCGTACCTACACGTGGCGCGGCCAAGCCAAAGGGCGTTATATCAAACTGACAGCTCATGCGCTCAAGTCGGGCGGATGGATATTCTGCGACGAAATCATGATTAATCGCAGCAATTGATAACGCAATATTTTTAATAAGTCTCACGATTGCTTATGCCAAGTGGACGACCTGCTTCCCCGTGTCAAGTTTTTCCATGAACATAAAGTAACTTACGCTTATGCAACCCGCATGAAATGTATGCTTAGGTTTTGTACGCCGACCGTAGCAAAGAAACGTTAAAGCTTTGGCCCTTAAAGCCTATTTCAGTACCTTTGCAAGCATAACATATAGTATATTGTTTGTATGCAGCCTATTTTTATTGCAGGTCCTTGCGTCATCGAATCACAAGAATTGCTTTATACCGTTGCCGAACGGCTTGTCGATATCAACAATCGACTGGGAACGCGTATCATTTTCAAAGCGTCTTTCGATAAAGCCAATCGTACGTCGATACATTCTTTTCGCGGACCGGGAATGGAAAAAGGTCTGCAAATGTTATCGGTCGTAAAAGAAAAATATGGGCTCTGTATCACGACAGATATACACGAAAGCTACCAAGCTGAGGCTATAGGCCAGGTATGCGATGTGATTCAAATTCCCGCCTTTCTATGCCGGCAGACCGATTTGTTGGTTTCTGCTGCAAAAACCGGCAAGATTGTCAACATCAAGAAAGCACAGTTTTTGAGCGGAAAGGATATGCGATATCCCGTGGAGAAAGCATTGGAAGCCGGGGCAACAGAGGTTTGGCTGACCGAACGCGGAAACAGTTTCGGCTATAACAATCTGGTGGTAGACTTCAGAAACATTCCCGACATGAAAGAAATTGTAAATACGGTGATCATGGACTGCACCCACAGCGTACAAAGACCGAGCGCCGGCGACGGAAAAACGATTGGCGATCGGCGGTTTGTGCCTGCTATGGCTTACGCAGCACAGGCGTTCGGCGCCACGGGCTACTTCTTTGAAACGCATCCTACGCCCGATTTGGGCTTGAGCGACGCGGCCAATATGATAGAGTTGGAACGGCTTGAAGAATTGATTGCCGGTATCTTGAACAAACAGAATCAATAACTGCACAAGCATACAAATGGACGAAAGGACGAAAGAGAGTCTCAAGCATGTGAGAGAATATGCTGCACAGTGTATCAAAGACGAAGCCGAAGCGATGTTAGAACTGTTGCCCCAGTTAGACAAGCACTTCGATAAGGCAGTAGATATTATGTTCGGCTGCAAAGGAAAAATTATTGTAACCGGTGTAGGAAAAAGCGGAAACATCGGTGCAAAAATTGCGGCAACATTGGCCTCGACGGGTACACCGGCCTTTTTTATCAACCCACTTGACGTGTATCACGGCGACTTGGGTGTGATGACGCCCGACGATGTTGTGCTGGCGCTAAGCAATAGCGGGCAGACAGACGAACTGCTTCGGTTCCTGCCCATGGTGTTGCACATGCACGTGCCGATCGTTGCCATTAGCGGTAATCCGCATTCGTTGTTGGCCAAATACTCTAACGCACACATCACGTGCCGAGTAAAAAAAGAAGCGTGTCCGCTCAACCTGGCGCCGACAAGCAGTACAACGGCCGCTTTGGCTATGGGCGACGCATTGGCCGTTGCCTTGATGACGGTACGCAATTTCAAACCGAACGATTTCGCACAGTTCCATCCTGGGGGAGAGCTGGGCAAGCGCCTGCTGACTACGGCGGCCGATGTAATGCGTTCTGACAATCTGCCGGTTATCCCGCAAGAGATGAATCTGGGCGAAGCTATTATACATGTAAGCAAAGGCAAACTGGGGCTGGGCGTATCATTAGCAGACGACAAGGTTGTAGGCTTGATAACGGATGGCGACATCAGACGTGCAATGGAAAAATGGCAGGCGCAATTTTTCAATAAGACGGTAAGCGATATCATGACACTGGATCCAAAAACCGTCACGCCCGAAACGAAAATTACCGAAATACAACATATCATGCACACTTACAAGATTCACACTGTGCTGGTGGTCGATCAAGCGAATCATCTGCTGGGCGTTGTCGATCACTACTCGTGCATGCTATGATCTACAATCGACATACGTTGAGAGAGTTTCTTACCACTGCCCTTAGTCTTTTTCTCTGTACATTCATCCATGCACAGACATCCGATTCGATTATCGTACAAAAGTTGCACGAAAAAGGAATTTCGTTCTCGCACAATAACAGCGTAACGCTACTGATTGACGGACAAGAGAAATTCGACGACCTGTTCAAAGCCATCCGGCAGGCCAAAAGCAGCATACATTTAGAGTACTTCAACTTCCGCAACGACTCTTTGGCTAACTCACTCTTCCGCCTGTTGGAAGAAAAAGCACACGAAGGTGTTGAGGTGCGAACCCTATTCGATGCATTCGGAAACGCTTCGAACAATCGGCCGCTAAAGAAAAGGCATCTCGACTCGATCCGATCGAGAGGCGTAGAAATTTATAAATTCGATCCGATCGTCTTTCCCTGGATCAATCATGTTTTCAGCCGCGACCACCGCAAAATAGCCATTATCGATGGCCAGGTGGCCTATACGGGGGGCATGAATGTAGCCGATTATTACCTGAAGGGCACCAAACAGGTAGGTTCGTGGAATGACTTACACTGCAGAATAGAGGGAAGTGAGGTCGGTACGCTTCAGCACATTTTCCTGCAGATGTGGAACAAAGTAAGCGGCCAGCATATCGACGAAGCCGGATACAATCACGGCCGGAGCGAGAAGCCTCATTTCGAAGGGCTGAAAAACGATACCTGTCCCAGCAGAGAACACAAAACAGTAGGGATTATCAATCGCGAACCCCTCATCAGCAACGACATCATGCGCTATTTTTATGTAAACGCCATCGATGCCGCCAACGACAGTCTTAAGATCATCAATCCGTACTTCACACTGAACCGCGGCATCAAGAAAGCGCTCAGGCGCGCTATCGAACGGGGCGTAAAGGTAGAAATCATGCTGTCAACTAACAGTGACATTCCGCTTACACCCGATTGCGGATTCTACAATGCGCACAAACTGATGAAAAAAGGAGCAGAAGTATGGATGTTTACCCGGGGATTTCATCACACTAAACTGTTGACGGTCGATGGTCGATTCTGTACCGTGGGAAGTGCTAATCTCAATGCCCGAAGCCTGAATTTCGATTATGAAAACAATGCGGTTATCATAGACTCATGCACAACACAAGAACTCGACAGGTTATTCGACAGTGAAAAGAAAGACAGTTATCTGCTAACGCCCCATACGTGGAACAAATTTCGCACACCATGGCAAAAGTTCAGAGGATGGCTGTCACATTTGTTAGCTCCTTTTTTGTAAAAAGTTACCTTCCGCTAATAAAATTCCTTAGGTACAAAAAAAATAAACTAATCAAAAAAAGCTTCGGCGATTCTCTCGAACCACCGAAGCCAAAGTGTGATACAAAATATAAAAGTGTGAACAATAGTTCTTTTTAGTGTTGTTCTCGGTTTTACAGAATCACCCG
>CAUQAO010000032.1:0-19603 GCA_963515815.1 uncultured Prevotella sp.
CAATCGGACGTAAAATTTGCAAGATTCTCGAAAAAATCTTGCACCGGGCTTGCGCCTCCTCTCATCTGGTATGTTTTGCTTCTATTACTCACGGGGGCAAAAGTAGGGAATAAATCTTAATCGGCCAAACTTTTTACAAACAGTTACAAAAAAAGAGGGGGCTTTTAATATTCTTTGTTCATCAACATGCCGTTGCCGGCATCGATCTGTTGCCGCTTCATGTCTAATCGGTAGATGGTGATATTGTCGGGATCGCCGAAATCGCAATACAGGCGTCGGTTTTCGTAATAAAAAGTTCCGCTGACGGTTTCGTCGCCTACGCTTTCGGTTATTTTCTTGTCTTGAATGGTGAGCTTTATATCGCCGTAATCGGTTGCGAACGTCCATGTTCCCTGTATCCAGCTGGGCGCCTCGCCGGGGTGTATTTCTTCGAAAGGATCGACTTGTATGGGTTCCGTTTCGGGCGCATTGTCGTCGGCCGACGAATATTCGACGGTGGGGGTTGCAACGGATGTTTCGTGAATATGCTTGGATTTTGAAGGCTGGAAACAGCCTCGAACGCCGAAGAGGATTATCGTGATTGCGGCAACGGACAGGATGAGGAACCATTTAAGACACCCGATTGTTTCGGTGAAAGGCGGCTGCGAATGGGGCATCTTGTTAGGCGCAGATGGGGCGGCAGAGGGCTTTGGCTGCGCTGTTTGTTGCCAAGTCAATGGCTCGGTGGGCTGTGAAGATGGATGGTCGGCGTCGGTGTTGCGGTGGGGCGCAGACAGGTGGGCTGGTGTTGTATCTGTGGGCGGGGGGCTTTGCGGATCGGCCGGTTCGTTGGGAACGAGCTGCGCAAACGGTGTTCCGCATCTGGGGCATACGCACCCCACCTCTGTCATTCCTGAAGGTATCGTTGCTTCGAAACGGAATCTGCATTTGGGACACTTTACCTGCATAACCTTTTCCTCTTTTTTTCTATAGAAACCTTACTACAGCCTTGTTGGTAACCCGCCAGATGCCGTTTTCGTAAACGGCCGTTCCCGCTTCTTCGGTTTCTATGCGCCGCGGAAGTACCGAGGCGTTGCCGTTTATTTTGCAAACGGGCTTGACAAACTGCGATATGCTAATCATTGCCGTGGCAATGGCATCGGGGGTATCGAGCATGATAAATGTACCGCGCAGGCCGTCTTTGGACGACAATCGATAGATGCTTTTGCCGATTTGTTCGTGATGGGAAGATTCGGCAAATGCACCTTCGGCATTGGGAGCTGGCAGATAGAATACGGTTTGCGTGGATGCCGACGGGGTGTTCGATTCGAAGGTTTCGACGGGCAATGCGCCGCCGGCTTGTTGTCGGGGCAATTGTTCGGCATCGGTCAGTGCTTCTACCTTCAGTTCTATGTCTGATATGCGTTCTTCTTGCTGCTTCAAAGCTTTTTTCAGTCCAACGATATGCTTTTCGAGTTCGGCGATCTGCCGTTCATAGGGCGCTAACAAGGCTTGTATCTGCCGGTCTATCTTGCTTTCGAACATAATTGTTTCGGTATGTTTATAAGTTGTCGATGAGATTATCCCGAATGCTCCCTATGATGGGATAGAAGAACAGGGTGTCTTCAATATCGTCGCTGCCGTTTTTGTCTTCCTGATTCTTATTGACGAAATTCCATCCGTTGATAAGATGGTGCTCAAGGTCTTTGTTCACCAATTCCTTAAACATTTGCAAGCTGTGGTTATCTACCAGGAAACGGTCTACGACACGGATGTCTTCGCATAATTGGCAGAAGAAGTCGTTATAAGCATGCACCCGATCGACAATGGCTGCGCGAATCTGGGCATCTTCCATATCTTGGTATTTCAAATGCTCTTTCTGCAGCATGGAATAATTATACTTCACGGTATTGGTAAAGTCGTCCATCAACCTGTTCAATTGGCGCACATGTTCACATCCTGCGCCATCGCTTACCTGCATGAGCGCTCCACGACAGGTAATCTGCTTCGGTTCTTTCTTCTCCATAACGATATTAAAACCATCCCTGTCGTATTCTTCGCCATACACTCGTTCAATGACTGCTTGCGAAATCAGGTCTAAATCGCGCTGACTACCGACAATGTCGAGCACCTTCGAACCAGTTCCGGAAAACATAATGCTGCGCGGCTTATCAAGTTTCCGATGTTTCATCGTATGCGCGACATAGTAAATCAGCGTTACAAAGAAGTAGATAAAGATAATCTTTCGGCGGCCATCTTCGTTCAATCGCATGTTGTATGAGAAAACATCGTTGCCGTTTATCACCTTATTGTTGATGACAGAAAATAGAAAGGCGTTGATATCTTCAGATTTTCGCTTAGCCGTTATGTCGTCCAATATGCCATTTAGTTCGCCATACCTATCATCATCGCTATCGAACAGACGTTTGAAATAATCGACATACTGAACCAACATTGGATTGGTATCGCCATGAGGAATATCTGAAAACCCGTCACCAAACAGCACATTGGCTGCAAAACGGAATGAGGTGAGTATAGTAGGCTGTTGCACATTGCTCTCGAACACGACCACATCGCTTGACCCTCCGCCGATATCGATACTGACTACCGTACTTGCTGCTCCCTTAAACGCACTCGAACTTTTATAGAAATAATAAGGTGCAACACTCTCAGGCATTTGTATAAGGTTAGATTCTGTTACCGAAATACCGAACACTTCGCTGAAAGTCTTGGCCCACATCTCGCCCAATTTTCGCACATTTCCTATTTTCATCGACAACGGATAAAACCAAACTAAACGTGTTTTGGCCATATCGCCATTCTCTAACAGCACCTTTGTGCGCATCAACAATGCCAATTCGATAAGATAGGCACGAACCCTTTTACTGTTTGATATCTCAGTAGACCATTTTAAATTGGGCACGATCCGATTGCCGTAACCTATCGATTCTTTCTCGTAAATAAACGGAATATTGGCATCGCCCAAAGCAACAATCTGATCGACATGAACAGCATCCATGCGTTCGCACTCTGAAATGACAGTGCGTTGCGGGAAACCATAATCGGCGCCGATGGTCTTGGGCAAGAATTCCTGCTTCATAATAACATCGTACAAGATGCTTTCGCCATTGTAAGACGTAGCCATCAATCGTTCGCGAGCTGTAGAACTAATGGTCAAAGGCATCGGCATATCGCTCGAAAGCATTGCCTCTACATGCGTATTTGTCGTACCGAAGTCGACGGCAAAGGTGAAACTGTCATGCCCCTGTATATACTCGGGCCACCTGGGACACATTACTCCTTCGGCCGAAAGATTACCATGATCGTCGATAAGCGTTACATTGATATAATCGAAACCGCTCTGCAAACGGTAATAACGTGAACCGACACGCTTTTCTGACTTCAACGACCGGTCTCTGATCAGTACGTCTTTATCGTGTACTCCATTACGGTAACCGTCTTTATAAAAAGTAAGATTCAGTCGAAAATTCTCCAACGCACCTAATGCCCTATCGACCAATTGGACATTATACTGCTTCAATCCCGGCGTTTTTACAAACGGAAAAACACTCAAAGCGAATGGAACCGTAATAAAATAACCATGATTGTTTTTCTTATCATATGACAAATCGACATGCTGGGCTGACACATAAACGCGCTGAAACGTTATGAAATGGCGTTCTTTTTGCACCGGAATACGCAACGTTACCGTTACCGTTTCCATCTGACCTGACAGGTTATGCTCCATTTCAAATCGGGGACGCCCATTGATTGTTCCCCAAAGATCTTTTACATTGAAATACTTAAAGTATAAAGGCTTCAATGGAAGGAGAAAATTGCAGTCGTCAGTATCACGCGAACCTGTCGACAAGTTACCGTCAAAGAAGCAGTCGCGATCTATCGTATAATCAAGTTTAATTAGCGCAGGTTGAAGGAAATCATCGTCTGTCAACCACGGATACTGATGCGTCGTAGCCGGAAGAATACGCTTTTCGGGAACTGCCACATAATCTTCCGGCTTAATAACGATAGTATCGTCCCATGCGCCGGTAATATATTTGAAAATATCTGTTTGCGTCGTATTCAGATGATTCTGCAACACAAGCGGAACGACATCGTCGACAGGCCGTGAAGGTACCATTTTTAAATCGCTGGAAGAAATGGCTGCTTGTACATCTTCCGGACGACAACTGTAAAAAGGAATACCCAAAGCCTGTACACCTTCGTCCATCTGTCGGTAATTATTGACTAAATAGGTGCGTGCCCTTTCTACGTTCATCAGATCCATAGCAGACGGATTCCCGATCTCATTCAAAATAGCACTTTGCAAAGCCTGGGACAATAGAGGTAGGTTCGCTATGAGATAAGCATTTACCTCGCCGCAGTATTTTTTTAAATCGGGATAAGCGGTGAACAATGCATAGATGTATTTAACGAAACGCTCGTCGCGCATATAAAGTGGCCTCCATAAAGCAAAGAGCTTTACATTCTGTTCGACAGGAATATCGAATACTCCCTCCTTTGCATTAGGAGACGCCATAAACAGTGTAACCGGAGATGTAGAACCGATTACTTGATTGCCATAGACAAGAAAAAATAGCCGATCTAATTTATTAAAATTGAACGCCTCTTGATCCTGCTGAAGAAACATTTCTATCGTCTCTCCCAGTAATTGATGCTGTGGAGAGTTACACAATCTGTCGATCTCAGTTGCACGATTCCATTCAACAATATTCAACTTATTGCGCAATTCACCGTAATTAAAGAATAATTGGGCTATGTCTAATGCGTTGGCAACAAGCTTCTCGTCCATCGATTCACCTTGCAAGTTAACGTGCATTGACAACCGTTTGAACGCATTCTTGACCAAATCCATTTGGGCAAACGGCGACGGAATGGCCGTGCGAGGCTGCTGCGACAATCCTGCATTAGGATCGGCTATCATCTCTATCTCATCGGCATTATACTGGTTGGTCAAAGTAACCCATCCTTCGCCTGTTGTCTTTTTGTTATATGATAATATTGTCGACATGGGATTTTTCCTTTTTTATGATTCAAATCTTTTAAACAATGGAATTGAATTTCTCGTCAATTAACTTATCCAATGCCTCATCAAGCAGATCCATCAGTTTATAAGCTACACGGTCTGTTCCATATTTTTGTGTCTTCAAAGCCTGCTGGCTGGTATGGTTCAACGTCGAGAGTACCGACTTGTAATCGATTGTCGACTTGAAAAGACCACTCTTCGGCGTGATTTCATTTAATGCATTCGATAATCTTTCCGTTGTTAAGTTAAAGGGTTCGAAACTACGTTGATTGCCCTTCAGTTCTTTCAACCATAATCTATAAGCCACAAAGAAATCGCTTGTTAATGTATGAAAGAAATTGGTTGATAAAAAACCATTGCCTATTTCGGGCTTATCTTCCGTATACCCCCGTCCGATATCGCTCTTCAATTGGTAAGTGATATACATATATGCCAAATGAAACTTGGCCAACTGCTTATTGACATATATACGGGTAGATGTGCCAAAATCTTTCAATGTAAGTGTCATCTTATCATTACTCAGCCCGTATTCCTTGTAAATAGGATTCACAGCCTTGCCTTCTCGCGTTACTAATTGACCATCCGGAATCTGTAAAAAATCGAGTATTGCCAATGCACCTACATACTCTATCAGATGCGCATCATTCCGTTGACCGTTACTGCCGGGATCATTAAAGTAAGGATTGCTGGGTATCTCATCCCCTAAATAATAGCAAGCATTGATCTTTGACAGAGGAAGGTCGACACCATTTTGGCGAATACCAGTCAGATTGTCATGATAATAAAATAATGCCGATTTGGTTTTAGAAATAAAATCGGCACGAGAGATTGGACTGTTTTCATCTTGTTGCACGTTAAAGTAAGGCAAAACCGTCAAAGCTCCAATCTTTGCATCGCGCAAATCGCCACGATTATTTATTTGAATGTTATTACCTGCATTGCGGATATTCTTCACAATGATGGGATATCCAGCCGCTCCTGTACCTCCAAAAATACTGCTTACCACAAAAACGCGATCGTTCTTGTGAAAAACATTTGAAAACTGTCTGAACTCTTCCGAATCTTTAAACTGGTTAAGAGCAACCGATCCGATGTTGGGAGATCCGACAAAACCAATATCCATCTTTGTATTTAGCTGATCGTCCGAAAACATCATCGAACAAAGTGCTTGATTAGCGGTATCTAATGTCGAATAAGCAATGAAGTCCTGAAACTTCTTTGACTCGATCGCTCCCATGTTAAAGAGAAACGAATCGCTCAAATTACTACCGTTAGGCAATATATCATTCAGTGTCGATATTTTGACCGAGAAAAATCCTTTACTTACATCAACGGTCTCTCCGTACATAGTTCGGCGTATCTCTTTGTACCAACGCAACAGATTATCTGTACGTTTCAAGTCTTCGTTTGCTTTATGCGGATCGACTATTATCGGAACAATTTCAAGCGGAACAGCTTGGCCGGTCTCATTTAACGGATGTATTCCGGCGGCTAACTGCATTATTAACGGGCGCATTACACGCGAACCGGTACCACCAACTAAAAATAAAAAGAGTCTCACTATTATAACTTATTATTGAAACATGTCGTAAACGCTCCCTTATTATTCAGGTATCGGCGTATGTCTACAATTGGAAGACCACCAACGAATGGAAAAACTAACCACGATAAAGAGTACGCCTTCTACAAACAAATTGACCATACTAAAGCTGAATAACTGTGCACTGAAATCGAGACCATCGGCAGAAAAGATGTTATTGGCATATATATAGTTCACCGATGGGGCTGCTATCATAGCGGCAATCTGTACTATGAGCCAATGATACCACCGAGAAAAGCTCACCGAATTGATGACATAATAAAAAATTCCAGCAAAACTCCACGCCACAAGCACACTCACAATGGATACAACAAAGTAAAGATTAACCGAATACATCTCATTAGAAAATTCTCTTTCGTAAAACAACGACTCGAACAGAGGCGTGACAAAAAGCAAAAACAATAGCGTTACAACAATGCCGGCTATCAATAATATCGTATTTTTTTTCATATCTTTATTTAGGCCATTATCATACATTCGTATTTCGAAAACTTTCCTATCTCGAAAATCTTAGTATCATCTTATAATAATAAGGCACACCGTCCGAATGCTTTTCATAACAATTGTAAATACCTTGCAGCAAATATTTCAGACCAAAAGTGGTACGGCCGTCTACCACTGTATCATTATCGTTCGACGAGGATGCGATCCATTCGGGTAAGCGATTCAACAATTTTATTTCTACCTTTTGATCATTCTTCAGTTCAGAAGCTGTCAAAACAAACAAATGGGTAGCCGAACCGATATACTTTTTCTCTGCAGGTGTGACATCCGACTTATTGATAGGTCGAATGTCTTTTATTTCTATTCTATCGTCAGCCTCTACCTGATAATTCTTTATATCAGTCAGATAGTGAAGGTCTATGAGCATTTTACTTAGATCTACTGCCATTACCAATCGTATTTCTCCGCTATTACGATCAGGCTCAACATTCACTATAGATCTGATTTCGGATCCTTGTCCTCGTTCCGGTTGAAATCTCCCGCGTATCTCCGGATGGTTTAATAAAAGCGAATAGTAGGGCTTATACATATCGTCGGTTTCAAACAGATACATATTTTCATAACCTCTCAACTGCGAGAAGCGAACAAACGCCTCGTAATTCCGATCGGTAGTCAGACGTGCTATGTTGTCGTTATCGCCTACAATCACGATATAATACGGTCGCTTGCCATTATACATCTGTCCTCTAGAAGGTGAGTTGTAAGCATAATACAGCCCATTATACGAGCCGATCATCTTAATAATCAACATCGATTTATTCTTTACCTCGCTTTTGAATACGGCATTCGTCATACCTTGTGCCTCGGAAAAGATTTTTTGTGCATTTACGCCGACCATCGTCTTGGTAGAATATATCATGTCCGTTACTAAAATACTCAGTTCATCGCTCTTTGTTTTGTTAAGGATTTTATCGAATATCGCCCCGAAATCCGTATAGCTTGCATCGCCTATCCCGTTTGTGGCATCAAAAATATTGGTATCGGTCAGAAACTTATTAAATCCCTTCGGATAGGCGTTTATCGAACTATTGACAACATAAATCTTATGCGATTCATTATTTCCCGGTAGATTATTGAGCATTTGAACGATGGCGGCTTTGAACGAGCCATCGCCAGACGGCGCATCATAAGCGATCATAGACCCCGACCGTTCGAGAAAGAAATTGACCTTAAGCGTAGCTGTTTCCATTCCCGAAAAGTTGATTTGCTGTTCGTCGCGACGTTTTTCGGCCCAGTTCTTAATATATTGTTTTATCGCTTCCGCGTCGACCTGTCCATCTCGGTAGAATCGTTCGAAATGCAACTTATTTGCATCCAAAAACTCTTTCAATTCCATCCATTCATCATGATCAATGGCATGATCATATTTTATCATATCCGTCAACAGTCTATTCAAGTCTTTCTCGGCCCTATTTCCACAGCTCATAAAAACTCCGGGGATAATGAACAGGGAGACTAAAACGATTTTTCCGATTATCTTTTTCATTCTGCTAAGACGTTATAATAACCTAAAAAGTTGCAATATGAAATCTTATTGCAAAGATAGTTCAAACCGCTGGGAACGACAAATAAATTGGATGTTTTTTGACATCATAGACTGTCTCGCAAAAGCACGTCTACGCATTGATAACTCCACAGTGTGGACACCGACCTTTACGATGGAGCGTGGCGCCACAGTGACCGCATACATAGCTTGTTCGCGAATGGCGATAGTACCGGTACAAGGTAAAAACAAAGTAAACGACCAACAACGGATAGCCTATATAATAAAGGGTAAAGAGTCCGAAAATGATGTAATTAACGGCACATACGGCAACCATTCCGCTGAGATACATCAATGCATCGCTCAACGGCAACTGGTGGCGAACGTCGTCGACGGCAGCCAAACCGACAATAAGCATCGACCAAACCGAGAGCAGGAAAACAGAAAGCAGAAAAGGTACAGAAAACGGATTAAGCGTAGGATGATAATAGAAATGCCGCCACACATCAGGAACGAACATTTGTATGCTGGAATACAATACCGCCGACGAAGCAACAATAAGACACAAGAGCGAGGGATAGAACGAATCGATATCGCGAAAATGCACGATTCGGGCATTCGCTTTCAACAGGCGGCGCATCCAATAAGCAAAAGCTATCGAGGTGATGACGATAAGGAATATCAGCAAATGAACATCCGAGAAGGTTGAGATGAACTGCGAAATAGGATCATCAGGAACAACGCGTGGCAACATTTCCGATTCGTGTATCCATCCGAATGTATGCTGGTCGCTGGCAAGCTGAATCCATACCGAATCTTGTGCGTCGGCCGATATCGTACGGATATCGGCAACCACCACATGATCACCCTTCTTCATCGACAACGAGTCGGTCATCAACCCCGAAAGGACCTCCTCGGGCTGTTGTTTCAACAAGACGATAGAATCGCTTTTGACAATAAAGTTATAATTGCGCGTGTAATGATGCTTTGAAAAGAAATGAATGGAATCCAGTTGCTGTTCGCTCAGTTCGACGAGCGCCTCGGATGTTTGCGGCCGATTGTGGTAGCAAGCCGTAAAGAGCAGTACACTGATCGCAAGTACCCACCGCGCGATACCAGCTTTCATTTTCAGTTTACGGTTTTCTTGTTTCATGTTTTCTACTCCTCATTCGTTTAGCGGTCGGTGTAAATATTCATCTGGCATTCGTCGCATTTAAACTCTAATCGGAAGCTCCGACCATCGCCCAGACGCAACGACAAAGGTTCTTTCCATACCGGTTTCTGTCCGCCATATTTCGTACAATAGCCCAAACTGTAGCGAATACAGTGTTTGCATTGCATCACCAACATAGGCGATGGGTCGGAGCTAGCCGAATCGACCTCGTAGGCTTCGGCCGCATTTTTCAGTCCTCGGTGCTGATAAAAGGCTTTGGCAACCGAATTCGAAATGTTGTATAAATAGGGGAATCGCTTATATTCGGGATGCCAAGTAAGGCTGCGGGTTGCGGTTGCATGAGAAACAATAGATCGGGCAACCGGTATCGAAGCCGGACGGAGTGCCTCGACGGCCTGCCTGCGCAGATCGGCCAACAGACTGGAGGGAATAAAACTACGATCTACATCGCCCGTCAGTTCAACGTGCTCGACGCTGTATATCGTGCCGCCGACCTTGCTCAACTGCCGCAGTATATTATCGCGTTGCGGCTTTTGCGCCGGCTGCTTTTCGACCGTCAGTTCGCGGCGAACCGTCTCAAGTCCCTGCCCCGCAACGGTGAGAGCGACCCCCGTCGGCGTCGGAGCCAGCGACAGGCGGAGTGCTATTTTACGTTCGGCCGTCTTACCGCCCAGAATTTTCCCGAATGCTTCGTCGTTGTTGCGGTACAGAGCCATACCGGTTTGCAGACCGGCAGGCAGTTTCTGCGGAAACAGTCGGTTGCCTTCCGCCCGATTGATGCGAAAACCTTCCAATTGGCCTGCGCCGTTCACAAAACACAGGCCGTCGCCATTGGCAAAACACGCCGTACCGGCAACGCTGAAGCTCTGCCGCCCCACTTCTTTCACCTTTCCTACATACTCACCCAGGGCCTTCGGCGTATTGGGCGAGTAGATATCGGGCTGCCGCCGATGCAAAAAGAAATCAGTGTACCCCCTGTTGAAAGTTTTCTGTAAATTGGGTTCGAAAAGATAATTCACCCGCCCCAACGACGCACGATAATAGTCGGTTTTACGCCGCTCCACAATACGATCGAGACGTTCGGCATAAGCCGACACCACGTTCTTTACATACGCAACATCTTTCAGCCGCCCCTCTATTTTGAACGAACAAACGCCCGAATCGGCCAGCCTTTCGAGATCGTCGATGCGGCACATATCTTTCAGCGAGAGCAAATAGCGCTGATGCACGATTTCAGTTCCGCGCGAATCGACCAAATCGAACTTCATTCTGCAGAAATGAGCACATTCTCCCCGATTGGCGCTTCGACCGAAACAGAACTGCGAAGCATAACAAAGCCCCGAATAAGCCACGCACAACGCACCGTGCACAAACGCCTCTAACTCGACCGAAGGCACGGCCTTATGAATGCTGTCGATATCGGCCAGCGACAGTTCGCGTGCCAAGACTACACGTTCGAAACCCAACCCCTGCAGCCACGCTACCTTTTCAATCGTTCGGTTGTCGGTCTGCGTACTGGCATGCAGTACAGGCAGCCGACCGGCATCTTTCGGCAGCAGATCGAACACGGCCATGTCTTGCACGATCAGGGCGTCGACACCCACGCCGGTCAAGTCGGCCAACAATGCCCGCGCCTCGTCCAGCTCGCCTTCGTACACAATGGTGTTGACGGTTACATACACCTTCGCCCCGAACGGATGCGCATATGCGCAGAGCCTCCTGATATCGTCGACCGAATTGCCCGCCGCAGCCCTTGCGCCAAAACTCGGCGCTCCGATATACACCGCGTCGGCGCCATGATCTATGGCCGCGATGCCGCACTCCAGGTCTTTGGCTGGTGCCAGAAGCTCTAATTTACGCATAACAGCAGCGTTTTACGCACCGTCGATGCTCAACGAATCTCGTTGATATCGTACGGCGTTTCTTGATAAACATAATAATTGATCCAGTTACTGAACAACAGATTGGCATGCGCCCGCCACGTTACCAGCGGCGGGTTGTCGGGATTATCGTCGCGATAATAATGCTCAGGCAAACTTACATCGTTGCGTTTACCGTAGTCGCGGCGAAACTCTTTATCGAGCGTGTCGGGTGCATACTCCAGATGACCGGTAATAAAAAATTCTCTGCCGCCGCGCGCCATCACCATACTGACGCTACCGTCGTCGACCGACTCTGCAATGATCGACAACGCCTCGCAGCCCAACACATCCTGGCGCCTGATCTCGGTATGCCGACTCTGCGGCATGTTGAATACATCGTCGAAACCGCGGAATATAGGCAACCGAGGCATCAGCGTATGTTGTTCGAAGACGCCGAACAGCTTCTTCCGCATCGCATACTTCGGCACCCCGTAATGATGGTACAGCCCGGCCTGAGCCGCCCAGCAAATATAAAGCGTAGACGTAACATGCGTGCGAGCCCACGAAAAAATACTGCTCACCTCTTGCCAATACGTCACCTGCTCGAAAGGCAGAAGCTCTACCGGTGCCCCGGTAATGATCATACCGTCCCAGTTCAGGTCTTTCAGCTCGTCGAAATCGCGGTAAAACATCATCATGTGCGCTACCGGCGTGTTCTTGGGCGTGTGACTTTTCAGCCGCATAAACGTCAGCTCCATCTGAAGCGGCGTATTGGAAAGCAGCCTGATCAGATCGGTTTCGGTGGTAATCTTCAGCGGCATCAGGTTCAGCACAACGATCTTCAACGGTCGTATCTCCTGATTGTGCGCACGACTCTCGTTCATCACGAAGATGTTTTCAAGTTTCAGGCGCTCGATGGCCGGTAAATGGTCGGGTAATCTTAAAGGCATGGATGAATCGGATGTAAAAAAGAGATTGCTTAAAAAAAATACGATACAAAGTTAAGGAAAATCGATGAAACATGCGCCGAAAGGCCTAAACAAACCCGTGTGCCCGAGAAAACGACCGCCACGTGGCAGAATCCGTTGTGCGAGTCGCCAGATACCGCAGACAATTCGATTCGCGCGGTCGTTTTCGGCCAACAATCGTTCCATTTTTTGCTTATTCACCGTTTCTACTGCTCAACAGTTCGACTGTTAAGCTTATAAAATTTTTCTTCATTTCAACAGTTCAACTGTCATTATAAAAAATTAAAGAAACGTAACAACATTTCAACTGTTTTTCTGAAACGTTAATGAATCACAATAACAGTTGAACTGTTTTTGTAAAATGTTAATGAAATATAATGACAGTTGAACTGTTTTTCCGAAAAATCAATAAATTATAATAACAGTTCAACTGTTTAATTGTTTTGATAATGAAATATAAAAACAGTTCAACTGTTAATACTTTACAATATGAATAAAGCCTTTCGTCGACCAATTCGGGCCGCTCGACACTCGGTTTGGGCCTGCTGCGGCCGCGTGGGGCAGCCATTCCTCGCCGTTTATGCGAAGATACCAAAGGTTTTCGGCCGATTTCAGACGGATGAAGCCAAAAACCGCCCCTTTTCCGGTCGCTGAAACGTAGAAACACGAAAAATCCCTGCCGCTTCGCTACGAAACGGCAGGGATTTAGCTATTTGCGACGTGATTTTTACAGCCGCTGTTTCAGCAGTGTCGGAATTTCGCTGGTTTCGCGTGCTACAGGAACGCCGACAGCCTCGAAAGCGGCAATCTTTTCGGCCGCCGTGCCCGATCCGCTCGAGATAATGGCGCCGGCATGGCCCATCTGTTTGCCCTTGGGGGCTTCGCGGCCCGAGATAAAGGCCACGACGGGTTTAGTTACATGATGTTTGATGTATTCGGCTGCGCGCTCTTCGGCGTCGCCGCCTATTTCGCCGATCAAGGCAATGCTATCGGTTTGGTCGTCGTTTTGGAGCATCTCCAACAGCTCTTGGAAATAAAGCCCCACGATAGGATCGCCGCCCACACCGATGGCCGTCGACTGGCCCATGCCGGCTGCAGTCAGTTCGGCAACGACCTGATAGGTCAGGGTTCCGCTTCGGCTGATAACGCCCGTTCGTCCTTTTTTAAAGATGCCGGTGGGCATGATGCCTACCATGCTCTGCTCGGGCGATATCAGACCGGGACAGTTGGGACCAATGAGCCGCGCACCCTTGTCGCTGATATAGCGATGGGCCGTCACGACGTCGAGCGTGGGTACGCCCTCGGTAATGCAGACGATGAGGCTGATGCCGGCGTCGGCCGCTTCCAACATGGCGTCTTTGGCAAACTGTGCGGGCACGAAAATAACCGAGGTATTGGCGCCGGTTGCCCCGATGGCGTTTTTTACAGTGTTGAATACGGGTATTCCTTCTACCGTCTGTCCGGCTTTCCCAGGCGATGTTCCGCCTACTACTCGCGTTCCGTAAGCCTGCATCTTGGCGGCATGGAAGGCGCCGTCGCGACCTGTTATGCCTTGCACGATCAGGCGTGTTTCTTTATTGATCAATATACTCATTGCGTGATGATTTTTGTTAATAGGATTAGACTTCTACTGTGTTACTTTTTGGCTTGTGCGACCAGTTCTACAGCCATTCGCCCGGCCTGGCCCATGGTCTGTGCCACATGGAATCGGGTTCCCTTCAGCAGCTCGCGGCCCTGCTGTTCATTGGTTCCGGTGAGGCGAATCACGATAGGCATGTCGGTATCGAGCTGTCGGAATGCTTCGATCAGTCCGCGGGCCACGTCGTCGCATCGGGTAATTCCGCCGAAGATGTTGATCAGCACCACGCACACATGCTCATCGGCCAGTAGCAGTTTCATGGCCTCTACTATTTTCGTGGGGTTGGAACTTCCGCCGATGTCGAGGAAGTTGGCGGGCTGTCCGCCATACAGTTTTATCATATCCATCGTGGCCATCGCCAGTCCGGCACCGTTGACCATGCAGCCGATTTCGCCACCCAGGTTCACGTAGCTGAATCCTTTTTCTTTAGCCTCCTGTTCTTTTCGCTCATCGGGCGTAGGTTCGAAAAGTTCGAACACGTCGGGATGGCGGGACAGGGCGTTGTTGTCGAAAGTCATCTTGGCGTCGATGGCTTTCAGCATTCCGTCTTTCGTGAGCACCAGCGGATTGATCTCGGCCAGCGAAGCGTCTTTCTCTACGAACAGCCGGTACAGGCGTTGAAAGATCGGGACGGCCTGCTTGACGTGCGCCATATCGTCGAACAGGCAGAACGCCGCCTGTCTGGCCAGATAATCGGGCATACCGACAAAGGGGTCGATGGCTATCTTGTGTATCTTCTCGGGCGTGTCGCGGGCCACCGATTCGATGTCCATTCCGCCCTCACGGCTCAGCATCAGCAGGGCCGACTTGGCTTTGCGGTCGATCACGATGCTGACATAATACTCGGAAACGATATCGACGGCCTGGCCTACCAAAATTCTGTCGACCGTAAAGCCTTTGATATCCATTCCCAAAATCTGCGAGGCATACTGTCGCACCTCGTCTTCATTGCCGGCAACTTTCACGCCGCCAGCCTTTCCTCTGCCGCCGGTATGTACCTGGGCTTTGACAACTGCGCGCGCCGAACCCAGCGTGCGGTAAGCCGCAACAGCCTCGTCGACCGAACGGCACAGCACGCTATGGTCTACAGGCACGCCATACTGTGCAAAAAAGGCTTTCGCCTGGTATTCATGAACCTTCATGATTAAATCGTTTTTAGTAAATAGATTTTTTTATTGATTTTACAAATCTTACCACAACTCCAGCCGGTCGGCTTTCGGAATGAAAAGCTTGTCGCCGGGCTTTACATCGAATGCCTCGTACCAGGCATCGATGTGCGGAAGCGCACCGTTGACGCGCCACTTGCCCAGGGCATGCGGATCGCGTTTCACGCGGTTGCGTATCTCCTGTTCGGTAATGTTCTGTCCCCACACGCCTGCATAGGCCAGGAAAAAGCGCTGATCGGCGGTAAAACCGTCTTTGGTTTTCAGCGGTTTCTGTGCCGTGGCGTTTTTATAAGCGTAGAAACTTACTTGCAGCCCGCCGTGATCGGCCAGGTTCTCGCCCAACGTAAAACGACCGTTGGCATTCAAATCGGGCAGCACCTTGATGTTCGAGAAGAAGTCGGCATACATATCGGCCCGACGATTGAAGTCTTCGGCATCGGTAGCCGTCCACCAGTCGTGCATGTTTCCATCGGCATCGTACTGTCGGCCCTGATCATCGAAGCCGTGCGTCATCTCGTGCCCTATCACTACGCCGATGGCTCCATAGTTGAAAGCCTCGTCGGCCTTCGGATCGAAAAACGGATATTGCAGTATTCCGGCCGGGAAGCATATTTCGTTGGTGGTCGGATTATAGTAAGCATTGACGGTTTGCGGCGTCATCAGCCATTCGTCTTTATCCACAGGCTTGCCTGCCCGCTCTTCGATATGCTTGTCGTGTGCGAATTGCCGACATGCCACGACGTTCTCGTAAAACGACTTCTGGGCGTCGATCGTCAAATCGGCGTAATCGCGCCACTTGTCGGGATAGCCGATCTTGACGTAAAAGCGATCTAACTTTTTATGGGCGGCGGCTTTCGTCGTGTCGCTCATCCATGTCTGCGCGTCAATACGCTGGCTTAAAGAGGTCTGCAGATTGCGCACCAGCTGTTCCATCATCTTTTTCGACGATTCAGGGAAGTAGCGCGCTACATACATCTTGCCGAGCGCCATTCCCATCTGCGCGTCAACCTGCATGGTGGCTCGCTTCTTCAGGGGATAGTCTTCTTTACGGCCACTCATGGTCTTTCCGAAGAACTCGAAGTTGGCCAACCGAATTTCGTCGCTCAGATAGTTGCACGAGCTTTGAATCACATCCCACTCCATCATGGCCCGCAGATCGTCGGCCGTAGCGGCATCCACCAGCTTATCGTAGCCGGCCAAGAACTGCGGTTGACCAACGATCAGCTCTTGTATCAACTCACTCTTCACACCCTCGGCGTTAGCCAGCGCCTCGAGATGGATATGCGGATACTGCTCCGCAAAAGCCTGAAGCGTGAGTTTATTGTAATTAGCCTGCGGATCGCGCAGCTCTGTTACGCTTTTAGAAATCAGCGCGAGTGCCGTCTCGGTCTTGAAGACGATGGCGGCCTTTGCCTCGGCCTGCATCCGATCAAAACCGTAAAGACCGAACATGCGGGCGATGTGCTTCTTGTAAGCATCGCGAATGGCAACAGTTGCGGCGTCGTTATTCAGATAATAATCTTTTTGCCCCAGCGTCAATCCGCCCTGACTGATACTCAGAATGTTCATCGTGACATTCTTTTCGTCGGCGCTGAAGTACGAACTGAACGGAATGCCGTACCCGAAAGCGGCATACTTTAGCTGTAGTTGCTCCAGATCGGCTTTGGCTTTCGCGCCCTCAATCTCGTCCAGCAAGCCCTTGACCGGCTGGTAACCTTCGTTGTTTCTGCGCACGGAATCCATCGCCAGCTTATAGAAATCCGACAGTTTTTGCTCGATGCTTCCTTGCTTGTAGGTCTTTTTCTGCAGTTCGTTCAGTATCGAATTGATGCGTTTGTTGTTATCTTCGGTCAACTGGTCGAAACTGCCGAAGCGCGAATAAGCTGCCGGTAGCGGATTCTTTTTCTGCCAACCGCCCGTGGCAAACCGATAGAAATCGTCGGCAGCACGCACTGATTTGTCGAAGTTCGACTCGATGAGCCCCGACTTCGACTGTGCCATCGTTGCCGAAGGAGCGGCAACCATCAGCATCATCGGAAATAATTGTTTCATCTTCATAATTATGTTATTTCAACTGTTCTAACTCTTCGCTCAACCGTATCCAGCGCTCGTTTTCTGTATCCAGCACTCGCTGCGTCGAGGTATATTCGGTCACCAGCTCCATGTCAGAAGCATTTTCGGGTTGCGACAAGATTGCGTTCAGTTCTTCGATACGTCGTTCCATGCTTGCAATTTTCTTCTCGCTTTCTTCGATTACTTTTTTCAGCTTACGCAGCTGTTTTTGCTGCTCTTTGTGCTGCTGGTAAGCCTCGTTGCCTTTGGTTTCGGCAGACGCGATTGTAGCCGATGGCGTGGGCACGTCGGCCTCTGTTTTGCGCGTCAGTACGGCATCGATCGTGGTGGTTTGAAGCTGCCCGGAAAGGTAGGACGCATTGCCCGCCAACTTCGAATAGTTTCTGATAAACTCGTAGATGCCGCCCAAATGTTCTTTAACCCGACCGCCGCCGAATTCGTAAACCTTCGTGACAAGACCGTCGAGAAAATCGCGATCGTGACTCACCACGATCACCGTGCCGTCGAAAGCCTTTATGGCTTCTTTCAAAACATCTTTCGATTGCATATCGAGATGGTTCGTCGGCTCGTCCAAGATCAGCAGGTTAACCGGTTCGAGCAACAACCGAATCATTGCCAACCTACTGCGTTCGCCGCCCGAAAGCACCTTGACCTTCTTCTCGGCCGTCTCGCCGCCAAACATAAAAGCACCCAGCAGATCGTTTATCTTCAACCGCATATCGCCCTTGGCCACCCGGTCAATCGTTTCGTAGATAGAGAGGCGCTCGTCCAGCAATTGCGCCTGGTTCTGCGCAAAGTAACCGATCTGAACGTTATGCCCGACCTTCAGCATACCCGTGTACGGAATCTCGTTCATGATACACTTCACCAGCGTCGATTTGCCCTCGCCGTTCTTACCGATGAAGGCCACCTTCTCGCCTCGCTTAATGGTAAACGTCACGTCCGAAAAGACCGTGTGCGCGCCGTAATCCTTGCGCACCCCGTCGCAGATGACGGGATAATCGCCGCTACGCAAACAGGGCGGAAACTTCAGGTGCATCGTCCGGCTGTCCACCTCGTCTACCTCGATGGGCACCATCTTGGCCAATTGTTTGATTCGGCTCTGCACCTGCACGGCTTTCGAGGGTTTATACCTGAAGCGTTCGATAAACGCTCGCGTGTCGGCCATCTCCCGTTGCTGATTCTCATACGCCCGCAGTTGCTGCTCGCGCCGTTCTGCGCGCAGCTTTACATACGCATCGTACCCCACTCGATAATCTTCGATATGTCCGCAGGTAATTTCGATGGTACGGTTGGTTACATTGTTGATAAACGCCCGGTCGTGGCTTACCAGCACCACAGCCTTGGCCGACTGCGCCAGGAACTGCTCGAGCCATTGTATTGATTCGATGTCGAGATGATTGGTCGGCTCGTCCAGCAACAATACGTCGGGCCGCTGAAGCAGTATCTTCGCCAGCTCTATTCGCATGCGCCATCCGCCCGAAAACTCGGAAGTAGGCCGTTCGAAATCGGTCTTCAAAAAACCCAGCCCCGTCAACGTGCGCTCTATTTCGGCCTCATAATTCTCGCCGCCCATCATCATATACCGCTCATGCTCTTGCGCGAACCGTTCTACCAGCTGTAGGTACGAGTCGCTCTCATAGTCGGTGCGCAGGCCCAGTTCATTCTGCATGTCGTCGATGCGCTCCTTCAGCCGGGTATTCCCGGCAAAAGCCTTGCGTGTTTCCTCCTTCACCGTAGTATGGTCGGCAATCTTCATCACCTGCGGAAGATAGCCTATGGTCGTATCGCTGGGTATGGCAACCGTGCCCGACGTAGGTTTCTGCCCTCTGTTCAATATCTTGAGCAGGGTCGATTTTCCAGCACCGTTCTTACCGACCAGTGCAATCCGATCGCGCTCATTGATTACGAAACTTACATCACTGAACAGCGGTTTCACACCGAATTCTACTTTCAATCCTTCTATCGATATCATTGATTTTAATTACGTCTGTTTTTTGCCGATTCCCAATTTGTAGACCGTGCAAATATAGCATATATTTCTGACATAGCAACACCAAAAAAGCTTCGGCGATTCTCTCGAACCACCGAAGCCAAAGTGTGTGATA
>CAUQAO010000033.1:0-19434 GCA_963515815.1 uncultured Prevotella sp.
GCGAAGTGTTCGCCAGCATGAAAAATTCGTTTTTGGCTCCGGCGAAGTGTTCGCCGGCATGAAAAATTCGTTATTCTCATAATTTGATGGCGAAGCGGGGCAAAAAAATATTTTTACTGTACAGCAAAGCTGTTTATGATCAGTCCATCAGCGCTGCGGCTACTGACAAAGCCGCATAATCGCCAATCTGCTCTCCTAACTCTGCCGGTCGAATTCGACATACGCTGGTAGCACAATCGAGCGCTTCACGCTCGATGATGCGTTGCATCACGGGTTCCATCATATCTTTATTACGAGTATAAATACCACCTATGACAATTACCTCCGGATTCAATATATCGATAATTACAGATAATCCTTTACCCAAATAGACTGCAGAAGTTTCATAAACTCGGCAAGCTAAGTCGTCGCCTGTATGTGCAGCCTCGGCTACCTGTCGTGCCGTAACATGTTCTACATCTTCTCTTGAGCACCAAGACACGCTTTTGCCTACTTGCATCTGCTCTTTTAATGCTGTTTTAGCCAACTGAGCAATACCGCCACCGCTGGCAAATCCTTCGAACGAACCGGCCTTCCCATAACCTACGGGGCCGAACTTTGAAAGTCGAATATGGCCTACTTCTCCGGCATTATCATTGGTGCCGGTATACAATTTCCCATCTAAAATAAGGCCGGCACCAAGTCCCGTGCCAAAAGTCAGAAACACCATATTCTCAGTTCCGCGTCCTGCACCGAACTTCCATTCGGCTAAGGCACAAGCATTGGCATCGTTATGCAGGCTTGTTTTTATACCGGTTAATTTCTCTACTTCCGATACAATGGGAATATTGTCCCATCCCGGCAAGTTCGGAGGCGACATAACAACACCCTTTTTACTATCGAGCGGACCTCCACAGCAAATGCCTATCGCATTCGTATTCGCACTACTCAACATGTGTTTACTCATCATAGCATCGGTTTCTTTCAATATTTGTGCTATCGTCTCATTCACTTTTGTAGTAGCAAATACACTCTTATCAACGATTTCTACTGTCTCTCCATCCTTAATACCATAGATCACGGCACACTTTGTACCGCCTATGTCTATTCCTAAGAGGTTTTCTTTCATTTCTGTTATTTTTTAACGTATATTCCTGTTTTATCCAATAGCTTTTTATAATATTTGAGATCAAATGGTATCTGCCCATAAAGATAATGATTGGCCATAGCTTTTTCACCTACCGTATATCGAATTAAGAACATACCTTGTCCTGCTTGTGTAGGCAAAGAAGCAATAGCGGTTCGGCCATTGGCACCCACCTCGTATTTTCCTTCATAGATTTTCTTTCCCGATTCGACATCAGTAACCGTCACGTTTCCTGTCTGTGGCTGTCGCGTATCATTAACAGCAACTAACGGATGCCCTTCTGCTGTTGCATCATTAACCATGACACAAGTATTATGCTGTACATTCTTGATAAAATAATAAGCCATCTTTTTCGAGTTATAATAATCTACCACTGCATCTGAGATTACAGGCCAGCCATCTCTTAGGTTCCACCAGATGATGCCGCTCTTATCGCTGAATTTCTTGCCTCGCCACATTTCGATAAAATACTTCATTGCTTCTGCCTGTACCGATTGCGAAGCAAAGATATAGTCTTCTATTTTCGTCGGAACATGGCCGAACATCAGCTTGATTTGATTAATCATTAGGTTATTACGATCGTACTGTTTACCCATCGACGGAAATCTGCGTACCGATTTGGTTACCCATTCATCGTTCCACTCATGCCCCTTTGTCCAAGGGTAGACACAGTCTTTTGTCATCATCTTTTTCAAGCTTTCCAAGTTCGGACAGCCATGATAACCGATCTCACTTACAAAACAACACGTAGCGGCCGAGTAATAGCCGTCTTTATAATAACCACGAGGTCCCCACAAATGATTTTCGGGTAAATACTGATCTGCACTACCTTTCTCGTACACCTCCTGACTATAATAAGGCGAACTGGGCAGATACGGGCGCGTAGGATCGAACTCATAACACACAGATGCGATAACCTTTCTACTCACAACATCTTCGTTCGGATTAATGTTGAACGGTGCCAAAGTCCAACGCAATGCGCTATCGTCTTCGTTATTGCCCGACCATAATGCCAGCGAAGCATGATTACGCAACTTGCATACTACATCAATGATCTCTTTTTCCAATGCGTTTGTAAATGTCGATCGCTGGGGATAAAATGTACATCCCATTGTAAAATCTTGCCAAACCATGATACCGTTCTCATCACAAAGATCAAAAAAACGATGATCTTCGTACACATTCCCCCCCCAACAACGTATCATGTTGCAATTTAAGTCGACGGCCATCCGTATGGCTTCGTCTAAAAACTTCTCATCTCTGCTATGAATAGCATCCAAAGGAACCCAGTTGGTACCGTGAATAAATATCTTTTCACCATTGACGATGAAACAAAAACGACCTGGTCTATCTGGAGGAAGATTTATATCTGTACGATCAAGCTGGACGGTTCGCAAACCAATACGTCGCCGATCAATTGAGACAACACTTCCTTTCTCATCTATCAGCTCTACCGTAGCATCGTACAAAGCCGGTTCTCCATAGCCTCTGGGCCACCAAAGATCGGCATTCGGCAGTTCCATTATCTGTCTAAAAGCCGTTGTTTCTACTACTCTATCGCTCTGGTAAACTGTTTTCCCATTGCGCGCCAATTTATAAATAGCTTTCACTTTGCCCAACTGATCAAACGGAGTCTGCAACTGTAAATCGATAAACAAACGTACATGACGCGAAGCCGTATCAACATGGGCTACCATATAATGAACATCTGTCAGACGAACCGAATTCAGAACCTGCAATTCTACATCTCTCCAGAGACCCGCACTGACCAACCGAGGCAGAATATCCCATCCATACATGTGCGGTGCTTTACGTATAAAGACAGATTCTTCAGAAGGGAAGTTACCGATACTGAATGCACCCAATCGATATTTTTGGCCTTCCATTACCGCAGAGCGAATAATAACCTGCAGCAAGTTATTACCCTCCTTGAGTGCGTTTGTCACATCAAAAGCATGAGCAATCAGCATATTATCTGCCGTTCCGATGTGTTTTCCGTTGAGCCAGATATCGGCCAGGCAATCTATGCCATTAAAATTGAGCCGGTAAGTCTTTGACTTTACAATATTGTTTACAGAGAACTGCCGTGTATAACACCACTGTTTTCCTTCCCATATACGCAGGTCATTGACATTATTGCCAACCATCGGATCTTTAATAAGACCTGCTCGCAACAAATCAAGTTCTACATTACCGGGTACGATGGCATCGATGGTCTTCGTATCTACACTTTTCAATCCTTCCGGAGAGCCAACAGGCTCATTGAGTTGATCCCAATAAGAAAGTTTCCATGCGCCGTTCAGCGAAAGTCCTTGCGTATGATCGGCCTGTGCTTCATTGGGAAGCGTGAAGGCAAAAAATGCGCTCAATACTATGTTGATGAGTCTCTTCATTAGTATTTTATTTTTATTTTCTATCTTGAGTTTTAAAATGACTTGTATAAAATGACTGAAATGCTATTCAATGCGTTCTTTTTGTCTTAACGCTGCTCGAAAGTAAGTTCATAGCGGCCAGCGCTAAGCTCCTGACGTTTTCCGAGGCAGTCGACGGTAGCGGTAGTACCAGTTGGAATGGTCAATTTCAAGTCAATTTTGTTCCCGTTGCGTTTCCATTCCGACCGAATCATCCCTTTGACCGACTTGTATTCCGATTTCACCCAATCCAGGCCTTTCGGGAAACAGGGCTGAATAATGATATGCGAAAAGCCCGGTCGTTGAGGGTCGTAATTGATCCCTGCGAGTGCATTATACATCCAGGCATTGATATCACCTAGAAACATGTGGTTCAAGGAGGCATCCCGGAATTCGGGAGAGAGAACCCAGGTTTCAGGCAGTGTCGTCGAGCCTTTTTTCATCCAATTTCCCCACGAAGGTGCTTTCGTCGAGGTCGCCAACCGGAAGGCCAGGTCTTCATGACCATATTTGACTAACATTCTAAGCACAGTTTTACTGCCGAGCATACCAAAGTCGAGCTGTTCTCCGTTTTGCCGAATCATTTCGGCTAGATTGTCGGCCACGACTTGCCGATACGCTTGCGGAACGATGTCAAGGTAGAGCGCAACTCCCTGTGCAGCCTGCGAGCCGTTGGCATAAACCTTTTTTGTCTCGTTGAAGTACTTCCGATGGATTAAATCTTTCAAGTAAGTGGCTTTTTCAGCGTATTTTCGGCCATCTTTGCCCAAGAGAGTGGCAAATTGAGCCATATACAGGTTGTCGAGATAATAATAACACGTGGTGGTGTAGGCAGTGGGAGTTTCGGTTTTGTAAAACACCCAATCGCCGATGCCATAGGTAACGGTGCGATCCGAATCTTCGCGTGCAGCCAGATAATCGAGGTATCGGACGCACGTATCCCATATTTTTTCGATGGATCGGGTGTCGCCGTAGTAATTGTAGAGCGACATCGGCACAATGAAGAGTGCAGCGTCCCAGACAGGCCCGATCCAATCGGCATAGCCCCATCCGGAGCTCGGAATGATGCCGGCGATGCGTCCTTCGGTAGTTTGGTTATCGATCATGTCGTCGATCCACTTTTCATAGCTTGTCATTCCATCAAAATTAAGCAAGCCGAGGTCTACAGTGACGTGCCCGTCGGCCGTCCAACCGTTTTTCTCGCGTTGCGGGCAGTCGGTGGGAATACTCATAAGGTTACACAAATACGACTGGTTGCAAGCTTTCCAGAGCTGGTTCAAAACTTCGTTCGAGCAGCTGAAATGACCTACTTGCTCGACGTTTGTATGGAAAAATCGGGCTTTCAGACTCTCTTTTGTCAGACGAACGGGTTTGTTTGCACGTATTTCAACGTATTGAAAGCCGTGGTAAGTGAAAGCCGGTGTAAAGGTGCACGGTTTCCCGTCGAGTACCAGTACATCGGTCTGGAAGGCGAGTCCCGAAAGGGGTTTGTGGTAGATATCGATGTTACGCATCTCGATGCGGCCGTTCGCTTTCAACAACTCCCCGTGCTGAAGCTCGAGACGCGTATTTTTTTCGCCATCGGCTGTCAAGGTACACACGCCAGAGATATTTTTTCCGAAATCGAACACATAGACTGTATCGCCCCAGTTCGTCATCTGCACCGGCTTTATCTCTTCGTCGAGCTCGATCAATGGCATATTTTGGGCTTTCAAGAGCGGCGATGGAGCCGAAACGCACTGTGCATTGCACCATCCGGAGTCGCTGAAAGCCGGTTGCAGCCAGCCCTTCGTTTCAAGGCGTGCATCGTAGGTGTCGCCGCTGTAAATATTGTCTTGCCGGTAGGCCCCGATAGCCGTTTTCCACGACGCATCCGAGCAAATGCGTTGGCGAGTGCCGTCTTTGTAAACAATATGCAGCTCGCAGATCATGCGGGGCCGATTTCGCCAGCGCGCCTTTTCAAAGTCCCACGTACCTACCGGTGCAGCCTCATTGTAGAAGCCATTGCCCAAGACAGTGCCGATGACGTTTTCGCCGGCTTTCAAGAGCTTCGTAATGTCGAAGGTGTTGTATAAATTGCGTTTGTCGTAGTGCGTGTACCCCGGATTCAGACCGATCTGGGTAACAAGCGATCCATTGACCCACATTTTATAATAGGCGGCACTGCTAATGTACAGCCGAGCATGGTCGATCGGTTTACGCCAGGTGTCAAAGGTTTTCCTGAGCATCGGTGCCGGTGCAAAGTCTTTGTCATAGTCGTCGCTGACCCACGACGCCGTCCAATCCGAGACTTTCATCTTTCCGGTTTCGAAGGTGGAGATATCCGACACTACTTTCCAACGTCCTTGTGCGTCGGCACGTTCTACGAGCCAATAGTAGCACGTGTGCGACTGCAGGGGTTGGCGTCCGTCGTATGTCGCGGAACCGCCCGACAGCCGGTCGGAAATCCACAGGCACTTTCGGTCGCTCTGAAGGTCGGCTGCACGCTGTGCCACCTTTACGCGGTACTTCGAAACAGCCGAATGCGGTGTTTTCGCAGCTGCATCGGCGTACGTCCAGGTGAATCGCGGCGCCGAACAGTCGATACCGAGGGGCGCGTTACGGTATTCGCAGCGCATGTTCTCTACAAGCATCGACTGATTGCAGGCGCACAGCAACAAGACCATTACAGCGATTCCCAGACTGTGCCCGAAGCTTGCTACGCGCACTTTTTTTCTTCCTTTTCTTGGCGTTATCATATTTTTTTATCTTGAATGAATTGTTTGCAGTAAATTACTTAATCGATTAAGCCTTCATTGAAAAACGAAAGTGCCTTTTACGGCAAGATACAGGGGATAACGAACTGCTCGACATCGTTTGTCAGTTGTTTTCCGGCTTGTTTGGCCCTGATATCTTTCAATAAAATTCGTACGGCATGGTGTCCGATCTCCTCGACAGGCATTTTCGCGATGTGCATGTTGGGCGCGAGGGCCCTGAAGGCCGAAATACTGTGAATACAGCCTAGCTCGAACCCCTTGTTAATGTCTATACCATGTTCCGAGAAGTATCGGAAGGCCTCCAAGGCCAGAATATGGGTCGTGAAGAAGAATCCGTCGACCGCGGGAACCGTTTCGAATATTTTATCGAGGATTCCGTTGATCTCGACTTCGTAATTGGCAAATTTTACCTCTCCATAGAGTTCGGGAGTGGCGTCGAGCCCTGCATCGGCCATCGCGCGGGCGTAACCTTCGCGGCGTAGGCTCATGGTATGCAGGTAGGAGTTCGTTGTTATGATGGCAATTTTCGAAGCGCCTTTCGCGATCATCCTTGACACCAATTCGTAACTGCTTCCTTCATTGTCGATGATAATAAAGTTGGTGTGTAGGTGTGGAAAGTATCTGTCGAACAGCACTAAAGGGTATTGTTCGGCTTGAAGGGCTTGCACTTCGATCTCTGAAAGCCGAGTTGGCGCTAAAATGATACCGTCGACTTGCTTTGCTTTGAAAAGCCGAATCATTCGGTCTTCACGCTCTACGTTCGACTCCGAACTGCAAATCATCAGCGAGTATCCTTGTTCTTCAGCCTCGGATTCGATGGCGCGGGCTATCCTCGAATAAAATGAGTCGGTAATGTCGGGGATTATCAGACCTACGGTGCTGCTGATCCCCGTGTTCAAACTGCGCGCCAAGAGATTGGGCTCATAATGTAGGCGCTTGGCGCAATCCCAGACTTTTTGTTGAGTTTCCTCGCTGATTCTTTTTTCATCGCCTTGCCCGGACAGCACCCAAGACACTGTAGTCTTAGACAGCTTTAGCGTGTCGGCAATATGTTTCATCGAGGTTCGCATTGGGTTGTAGTGTACTTAATCGGTTAAGTTTTAGGCAAAAATAGATAAATAATGCATATCTTCCAATAGTTTGTCTCTGTTTTTTGTTTATTTAACATGCCATCGAGGGGTGGAAAAGGGGTACACGCCTACTTTAGGACGGCTTTTTACACCTTATATATATATAAGGCAAGTGTCGGGGAAGAAAAAAAGGGTAAACTACAGCGAAAACCAATCTGCAAAGAAAGGGAAAAGTTGAAGTGAAACGAAAACAGAGCTGCAAAGAAAAGAAAAAGTGGAACTGTAGCGAAAACCGACAGTTAAGGAAAATGGAAAGTGGAAGTGCAGCGAAAACCAAGCTGCAAGGAAAAGGAAAAGTGGAAAATGAAATGAAAAACAGCGGTCGGGGAAATAAAAAAGAGATACTATCTATCAGCAGACCGTATCCCTTCCATTTTTAAACCTATGAGCCTCTTGTCGGATTCGAACCAACGACCCCGAGATTACAAATCACGTGCTCTGGCCGGCTGAGCTAAAGAGGCGAAGGTGGGCAAGCTACTTTCAACGCGCCGCTACAACCTCCTACCCTTGCTCTGTTCCCATCCTGGGGGATTCAAAGGGAGCTGGCCGTGAAAGACTTGCCCATATTCTATTGTCGGCAAAGGTAATGAATTAGGTTGAATGCCAAAACCGGTTGTCGCGAAAAGAATTGCTGATTTAATATTTATTAATGTTTGTGTCATTCTCGACCGAATCTATGGCTGAATGGCAACACGGGTATATTCGATGCGCCGACCGGCCGAAAGTCGCAGGGCTTTCAGCTGCACGTAGCGCGCCACAACGGGTGCAAAGCGTATGTGCTGGTCGATGGGGTTATTGACGATGTTTGCAAATTCGCCCCGGGCTACTGGCTGCCACGAAAGGCCGTCGACCGAAACCGACAGCTCGTACTCCATTACCCGACCCTCTTTTTTGCGCTCGTCGGGCACATAAGTGAATCCGCGCAGCTGCGTGTTGCGGTTCAGGTCTACAATCAGCGCCCGATCACCGTCGCGGGTCACGGTATAGCCGTTGTCCGATGTCCGATGCCGGGTGTCAGACGTGGTTTCGGGGGCTTCGGCCAGGTAAACACCGATGTTGGCGATCAGCGGACAGGCTTCGGCATCGTCGACAGTGAATTTGAGTTTCGTAGCCGTTACTTCGGGGAAGCAGACAATGCGTTTGTAGCCGATGGTGGTGAGTGACGGACGGTCGGGCGGCGCCATTTCGTCGCGCAAGGGCTGCCAATGACCGTCGACCAGCGCCGACAATGAGAACGCTTTGACTCGCTGACCCAATCGAATATACTCTTGCACCAGAAATCGGTTGCAACGGGTCGGACGACCGAAGTCAATCGTCAACGACGCCTTTCGCACGCCGTCGTCAGTGGCCCAGTAGGTGTCTTTTTGCCTGTTCTGCACCTGTTGCGGGGCGTAGCGTTTGCTGTTGCCCCGCACGTTGGTTGCCGACAGTCGGGCGCCTTGTACAAGATCGGTTGCGAAGGTTTTTGCTATGGTTTGTGCAAATTCAACAGCCCTCATCGAGTCGATTGCAGGGATCAGTCCGTCGCGATTGATAGGAAAGTTGAGCAGTAAAGCTGCGTTTCGGCCTACCGATTGATAATAGATGTCCATGAGTTGGCGCAACGATTTTACTTGCGTATCCTCGCTCTCGTGATAGAACCATCCGGGCCGAATCGACACATCGCACTCTCCGGGCGACCAAATTTCGCCGTCTTCTACCCCGTGCAGCCGCAGGCTATCGGCATTGTGATTGTTCGCGCGGTATCGGCACCAGTTGGTAATGCCGGCGAACCCCTTCTCGGTGCCTATCCAGCGCAAATCACCCCCCTCGTTCCAGATCACGGCATTGGGCTGCAGTCGACGAATCAGCTTGAAGGTGTTCGGCCAGTCGTAATACGTGTCGGCATCGATGTTGCGCGTTTCGCGCGCCCCTCCATAATAGCCCGAACCGCCGTTGGCGCCGTCGAACCACACTTCGAACATTTCGCCATAGCCGGTGAGCAGCTCCGTAAGCTGATTCCGGAAGTACGAAATATAATCTGCACGGCCATATTCGGGATAATTACGATCCCAAGGCGAAAGGTAAACGGCAAATCGCAGTCCCTGTTCACGGCAAGCCTCGGATAACTCGCGCACCACGTCTCCCCGGCCCTCTTTCCACGGCGCGTTTTTGACAGAGTACTGCGTGAAGTTCGATGGCCACAAACAAAAACCGCAATGGTGCTTCGCGGTCAGAATGATACCCTTCATCCCCGCCTGCTTGCACACGCTGACCCACTGGCGGGCATCCAGCCGTTTCGGATCGAACAATCGGACGTCCTCATCCCCATATCCCCATTCCTGATCGGTGTAGGTGTTGATCGAGAAGTGCAAAAACGCATAGGTTTCCATTTCATGCCATCTCAATTGGTTGGCTGTAGGCACGGGCCCGCAAGGCCGAGGCTCGGTAACCGCTTTTGTTGCCGCGCGACCGGCTGCAAGGGCGGCAACGAGACAGAGCGTCAAGAAGAATCGTTTCATCGGCGTAGCATTTGAATGATTAATGCATCAAAAATACAAAAAAGGAGCTGATTGACCGTTAATTTCACATTATTTATAGTTAGCCGAGTTTTCCATTCTATCGGCGTACCTTTTTGCCTGCCGAAAAATACATCCGAAAGTGTCGTCGTACCCCTACACCGGCACTTTCGGATGTCCGTGCAGCCCGGTGTACCGGTACAATAGCGGTCGCGGAGTTCCGTGCAGCTTATTGTACCGGTACAATATGTATCGATGAGATTCGAAAGTCAGCGCGTACCGGTACAACGATACTTTTGATGGCTGTTGCTTTGCCGTTGAACACAAAATAACAAGCAAAGAAGCATTTTTAATATATTTTAATATCGATATGTTTGTTTATGTCGATTTTATCTATAATTTTACCGCCGATAAGAGAGAAAAGATGGTCGATAAAACCCAATTCGAATCTAAATTTACCTACAAATATAATATTAATAATTAACAACCGATTAAATTATGGCTGAAAAACCTAAGGTATTGCCCAGAACCATTAAAATACGGACTGGGAAGAGTTCGAGATTCTCGTTGTCGACGCATGTCGACTTTCACTTGCGTCAGTACAAGCGCATCGAGGCGGTAGATCTGGCTAAATTGCATCTGACGGCCGACATGATGAAGAAATGGTATGATAATATCCTTCTTGAAGAGGACTTGAACAAGCAATCGCAACTTTCGTTGCACACGGCAGGCATGAAAGAGGAGAATCGCAACCGCAATGAGCTGCTTACAACCTTTTTCGGTGTGGTACGGGCTTACATGCACTCCAACATCCCTCTTATGCGTCAGTCCGCGATGAAAATCGACTCCGTGATACATACTTACTACGGTATTCAGGAGAAACCGCATGGCGGAAAGACCGCCGACATCATCGGCTTGCTGATGGACCTTGACGGACTAACCGATGAAATCGCGGCACTGGGGATGACGCCGGTCGTGACCGATCTTAAAGCCGTAAACGACAAGTTTTGGAATGCCCGAGAGAAGCGCAGCGACGAGAACAAGGAGTCAAAGCTGCCCACATCACACGATGTACGCCCGCAGACGGATGAAATGTTCGAAGAAATATGCGAATTTATTCGCGCCGCCTACATTTATGCTGCAACGAAAGAAGATCGACTCATGATTTACAACTTAGCGGAGATGATCAATTGGATTTCTGACGAAACTTCGGCTTCACATAACATGGCGGTAGCCCAAAGAAAGTCGACCAAGGAGAAAAAAGAAGAATTGAAGCAGGTTATGAAAATGATTCCGGACTTCGAGATCGCCGAAGGTTGGGCTCCGAAAACGCTCAAGCTTACAGGGAAGACCGCGAAGGACGAAAAACATAACAAACTGTACCAACTGATGGCATCGAACGACCCTGCACGCACACTCTGGGTGAAAATAGAGAACGGAAAGCTCGTCAAAGTTGAAGAGCCCGCGCCCGAGATGCTGGAAGACGAAGAATAAAACAGGAGTGCACAGCGGTGTACTTTTTTTATTATAAGATCAATTACAATCGAAACTAAAGTCAGTTAGTTTCCCCCCCGACGGTTTGCGAAAATAGTCGAGGACTTTTTTAACTGTCTTTTTCTTGTTTCAGGCACACTTTCGATCTTTCGAAAGCGATAAACTGGAAATGAAAATATACTTTTGGAGTTTCGAAAGTGGCAAATAAATATTTCACGCAAGGATTCGGCACTTCGAAAGCAACAAACGAATATTGAGTTTAAACATTTTGGCATTGTTCATTCGCAATTCGATCTTATCTTTGCAGTATCGAATAACAATGCAATATAAAAACAAAAGAAAATTATGGAACAAGCATTACTGATCATCGATCCGAACAACGATTTTACCGATTCTCTCGGCCGGCTCTATGTACCGAAGGCCGAACCAGCCGTCGAAGCCATCGCCAAGTATATTCTGGAAGAAAATCCGGCTGCCATCTATCTCTCGCAAGATACTCACCTGTCGTACCACATTGGTCACTGCGCCTACTGGACCGGTGAAGCCTACCCCTTCGGTCATGTAACCCGCGAAGACGTGTTGTCGGGACGAATCGTGCCGCGTCATGCTCCGCAAGAGCAGGTGCTGCACTATCTCGAACAATTGGAAGCCCGTAAAGCCGTGCATACGCTGTGGCCCGAACATTGTATGCTCGGAACCTGGGGTTGGGCTTTTCCCCTGCCTTTAACGACGGCCTTGAAAGACTGGCATCAGTACAACGTCGGTCGTCGGCCCCTGGAAGTGTATCAGAAAGGCATGTTTGCCGATGCCGAGATGTATTCAATCTTCTCGTATGCCAACGCGAACACTGTCGACCCGCGTGGACAGCAAATCATGGCGCAGCTTGCCACTTACGACCAACTGATAGTGTGCGGGTTTGCCAAAGATTACTGTGTAGCCGAGTCGGTCAGGGATTTGCGCGCCGACGAGCGCTTTCGCGGTAAGCTGTGCTTCTACACGGAAGGCATGGCAGCCATCGACGAGCACGCCGACAGTCTGCGTATCTATACAGACTGCATCGAGCACTTCGGCGCTACCGAAATTTAATGAACACTGTCCTTCGGCGAACTCCGCGACATGATCTATCCCGAGAATTTCGAACAAAAAGTAGGCTTCGATAAGGTGCGGGCGCTGCTACGGGAGTGTTGCTTGTCGACGCTCGGTCAAGAACAGGTCGACGCCATGTTCTGCAGTACCGAGCAGGCTGTCGTCAATGCGTGGATGGAGCAACTGAAGGAAATGCGGGGCATACGCGACCGCAACGAGGACTTTCCGATGCTGTTCTTCTTCGATTTGCGCGACGCCATCGAGCGCGTGCATCCCGAACATACGCATCTCGAAGAAAACGAGCTGCACGACCTGCGCCGCTCGCTCGAAACAACAGCAGTGCTGGTCAGGTTCCTCAATCAGACCGACGAGAGTGGTTCAACCGCCTACCGGTACCCCGCGCTGCATCGTTTGGCCGACGGCGTGGTGTTATTTCCGCAATTGATACGGCGTGCAGACCAGATTATCGACTCAGAGGGCCGATTGAAAGACGATGCCTCGCCCACCCTGCTGCAAATTAGGTCGGAACTGCGCGCTACCGAGGCATCGATCGCTCGGCGGCTGCAAAATATCCTGAAACAGGCGCAAAACGAGGGATGGGTAGAGCCTGATGTGGCGCCGATGCTGCGCGACGGCAGATTAGTGATTCCGGTAGCGCCGTCGCTGAAGCGGCGCATCGGCGGTATCGTCCACGACACCTCGAGTACGGGTCGGACGGTCTTCATCGAGCCTGCCGAAGTGGTCGAGGCCAACAATCGCATCCGCGAGCTGGAGCGCGAAGAGCAAAAAGAAGCAGTGCGCATCCTCACGGAGTTCACCGACCTGCTGCGTCCGCATTATTTCGAACTTTTAGAGGGCTATAACTTCCTGTCGCGTATCGATTTCGTACAGGCGAAGGCCCAAATGGCCCAGTTGTTCGAAGCACAAGAACTTTCGGTAGCCGATGCACCCCAGATCGACTGGACAGCAGCTCGCCATCCGCTCTTGCAACGGTCGCTCGAAAAACAAGGCAAAGCAACGGTGCCCCTGACTATCCGTCTCACACTCGACAAGCGCATTCTGATGATCTCGGGACCCAATGCAGGCGGAAAATCGGTATGTCTGAAGACCGTAGCTCTGCTCCAATACATGCTACAGTGCGGAATGAGCGTCCCGACAGGCGAAAACAGTGCGGCAGGCCTCTTTCAGCACATCATGATAGACATCGGCGACGAACAAAGCATAGAAAACGACCTCAGCACATACTCCAGCCATCTGATCAACATGAAACAGATGATGAAAACCGCCAATGCACGCACGCTTTTGCTGATCGATGAGTTCGGAAGTGGTACTGAACCCCAAATCGGAGGAGCGATGGCCGAAGCGATACTGAAAAAATTTTGCGAAAAGCAGTCGTGGGCTGTCGTGACCACCCATTACCAGAATCTGAAGCACTTTGCCAAGGTCCACACAGGCATTGCCAACGCCGCCATGCTGTACGACCGTCAGGAAATGCGCCCGCTGTTTCAGCTGGCCATCGGGCAGCCCGGTAACAGCTTCGCCATCGAGATTGCACGCAAAACGGGCATCCCCGAAAGCGTGATTCGCGAAGCAAGCGCCCTCGTGGGATCCGATTACATCCGGAGCGACAAGTATTTGCAAGATATTGTACGCGATAAGCGCTATTGGGAAAATAAACGGCAAGCCATCCTTCAGCGACAGAAAGATGTAGAGTACGCCGCCACTCGCTACGAAGCCGAAGTGAAGGCGACGGAAGAAAAACGCAGCGCGATACTCAAGGAAGCCCGGGAACAGGCCGAACGGCTGTTAGCGGAGACCAACAAGCGCATTGAAAACGTCATCAGGGAGATCCGCGAACAGCAAGCCGAAAAAGAAGCGACACGCAGGATTCGCGAAGAGCTGAAAGTGTTCGAGCAAATGGTGCAGGCAGATTCGGTCGGCAGTGAGCGCGGAATTATGAGCGACGAGGAGTTCAGGAAGAAAACGAAACAGATTCGGCAACAAAAAGAGAGAAAAGAACGTCGGCGAAACGAAAAACAAACGCAAAAGCAGCTGCAAGAACAAGCGCAACAGCAAGCCGTATCGTTGCAGCGAGACGCGGAACACATAAAGTCTGGCGACAAAGTGCGCATCATAGGTCTGTCGTCCGTAGGACGCATCGAAAGCATCGACGGCAGTCAAGCAACGGTTATCTTCGGAAATATGCGCAGCAAGATCGGTCTCGACCGACTCGAACACGCGTTCGACGCTGCACGGCAAAGCAACGAGAGCCGTAAAGAGGCGCTGCAGGTGATTAACATCAGCGAGAAGACCCGCGACACCATCGACAATCGACAACAGCACTTCAGGCCCGACTTAGATATCCGCGGCATGCGCGGCGAGGAAGCAATCACGGCCGTGCAGTACTTCGTAGACGACGCCATACTGATCGGAACCGCGCGAGTGCGAATTTTGCACGGCAAAGGCAATGGCATCCTCCGGCAACTCGTGCGTCAATATCTTTCAACGGTCGCGAACGTCATCGACTACCGCGACGAACACGTACAGTTTGGCGGGGCCGGCATTACAGTGGTAGATCTGGCGTAAACGGCACTTAATATATATAAGGTGTACGAAAAACGACTCGCAACTGTCGTCAATGAATGACTTGACAGTAGCGAGTCGCTGTTTTTAGGCTGCATCTCGGTCGTTGACATCAGAGCCGCAGCGCGATCGCGCCGCCAGCCATCAGCCAAAGGCCGGGTTGGGGTACACCGCCTAAGTCGTAGTACCGGTGGTCCGTGAGATTGTCGACAGTGAGGTACAAGGAGTACGACGGTGCCGTCCACTGCAATTTACAGTCTATTTTGGTGTACGGATCATAGCCATTCATTCGCTGTTGCCAGCGCAGAGCCCAATGAGCCGCGAGGCGTTTCCAAATGCGGTGGTCGACCGTCATCGTAAGCTTGTGTCGCAAATATTCGAGTGCATAGAGCGACTTGAAGATGGGTTGCGCCGTACTGTGCGTTTGATGGATGTACGCGTAGCCCAATCGCACTTGCTGCAGGAAGCACCGGTCGCCGTGCAGCTCGTTGAAATGGAAAATCAGGTCGGCCGAATAGCCGGCATTGTCGAGTCGGCCGATGTTGAGGGCTTGGTAACGCGTTGAAGCCGCGTGTTGGTATACCCAGTCTATCATATCGGTTCCGTGGCTGTAAAAACCGTTGAGCGAGGCTTCAAGACCGTCGGTGCGGTAGCGTGTACCGGTACGGATGCTTGCATTGCTTTCCGGCTTAAGGTTTTTGTCGCCTTTCTGGGCTTTATTGTCGGTATAAAGATCGGTATACGTCGGTATTCGCATAGCCTTGTTCCACGAAACAAAGAATTTCCAATGCGAATTGGGGCGAAAAGCCACATCGATACCCGGTGAAAATCGAAAACGACTGTCAAGACCGGTATTGCGGTTGGCCAACAATCCCGCCGAGAGTGTCCAGTGCTCGAGCAAGATGTTGTGCTCTAAAAACAGGTTGGTATTGCGTCGATGACCCTTGCGGATGTATTTGCGGTCGCTTCCCGGAATGTCGCGATAGTCGTCGGGCGACAAATCTTCGCCGTAAGCTGTGCTGAAGAGCCGTTCGCCGGTGTAATCGGCTCCTAAGGCCGTCTTTCCGAGCGCCCACGACATGCAAGCATTGAGTGAGAAGGTAGAAACTGTCAGACTGTGATAGTTTTCGCCGTTGGCGGCGCCCTGCTTACCGCGTATCAACTGAAAATGGTCTTCGAAATAGTTATTGCTGCCCGTTGCCGTTATATCCAGGCCTCGCAGCAAGTCGTGCAGGGTGGCGGAGGCCGACGCGAGGAGATGCGCCGTGCGTTCAAACTGGTTGTCGAAGCGCACGCTGTAGAACGTGTTCGCGCCGAAGCGTTGCAGGTTTCCGCCAAGCTGCGCGTTGATCCGCAACAGGTTATTTTTTTGTAATCGGAAGTTGGCGTAAAGCTTGCTACGCTCAAAATCGCTGTGCGGCACTCCCCCATCCGATCGACTGTAGTTGCCGCTCGTCAAGAGGTGATAATCGCCCCGACGACCCGCCTCGTAGCCTGCGCCGGCACTTACGGAACCGAATGACCCCGCGCGAGCGTCTACACGCAGCCGCCGGCCGTCAGTGCTACCGCGTGTAACGATGTTGATGGCTCCGCTGAAGGCCGAAACTCCGAAAATACGCGCCGACGCACCTTGAAGCACCTCGATGCGCTCGATATCATTTAAAGAAACAGGGAAATCGGCGGCATTGTGACCCGTTTGCGGATTGCAAACGCTTACGCCGTTCAAAAGGATAGTGACTTGATCGTGCGTTCCGCCGTCAATGGAGACGTCCGTTTGAATTCCGAAACCACCTCGCTGTCGGACGTCTACGGAAGTGGCAAATTTTAAAACATCGTTTATCGTCTGCACGGCGGCACGCTGAATGTCGTCGCGAGAGATAATCGAGACAATCCTTGCTGACTGTTGCAAAGTCAGCGGCGCACGAGAGCCTTCGATGAGTACCTCTGCAAGCTTCACCTCGCGGTTGCGGAGCGTATCGACAGCCAAATCCTGTCGGATACTGATTCCATCGGCCTTCGCGTAAGTCAATGTACTTACACTCAAGACTCCGATGAGCACCTCCTTACCGAGCGCAGCGAAAAGCGAGTATCCCTGACGACTGAATTGCGTAAATCGCAGAGACGTGCGCTTGTTAAACTGTTCTTTTCTCATAAAATAAAAATTAAGTGAGCTGCAAAGGTAACAAAAAGCGGCGAAGAAGGGCGACGCGACATAGCCTTTTCGACAACGAAGCGACCGGTCGGCGTCCACTCGGTAAGGAGGAAGCGCTCGACCGGTCGAAACAGTAGATGCCGGGAGATTCGGGAGCCGATGAAAGGCCGGCGGAGCAGGAAAATCAACTTTCGCCGCTCCTTGCAGCCGGGTGAACGTGGCGCGACGACTTTTGCATCATCGACTTCCACCTTGCATAGCCCAACACGGCAATCAGTACGTAGAGACCATACAATGCGGCTTTGAACGGGATTCCCTTGTAAATGTAAAGCCCGGTGCAAATAACATCGACACCTATCCAGAACAGCCACTGCTCGAGATACTTGCGAGACAAAGCCCAAAGCCCCACGAAGCTCAGTGCATTGGTAAAACTGTCTAACAGCGGCACGTTACTGTCGGTGAACCGCAACAACACGTAGTAAGTGGCTGCCCAAGCCGTGGCGAAAAAAAGCAACGCCGGTCGATAGAGTCGATGAGGCATCCGGGTGATGGGCATGGGCTGCCCGGCCGTCTGCGAGCGCTTGCGACCGAATCGCCAGACTAAAAAGCCGTAAACGGCAGCCAGTGTATAGTAAATCGCCATGGCGGCGTCGCCATAAAGTCCGTGTTGCCAGTAAAGATACACGTCAAGGGCCGGCATGACAATGCCCACCAGCCACAACCAGATGCTCGCCCTGTATTCAAGCAGAATGTAAACCAAACCCAGAAGCGTGGTGAACATGTCGAGCCAATGGGCAGAAAAAAACGTACTCATCGTGTAACGGAAGTGATAATTTTTCTTGAAAACCGCTTTCAAGTAACGCCATGACTAAAAGTCGACCGATACGCGCGCCATGAAGTGAACCGGTGCCTGCGCCGAATAAACGGACCAGGAGTCAAAGCCCTTCGCGTGATTGTTGAACGCAACGATCGAGCCGTCATCGGCCTTCTTGAAGTTCAGTGCACACGAACCGTTGCTCTCATAGACTTCGCTGAAAAGGTTATACACCGTGGCACCAATAGTAAGGCGCTTCAGGCTACGCAGTTTGAAAGTGTACGACAAGTCAATGTCGGTCGTGAAATAGGCATCGATCATCGCGCTCTGTCGTTTGTTTCCTTGATCCTCGTCGATGAACCATTCGGCATTCGAGTTGGTCATATACTGCCGGCTCACGTATTTATTCCTTATCGATGCCGTTAGATTCTTATATTCGTAACGCAGCACGTTGTTAAGGATCAAATCGGGAGAGAAAGCCAAATGCGTTTCGCCTGCATCGACCCTCTCGGAAGCCCATGTAGCCGGATCGATGACGTTCAGCTCCATCTTCTTAGCGCGATTCCTGCTACAAGTGGCGTCAATGTTCCAATCGAAGCCCCTGAACGGATGCAACGCGGCTTGCAGCTCTACCCCCATACGGTATGTATCTTTGATATTGCGAGCAATGGCCTCGCCGTTGGTGTCTTTCGCGCCGGTCAGCACAAACTGGTTGTCGTAAGCCATATAATAAAGGTTGAGGCCTATGTCGAACAGCCGGCGACTGAATTTATATCCGATTTCGAGGTCATTGAGTCGCTCGGCTTGCGGATCGACTTGATCTTTCTCTGCAAGCATGTTCTCGAAATCGTTTCGCACAGGTTCTTTGTGAGCAATAGCGTACGAAGCATACAGCGTATGGTGCTGACGCGTGTAAATGAGTCCCAGCTTAGGGTTAAAAAAGCGATACGTACGGTCAAAGGCCAGCGGCATTTGCGTTTTATGCTGATCGAACTCTTGCGACGTTCCCCAAGACTTGTAGTTCACGTACCTGTACTGTAAATCGGTGTAGGCACTCAGGCCGTACACGAACTCGTACGATACTTTGCCGTAGAGATTGCCGTCGATCTTGCGCGCCGTATTGTCATAATAGCGATGAGCGGGATCGAGCGGGTTCGCCGCGTTGCTAAAGCTGCGCAGCCACATCACTCGCCCGTAATGATTGCCCTGATAACGGTTCCAACCGCCGCCGACGGTGGCTCTGAGCTTTCCGAAGCTGTTATAGTTGGCCGACACGACGGTGCCGTAAAAGTCGTTATCCATCAACTTGCGTTGAACCAGGTCGCTCTTCTTCCCGGTTTCCGACGACAAAAGATATTTGTAAAGTTTGCGCCCCTCTTTGTAC
>CAUQAO010000034.1:0-19420 GCA_963515815.1 uncultured Prevotella sp.
CAAGCACTGCCTTGAATGCAGCCGAAGAAATGATTTCGGGAGCAGGTGGACTTATTAATTCACAGACACACGGTGATGATTATGCAGAGATGGCTTGGCAACGAAAACTCAGAAACCAAGCCAAGAAAAAGAAGAAAAGAGGAAGAGGTATATAACCATTCTCCTCATTTTTCAATCTTTCCAAACAACAGATGACGCAAAAGAGTGAAAATCTTATCAAAAACGCTTGTTATTCAAAGCAAATGATTATCTTTGCAAATAGAATAACAAGCGTTCTTTGTTGATGTAGAAACATGCGACAGAAAGCACTTCGCTCGTTTCCAAATCGTTACCTGTTTAGTTTGTATCACAAGGTAACTTCTTCTTTCTCAATTAGATACGTTTTAGAAATCATATTGTAAAGTGATAAATGCCAATAATTCCACGTTTTAATAAAGACCAATATCCCTCAATGGTATTAGTATAAATTCTACCATTCGCATATTCACCATCATTGTGTTTTACGAAAGAGTGGTCGTAAAATCTTTTCAATGAATTATATCCTAACCATTCATCAGTTATAACCGATGCTGTATTTTTTACAGTTCTAATAATTTCAGGAGTTAAAGTTTCTGCTTTTGTATTTTCAACAACCCTTGCTATAAGTTTGCCTTGTCTTTCAATCATACCTAAAACAGGAGTTTTATCTTTAAAGCTACGACCTTGCGATTTCTCAACTTTCTTATCAAGGTTTCTGTTCTTATTCTTACCACCTACAAAAGTTTCATCCACTTCAACTTCGTTATCAAGATTGTCATTTTCATTTATACCGAAGCAATTTCTAATACGTTGTAGCATAAACCAAGCAGATTTTTGAGTTATGTCAATATCTCTGCTTAATTGAAGTGAAGATATACCTTTTTTGTGTGAAGTTACAATATAAATAGCTAAAAACCACTTTTGTAATGAAAGTTTTGTATTGTCAAAAATGGTGTTGGTTTTAACGTTGAAGTATTTGCCTGTGTTTTTACAACGGTATTTTGCATTTGTACACGGTAGATGTCTCGTCAAATGGACTTACAACATCACCGTTCCAACGAAGTTGTTCTAAATGATTTATGCACGTTTGCTCATCTGGAAACGCTTTCAATAAATCAATAATGGATTTAAAATTTGTATCAATCATAACATTTATATTATAACGATACAAATATAAGAAGTTAATTACACAAAGCCAAACTTATTTGGTGTAAATTTATATATAGTTACCATAAAATATATTGCTGTCCGGTAAATACACAGAAAAAAAGCCTGGCCCCCTTTTTCCGTCGCTGATGCCGGCTGCTTTTTATTGCCAAGCCTTATTTTTCTCAGCGGATGGCGACCATCCGGCGACTAAATTGTCTTTTTCCTCTGAGAAAGTGACTTTTTTGGCCCAAAATCGTTTTTTCTCAAGAAAGCCACTTTCTGCCCCGAAAATAGTGTAGGGCCTGTTCGGTCGGTGGTTATTCGGCGGCTAAAACTATTTTTACCCGACAGCAATAAAATAAAAATCCCCGTACAGGCTGCATGAGCAGAAAAATTAGAATTTAAGTGTCCATGCAACTTACATGAGAGAAAAACCGGGGAATAAACGTCTCGTGCAGCTTACAGAAAGTATAGTTAAAAGGAATATGCCAAGCCCAAAGACAAATACTCTTTGAACATGAAATAGCCGTGATGATCATCGCGGGCACGGCTGTCGTCAAAGCGCGGATAGATGTAGAAATCGCTCGTCAGGTACTTTGTCAATTGAAATGTAATGGTGTTTTCCCATTCGCCTAACACGCGTTTATACGAAGTATAGCCATACAGACGACTTTTCCAACGAATAGCTTCTGAAATTTTCCAAACCATATCTATCTTCATTTCAGAACCGTAATCGTCTATGTGGTGCTTGCCTTCTTCTATACCGAACCGCTTTACTAAACCCTCACGGTCTACGTAGCGATAGTTATACGCCAAAGGAGCGAGATGTATTCCACCGGTCAAGCGACCTTTCAACCAGTTGATTCGATAATCCATACCGAGAGAAAGCGTTACGTTCAACGGCGATAAGAAATCGGAATACACCCGGTCGTCATTGTTTTTATAGCCGCGCATAGTTTGCGTATAGCCCACCAACGCTAATGTATAGTACCACCGCTTGGTTGCCTGAAGGCCTAAACTGCTAGTATATCTTACCTCGTCCATCGAAGGTTTCAGGTGTCGTAACGTATCGCCTCTTGATGTCTGAAAACCTAATTTCAGTTCTATCTTATTATCCCATCTTACCTTTTGCTTGTTATTATAATTGGCCACCAACGTTATGTTGCTGTGCACAGCATAGTTGCTTTCGCCGCCTCTATCCCAGTTTCCGGATACATAGTTCTGGTAAAATTGGAGCCTGCCGTCGCCCGAAAATTTCCAGAAGTTTGGCTTCTTTACAACAACATCTATCGGAATGAAATTGGCTTCGACCGGCGTGGGAGCCACTTTATCCACAATATCGGTTTGCGTCTTGATCGTTGTAGTCTGACTTGTTACCGCTTGTTTTACCGAATTGAGCTGGGTCTGTGTCTTTGTCACTAAATTCGGTCGGTTCAGATAGATATGAATCAAAGCCTTTTCCAACATTTCATCCAGCATATCGTTGGTATTCGTTTCTTCTTCCAACCCGAACTGATGCTGGCTAATGCTGTGATAAAAAGTCATTGGCGTAAATAATCGTGCATATCTCCCGTCGATAGGATTAGCAAATTGATGGCGTGAACTGTTGAGAAGCCATAACGAATCCAGACGATTCTTGTAATTATATAATGAATCTGTATAATTTTTCACAAACGAAAGAACCGAATCAACTGGATGAATTGTTTCTTTTAGAACATTTTCACCAAAAGCATTTGCAGTAAAAAACAAAAGCAATACTAATAAAGAGTTCTTCTTATGTTGTTTCATTTTCCTCATTCACATTTTAATGGCGACAAAGGTAATAATAAAATTTGTATGTTTCGCTCTTTTATGCTAACTTTGCCCCTCGTATTTTTATGTCATTTAACAAATAAAAAATCATATCGTGACTGAAACAAAGTATATTTTCGTTACCGGTGGCGTTGTTTCATCTTTAGGTAAAGGAATCATCTCATCATCCATTGGCAAACTTTTACAATCAAGGGGTTACAATATCACGATTCAGAAATTCGATCCTTACATCAATATTGATCCAGGAACGCTGAATCCTTATGAGCATGGAGAGTGTTATGTGACGACGGATGGTATGGAAACCGATCTTGATTTGGGACATTACGAACGCTTTACGGGCATTCATACAACGAAAGCCAATTCGCTGACAACCGGAAGAATCTATAAGGCTGTGATAGATAAAGAGCGGCGAGGCGATTATTTGGGAAAAACAATTCAAGTGATTCCGCATATTACAGACGAGATAAAACGCAACGTTAAATTAATGGGGCAGAAATTCCATTACGACTTTGTTATTACGGAAATCGGAGGAACGGTGGGCGATATCGAATCTACACCGTTTTTAGAAGCAATTCGTCAATTGAAGTGGGAATTGGGGAAGAATGCCCTGAGCGTACACTTAACCTATGTTCCTTACTTGAAAGCTGCACAAGAGCTAAAGACCAAGCCGACGCAACACAGCGTAAAAGAATTGCAAAGTATCGGCATTCAGCCCGATATTCTTGTACTGCGCACTGAGAAACATTTGAAAGACGATATGCTGCATAAAGTAGCCTCATTCTGTAACGTCGATTTCGATTGCGTTATTCAGAGCGAAGATTTACCAAGCATTTATGAGGTCCCCGTCAACATGCAGAATCAAGGACTTGATGTCGCCATTCTGAAAAAGATGGGATTGGAGATAAAAGAAACACCATCTCTTGGTCCGTGGAAGAAGTTTTTGGAGCGAAGAAACAAGGCGAAAGAAGAAGTACATATCGGTCTTGTCGGTAAATACGATTTACAAGACGCTTACAAAAGTATTCGCGAAAGTCTTTCACAAGCCGGTACATACAACGATCATAAAACTATTCTGACCTTTATTAATTCAGAAAAGATAACGGAAAAAAATATCAAAGATTTGCTCAAAGTCCAAGATGGTATCGTAATATGTCCTGGCTTCGGGCAACGTGGCATCGAAGGTAAAATCATAGCAGCCCACTATGCTCGCATGCACAACATCCCAACCTTTGGCATTTGCCTGGGGATGCAGATGATGGTTATCGAATTTGCACGTAATTTGTTAGGATATTCTGACGCAAACAGTCGAGAGATTGATGAGAAAACCGAGCACAATGTCATTGATATAATGGAAGAGCAGAAAAATATTACCAACATGGGGGGCACTATGCGTCTGGGATCTTATGAATGTCTTTTGAAACAAGACTCACGCGTTTTCAATATCTATAAGCAAGAGTATATACAAGAAAGACATAGACATCGTTACGAGTTTAACAACGCCTTTCAGCAAGAATTTGAAAGATCGGGCATGATGTGCGTTGGAAAGAATCCCGAAAGCGACCTTATAGAGATTGTTGAGATACCCGGGTTAAAGTGGTATATTGGCACACAATTCCATCCTGAGTATCAGAGTACGGTACTTAACCCTCATCCGCTGTTCATCGATTTTATCAAAACAGCTATAGAAAATAAAAAGAACTAACATGGATAAGAATACTATTACCGGCCTGATACTTATGGGCCTTCTCTTGATTGGCTTTAGCTGGTGGTCGCAACCCTCTGCTGAAGAACAGGCGGAGATCATTCGCCAAGATTCAATTACAACTGTAACCCGGCAGAAGTTGGAAGCCAGCCGCAAAGCTGCTGAACAGAAACATTTGGACACTTTAAAAAAGAAGCAATTGAAAGATACTACCGCACTTTTTTATAAAGCATTGCAAGGCCAACAAAAAGATATCGTTCTTAAAAATGATAAACTTGAATTGACTTTAAATACAAAAGGCGGAACCGTTACCAAAGCTGTTATCAAAAACTTCAAAGATAAAGATGAACATGATGATGTTACTCTTTTCGATGAACAACAGCAAAGGCTTAATTTTATTCTATCGGCTAAAGATGTGAACATTGCTACTCAAGATCTTTTCTTTCTGCCTTCGGCACAGACAGATTCTTCGGTTGTGTTGACGGCACTAGCAGAACAAGGAAAATTTTTAGTACTGTCATATACTTTAGGACAAGATTATTTGCTGCACATGTCGTTGAGAGTAGAAGGAATGAGCGGACAGTTTGCTCCAGATATGCATTACATGAGTGTGAATTGGCAAGATAAGTGTCGACAACAGGAAAAAGGATTTACTTTTGAAAATCGTTATGCTGCCCTTACCTACCACAAAACAAAAGGCGGAACAGATTACTTAAGTGAGACTTCGGAAAAGATTGATGAGCAAATAGAAGATAAAATAGATTGGATTGCTTTCAAAAATCAATTTTTCTCAGCCGTAATAATTGCCAAGAATGATTTTGATGCAAACGCCACCTTGACGAGCATTCCACAACAGAAAGGTAGCGGATATTTAAAATTATATGAAGCTAATTTAAAGGCCTTTTTTGATCCGACAGGAATCAAATCTTCTGAATTTGAATTCTTTTTTGGTCCTAATGATTTCCGTCTACTGCAACATATCGAAAAGCAGAGTCAATTTAATAAGGATTTAGAACTACAAAAATTGGTCTATTTGGGCTGGCCCTTATTCCGTATTATCAACCGTTGGTTTACGATTTATGTATTCGATTGGTTATCTCGATGGTTCCCTATGGGTGTCGTACTAATATTAATAACTTTGCTATTGAAAGCTATAACGTTTCCAATGGTTAAGAAGAGCTACATGAGTTCTGCGAAGATGCGTGTATTGAAACCGAAGCTCGATGCAGCCACTGCACAATACAACAAACCCGAAGATCAAATGCAAAAGCAACAAGCCATGATGAGTGAATATGCAAAATACGGCGTGAGTCCACTCTCTGGCTGTCTTCCAATGTTGATACAGATGCCTATTTGGATTGCTATGTTCAATTTTGTTCCTAACGCTATACAGTTAAGAGGCGAAAGCTTTTTATGGATCAAGGATCTTAGCTCTTACGACCCGATATTGGAATGGGATAAAAATATTTGGCTCATTGGCGACCACCTATCACTGACATGTATACTTTTTTGTATTGCAAACGTACTGTATAGCTGGATGACAATGCGTCAACAACGCGACCAAATGGTCGGACAGCAAGCCGAACAGATGAAGATGATGCAATGGATAATGTATCTTATGCCCATTATGTTTTTCTTTATGTTCAATGATTATTCATCAGGGTTGAACTTTTATTACTTCATTTCACTCTTTTTCAGTGCTGCTATTATGTGGACTTTACGTAAAACCACAAATGATGAAAAACTGTTGCAAATACTTGAAACTCATTATAAAGAGAATAAAGCGAATCCACAAAAATTAAGTGGACTTGCCGCACGTTTACAAGCCATGCAACAACAACAGCAAGAGATACAACGAAAGCGAGCAGAATTGGATCGGAAGAAAAACAAATAGTAATAAAGAATGATACAGAAAATTATCATTATCGTAACTGTCATTTTATTGTTAGATGGCAGTTTTGCCAAATCACAGAATAATACAATGAAAGAACAAAATGAAAGATTTGTTGTCGGCAATGATCTGATTACCCCTGAAGCATTATGGGCTATGGGACGTATTGCCAGTGCCACGACATCGCCGGATGGGAAGCATATCGTTTACCAAGTCGGGTATTACAGCGTGCAGAAAAATAAGGGGCAACAAATTCTTTTCGTTATAGATAGCGACGGGAAGAATAAAAAACAGTTGACTGTTTCTGAAGAAAACGAGACGGATGCTATTTGGATCAATAACGGCGCAAGAATAGCCTTCCTGTCTAAAGGGCAGCTATGGTCTATGAAAATAGATGGAACTGATCGGCATCAGTTAACAAATAGCAAAGCAGAAATCGAGGGATTCAAGTTCTCGCCAGACGAGAAACATGTCATTCTCATTAAATCCATACCATATCACGGATCGGTTCAGGCCAATCCGACTGATCTGCCATTGGCAACAGGCAGATTGGCTATCGACATGAATTATCGCCATTGGGATCATTATGTAGAATCTATTGCCCATCCTTTTTTGGCAGATCTAAATGAGAATAGTATCAATGAGGGAACCGATATTCTGAAAGGAGAGCCTTACGAATGTCCAATGGCCCCTTTTGGAGGCATTGAACAATTGGCATGGAGTCCAGATTCTAAATATATAGCCTATACATGTCGTAAAAAAGAAGGCGTTCGATATGCCATTTCAACCGACTCTGACATTTACCTCTACAACACAAAAACCGGTGAGACGACAAACCTTTGTAAGCCATCAAACTATACAGAACCGGCCATCGATCCCACCAAATCGATGAAGAACCAAGCTGTCAATCATCAAACGGGCGACATGAATGTCGGTTATGATACCAACCCTACTTTCTCGCCAGACGGCAAGTACATTGCATGGCAAAGCATGAAGCAAAATGGCTACGAAAGCGACCGGAACCGTTTGTGTGTTTATACGCTGACTACAGGAGCAAAAAACTACGTTACAGAGAAGTTTGACAGCAATGTTGAATCTTACTGTTGGAATCATGACAGCAAGACGCTATACTTCTTGGGCTGTTGGCATGCAACGATTCATTTGTATCAGACCAACCTGAAAGGAGATGTAAAACAACTTACCGAGGGGCATTACGACTACGGCAGCCTTCAAATGTCAGGCAATAGCAGACATCTGTTGGTTACCAGGCACTCAATCTCTCATCCTGACGATCTGTTCTTAGTTACACCTTCCAAGCAAGAGAAACAAGCACTTGTCAAGCAAATCACAGATGAAAACAAACATATTTTCGATCAATTGTCTATCGGGAAAGTGGAAGAACGCTGGATAAAGACTACCGACGGAAAGGATATGCAAGTATGGGTGGTTCTTCCGCCACATTTCGATGCCAATAAAAAGTATCCTGCACTGCTCTTTTGCGAAGGAGGTCCTCAGAGTCCTGTCAGCCAGTTTTGGAGCTACCGATGGAACTTTCAGATCATGGCAGCTCACGGTTATGTCATTATTGCTCCGAACCGGCGCGGTCTTCCCGGGTACGGGTCCGAATGGAACGCAAAAGTTTCAGGCGATTGGACCGGACTATGCATGCAAGATTATCTGTCGGCTATCGACGATGCAGCCCACAACTTGCCTTATGTCGACAAAGAACGCTTGGGAGCTGTGGGCGCTTCATTCGGCGGTTTTTCCGTATATTATCTTGCCGGTCATCATGACAAGCGATTCAAGTGTTTTATCGCTCACGACGGAGCCTTCAATCTTGAAAGCATGTACACCGATACGGAAGAAGTATGGTTCTCGAACTGGGAATACGAAGATGCTTATTGGAATAGAGACTTATCGGACAATGCAAGGCGAACATACGAAAACAGTCCGCATAAATTCGTCGACAGATGGGACACTCCCATTCTGTGCATTCATGGCGAGAAAGACTATCGCATCAACGCCAATCAGGGGATGGGAGCCTTCAATGCAGCACGAATTAGAGGTATACCTGCCGAACTTCTGATATTTCCCGATGAGAATCACTGGGTTTTAAAGCCGCAGAACGGAATTCTATGGCAGCGTACCTTTTTCAATTGGCTCGATCAATGGCTTAAGGAATAAACAGCCGATTCAAGAAATAATATAAACAACAAACATACGTATGATGACAGCTATAAACAACACTCAGCACTCTTTAAGAGATTCTGCAGCAACACGCTGGGCAGCCTTGCTGTTGCTTGCCATGGCGATGTTCTTCGCTTATATTTTCATGGATATTCTTTCGCCAATCAAAGACCTGTTGGAATCGACGCGCGGATGGGATTCTACCGCCTTTGGCACTTATGCAGGTTCGGAGACTTTCCTGAACGTATTTATCTTCTTCCTGATCTTTGCCGGAGTTATTCTCGACAAGATGGGTGTTCGTTTCACTGCCCTGTTATCGGGAGCCGTGATGCTTGCAGGCGCAACCATTAATTGGTATGCGGTTACAGAGGCTTTCATGGAATCGTCGTTAGAACAGTGGTTTGCCCATCACCTCAACTACATTCCGCTGTTCGACGAGTTAGGCGTGTCACCATTTTACGCAGGCATGCCCGCTTCAGCCAAATTTGCATCGATCGGTTTCATGATCTTCGGTTGCGGAGCTGAGATGGCCGGCATTACCGTATCGCGCGGAATTGTGAAATGGTTCAAAGGGAAAGAAGTGGCGCTGGCCATGGGTTCTGAGATGGCATTGGCTCGTTTGGGTGTAGCTACCTGTATGATTTTTTCGCCCGTATTTGCCAAAATGTTCGGTAAGGTAGACGTGTCTTGCTCCGTAGCTTTCGGTTTGATTTTGCTGATCATTGCACTCATCATGTTCATTGTTTATTTCTTCATGGACAAGAAACTCGATGCACAGACCGGAGAAACCGAAGAAAAAGACGATCCGTTCCGTATTTCGGATATCAGCATGATACTTCGCAGCCAGGGATTTTGGTTAGTCGCTCTGCTTTGCGAGCTTTATTATTCGGCTATTTTTCCTTTCCAGAAGTATGCCGTTAATATGCTACAGTGCAATTTGACTTTCGTCCGACTCGACGAGGGCGATTTCTGGGTATCCAATACGGTAACGTTTATCCAGTACCTCATCATGATCGTTATTGCTGCAACCGCATTTACAAGCAACTTCTGCAAGAAAAAGTCATTGAAATACACCCTGCTGCTTACATCGGTGTCATTTCTCGTGGGCTATTGCTTCATCGCTTTCAAACGCCAATCGGCCGAAGCCATTTTTGCCGTATTCCCCCTGTTGGCAGTCGGCATTACGCCCATTTTAGGCAAATACGTCGATCACAAAGGCAAGGCAGCATCCATGCTGGTACTTGGCAGCATACTTTTAATTATCTGTCACCTTACTTTTGCCTTCGTGCTACCGCAATTAAAGGGCAATGAAATAGGCGGTGTAACCCTTGCTTTCATTACCATTTTGACCTTGGGCGCCAGCTTCTCGCTAGTTCCGGCATCGCTTTGGCCCTCGGTTCCGAAGTTGGTAGAAAGCAAGATCATCGGCTCGGCATACGCACTGATCTTCTGGATTCAGAACATCGGCCTGTGGCTGTTCCCCTTGCTGATCGGCAAGATTCTGAAAGCCTCCAACCCCGATATTGTTCAGCGTTTGGAATCGGGAACCATATCCCCTGTCGAAGCGGCAACATCGTACAATTATACTTATCCGCTGCTGATGCTGGCCGTGCTGGGCATCATTGCTTTGCTGCTGGGCCTATATCTCAAAGTTGTAGACAAAAAGAAGGGCTATGGATTAGAAACCCCCAACATCAAGGCTTAAAAAAGATATAAACAGAAAGAAAAAAACATAGAAAACTTCGATTGTCTGACAGAGGAAGGCACACCGGAACAAGCGGAGTGTCCCCTTTTTTGTTTTGCCTCCGATCTCCTGTTTTTTCCTTCCCGCGCCAAACGGAAAGGCCTTTGCACGTGAAAGAAGGCCATGGCAGGAATCTGGAAAATATCGCAGAGGGGGAAACCGTTATCGATCAAAAAAATCGTAACTTTGCCGGCATTAAGAAACTATTTTTAAAAGATTTTATATGCTTACACTTAAACTTATCAGTGAGGAAACCGAGCGAGTGATTAGAGGTTTGGAAAAGAAACACTTTGTCGCGGCTGCAGAGGCTATAAGGAATGTGCTGGCCATTGATAGGCGTCGACGCGAAGCACAACAGCAGTTGGATAAGAATAAACAGGAGGCCAATGGGCTTTCGAAACAGATAGGCGCACTAATGAAAGAAGGGAAAAGAGACCAGATGGAAGCTGTCAAGGCGCGTGTGGCAAGCCTGAAACAGGAAGCGAAGAACTTGCAGAGCGAGATGGAAGGGGCTGAAAAAGAGCTGACGGCTCTGCTCTGCACCATTCCCAATATCCCGAACGACGAGGTACCCGAGGGGCGCGATGCGGCCGACAATGTTGTGGTGAAAGAGGGCGGTACGATTCCCCTACTCGCAGAAGACGCCCTGTGCCACTGGGATTTGTGCAAGAAGTATAACCTGATCGATTTCGACCTCGGGGTGAAGATCACCGGAGCCGGCTTCCCCATCTACATCGGCAAGATGGCCCGTTTGCAACGTGCGCTCGAGGCTTTCTTTTTAGACGAGGCGCGCAAGTCGGGCTATTTGGAAATTCAGCCACCGTTCGTCGTGAATCAAGCTTCGGGGTACGGAACAGGGCAGCTTCCGGACAAGGAAGGACAGATGTATCACGCCGAAATGGACGATCTGTATCTGATTCCGACCGCCGAAGTGCCCGTTACGAATATCTTTCGCGACGAGATTCTTGACGAGAAAGACTTGCCCGTGAAGCGTTGCGCTTATTCGGCTTGCTTCCGTCGCGAGGCCGGTTCGTACGGCAAGGATGTGCGCGGGCTGAATCGCTTGCATCAAGTCGACAAGGTCGAACTCGTGCGCATCGACAAGCCGGAGCACTCGTACGAGTCGCTAAAAGAAATGCTGAACCACGTAGAGGGTTTATGTCAGAAGCTCGAACTGCCTTATCGCATTCTGTTGCTATGCGGCGGCGACATCAGTTTCACGGCGTCTATCTGCTACGATTTCGAGGTTTGGAGCGCAGCACAGAAACGGTGGCTCGAGGTATCGTCGGTGTCTAACTTCGAGAGCTATCAGGCCAACCGCTTGAAATGCCGCTATCGCCATGCGGCAGACGGGAAAATAGAACTCTGCCACACGCTCAACGGCTCGGCTCTGGCCTTGCCGCGTATCGTGGCTACAATCATAGAAAACAACCAGACAGCCGAAGGAATCCGCGTGCCGCGGATGCTCGTTCCGTATTGCGGATTCGAATTTTTAGACGATAAAAACTTCTAAGAAACGAATCTGTCGTCGATCTTAAACTGAGAACATTATGAATAAAATTGTGCGAAAGGAGCAATTCTCCGAAAAGGTTTTTCTTTTTGAAATCGAGGCTCCGCTCATAGCCAAGAGTCGCAAGGCCGGCAACTTCATCATCGTGCGAGTGGGGAAAAAGGGCGAGCGCATGCCGCTGACCATCGCCGACGCCGATACCGAACGCGGAACCATCACGCTGGTTGTACAAAAGGTAGGTCTCTCGTCGCAGAAGCTATGCAACTTGAACGAAGGCGATTATGTAACCGACGTGGTTGGTCCGTTAGGAAATCCTACGCACATCGAGAACTTCGGAACCGTAATCTGCGCCGGCGGCGGTGTGGGCGTTGCACCGATGCTACCGATCATCAAAGCCCTGAAAGCAGCCGGTAATCGGGTGCTCTCGGTGTTGGCCGGCCGCAGCAAAGACCTGATTATTCTTGAAGAAGAAGTTCGCAAAAGCTCGGACCAAACCCTCATCATGACCGACGACGGCAGTTACGGCGAAAAGGGCGTAGTAACAGTAGGTATCGAACGGCTGATCAACCAAGAACACATCGATAAAGTGTTCGCCATCGGCCCTCCCATCATGATGAAATTCTGCTGTCTACTCACACAGAAGTACAACATTCCCACGGACGTTTCGCTCAACACCATCATGGTAGACGGTACGGGTATGTGCGGCGCCTGCCGACTGACAATCGGCGGAAAAACGAAGTTCGTTTGCATCGACGGCCCCGAGTTCGACGGTGCACTGGTCGATTGGGACGAAATGTTCAAGCGAATGGGCACCTTCAAAAAGGCAGAGAGCGAGGATCTCGAACACTTCCAAGAACATTTCGATTCAGTTGAATCGGCTGTTACGAAACACTCGACCGATATCCGGATGGATGTTGCGCCGACAGACGCCCCTATCGAAGCGCTCATCGACCGCGATGCAGCGTGGCGCAAGGACTTGCGAACGGCAATGAAGCCAAAGGAGCGCACCCGGATAGAACGCGTGCGCATGCCCGAACTCGACCCGGTTTACCGCGCCACGACCCGCACCGAAGAGGTGAACAAAGGACTCACGAAAGAGATGGCGCTCACCGAGGCCAAGCGATGTCTCGATTGCGCCAAACCCACATGCGTAGAAGGCTGCCCGGTCAACATCAACATCCCCTCGTTTATCAAAAACATCGAACGCGGACAGTTTCTGGCTGCCGCCAAAGTGCTGAAAAATACCTCGGCCCTACCGGCCGTCTGCGGTCGCGTCTGTCCGCAAGAAAAACAATGCGAAAGCCGTTGCATTCACCTCAAAATGAAAGAACCGGCTGTGTCCATCGGCTATCTCGAACGTTTCGCAGCCGATTACGAGCGCGAAAGCGGCAACAGTTCGCTGCCCGAAATGGCTCCGGCCAACAATGTGAAAATTGCCGTCGTGGGATCGGGGCCTGCCGGACTTAGTTTTGCGGGCGACATGGCCAAACGCGGATACGATGTATATGTTTTCGAAGCCTTGCACGAAATTGGCGGCGTGTTGAAGTACGGTATTCCCGAATTTCGACTGCCCAACGCTATCGTCGACGTCGAAATTGACAATCTGAAGAAGATGGACGTGCACTTCCAGACCGACACCATCGTCGGGAAAACGATTACCGTAGAAGAACTCGAACAGCGGGGATTCAAAGGCATCTTCGTCGGGTCGGGCGCTGGTCTGCCGAACTTTATGAATATTCCCGGCGAAAACTCCATCAACATTATGTCGTCTAACGAATATCTGACGCGCGTCAACCTGATGAATGCAGCCGATCCTACGACCGATACGCCGATCAATCTCGGTCGTCGCGTGATGGTGGTGGGCGGCGGCAATACGGCTATGGATTCTTGCCGCACAGCCAAGCGGCTCGGCGCTGAAGTAACGCTGGTTTATCGCCGTTCTGAAGCAGAGATGCCCGCCCGGCTGGAAGAAGTGAAACACGCAAAGGAAGAAGGAATCGAATTCCTGACGCTTCACAACCCCATCGAATACATTGCTGACGAAAACGGAGCCGTCAAAGCCGCCGTTTTGCAGGTAATGCAACTGGGCGAGCCTGATGCCAGTGGTCGTCGCAGCCCGGAGCCGATTCCCGGCGAGACCCGCACGCTGAACGTAGATCAGGTGATTGTGGCTGTAGGCGTGTCGCCCAATCCGCTCGTTCCGAAGTCGATTGCAGGGCTCGAACTCGGTCGTAAAAACACGATTATAGTAAATGAGGACATGCAATCGAGTCGTCCCGAAATTTATGCCGGCGGCGACATCGTGCGCGGCGGCGCCACCGTAATCCTTGCAATGGGCGATGGTCGCCGTGCTGCCGCAAGCATGGATCGCCGACTGACCGCTACACCTTAAATTTTTCTGTTAGTACTTGTACTAACGCATTTTCAGATTCTACCGAAATGTCACTGAGCGGCTCAAAAGCATCATCTGACACCCAGAAGATGGTTTTGAGTCGCTCAAAACCATCGCCAGCGAGACTCTTACGATGATTTTACCCCAAAAAAAATATTTGTTAGTTGCAAACCGAGACGGTTTGGTTTAGATGCTTAGTTCGTATTGCCCTTCGAACGAGACGAAAATTCTGATAAGATAGCTGGTCGTAGAATCTGGAATCGGAAGAATGGCAGTATAAAAGAAGCCCCGATCGGAAGGACGGTCGAAAATGATGTCCGAAAGAATACATTGCACATAAAACTGCTCAGGGATGAATTTCTTGAAATCTTCTTTCCGAAAATTCCTTGAAAAAAGCTTGTCGACTCGGTGAAAAAGGCTCACATGCACGATATTGTCGTAATAAATATTGCCCACTTCTACCCCCTCGTCGGTATAGGTATTCTTGATGATTTTGTAAGTAGTGGGATTGACCTGTATGTACGAATGATAGCGTTCCTGACGATAGATGATAACGGTGTCACGCTTGATTAAACTGCGCTGATTAAGCGACACGGGGCGCTGCTTTTCGAACACATACTGGTCGTCGGGATTGTTGCTTTTGACCAGCCTTACAACGTCGCCGTATTGGTTTTTGAAGACGAAAAGATGTTCGGATTGTTTGCTTATCAAGTAATTTACAGAGGTTGTTCCTTGAAGAATGAGCGTGTCGCGAACAATTTTGAAACGAACGGGAATGCTTGTTGAATCGGGATAATATATACTGTCGCCCTGCACCTTGAAAACGATATCGTCTTCGTTCACCCAAATGCCCTGCAACAGTTTTTTAGCCCGCATATCTTCGTTGGTCTCAGCTCCGCACTGTTGCTTTTTCTTGCCGTTACATCCTGCAAGAATCAACAGAAAGAGCAGTGCACAGAGCATGATTTGTAGGCGAAAGCCCATTGTGTTTCTTTGTTTTTTCACACCTCTTATTTTTTATTTTCCGATACAGTGATACTCGAAACCGGCCTCGTTCAGTTCTGCCGGATCGAAAATATTACGTCCGTCTATGACCAGTTTCCGATTCATTGCCCGACCGATGATTTCCCAATTGGGCAGTCGAAATTCTTTCCATTCTGTGATCAGAAGCAGGGCGTCGGCGCGGTAAACGGCATCGTACATATCTTTGCAGTAAATAACCTGCTGCCCTACCCTTTTTCTGCATTCATCCATCGCAACAGGGTCGTAGACGCGAATCGTACAACCGGCCTGGCTTAGTAATTCGATTGTTTTTAATGCCGTCGATTCGCGCATGTCATCGGTTTCGGGTTTGAACGAGAGTCCCCATACGGCAACGACTTTACCTTTGAGCGGACGGGCGCCGAACGCCCGGCATAATTTGTGGTATAGAATCTCTTTCTGCTGTTCGTTCACTCGTTCTACCGACTTCAGCACTTCCATGGAATAGCCGTTCGAATCGGCTGTCTTGATCAGCGCCTTGACATCTTTCGGAAAACAGGAGCCGCCATAGCCACAGCCTGCATAAAGAAATTTCCGACCGATGCGTGTGTCGCTGCCGATTCCGGCTCGTACCATGTTGACATCCGCACCGACACGCTCGCATAGATTGGCGACCTCGTTCATGAACGAGATACGGGTAGCCAGCATCGAATTGGCGGCATATTTCGTCATCTCGGCGCTGGGTATGTCCATGAATATTACTCTGAAATTATTCAGCAGGAAAGGCTTGTACAACCGTGTCAACAATGTTTTGGCCCGTTCGCTTTCTACACCGACAACCACTCGGTCAGGACTCATGAAATCTTTGATGGCATTACCCTCTTTCAGAAATTCGGGATTGCTGGCAACGTCGAATTCTACTTTCACACCGCGCTTGTCCAGCTCTTTCTGTATCGTCTCCCTGACCTTTTGCGCAGTGCCCACCGGTACGGTACTCTTCGTGACGATAACCATGTATTTATCGAGATTCGATCCGATAGTCTTCGCCACCTGCAGAACGTACTTCAGATCGGCCGATCCGTCTTCGTCGGGCGGTGTTCCCACCGCCGAAAAGACGATATCCTGCCGATTGAGAACTTCGGCCAATGATGTAGAAAAGTTCAACCGTCCCGCCTTGATGTTTTTGACGACCAATTCGTCTAACCCCGGTTCGTAGATGGGAATTTCGCCGCGCTTCAGCCGATCGATCTTATCTTTATCCACATCGATGCAGGTTACCTGAACGCCCGTCTCGGCAAAACACGTACCAGACACAAGTCCTACGTACCCGGTTCCAACAACAGCAATATTCATAACGCAAAATACATGAACGAAGTTAATCGAAAAGTTCAGCCTCTTGCAGAGAAATTCTATTCAAATCTTTCTCGGCAATAATAAGCCGACTTCTTTCAAGCGGCCACGGAATGTTGATAGTTGCATCGTTCCAGCGAATACCCGCCTCGTGCTCTGGCGCATATACATTATCTACCTTATAACTGAAGATCGCCTCTTGGCTAAGCACCAAAAAACCATGAGCGAATTTGCGCGGAATAAACATCTGGCGCTTGTTCACATCGCTAAGCTCAGTCATTACATACTGCCCGAAAGTCGGCGAAGATTTACGAAGATCTACGGCCACATCGAGTACGGTTCCTTTGATCACCCGCACCAGTTTGGCTTGCGAAAAGTCGCCCGTCTGATAGTGCAGCCCCCGCAGCACACCGTAAGTCGATTCAGATTCGTTGTCCTGCATAAAATCAATCTTGCCGATGTGCTCGTTAAACTCTTTCTGTTTCCATGCTTCGAAGAAATAACCACGCGCATCGACAAACACCGTAGGCTCGATAATCCACACGTCTTTAATGGCTGTCTTTATATATTTCATTCCGTTTTTCGAATTGATCAAAATCGAAGCAAAGGTAGCATAATTCGGCAGAATGCCAAAGCAAATCTATACCTTTCGTTTTGCTTCCATTTTTTTATTCTATTGTTGTTGCATTCGCGGAAAAGCTATAATTTTGCAAACGTGATAGAATTAGAAAGACATATTGAGGTATTGCTTTTAGACAACGATTGTGTGATTATTCCCGATTTCGGAGGATTCATGACACATCATGTTGACGCGCATTATGAAGCGGAGGATCAGATGTATTATCCGCCGTTGCGCACAATCGGATTCAACCCTCAGCTCACTATCAACGACTCGCTCCTGATACAATCGTATATCGACGTTTACGACCTGAGTTATCCAGAGGCCTTACGCCGCATCGAGAACGAAATACAAGAAGTAAAACAGCATCTGGCCAATAAAGGGAGCTTTGAAATGTCTGATATCGGAACCATCTATCTGAACAACGAAGGCAACTACGAGTTCACCCCCTGCGAAGCCGGAATCCTGACACCGGCGCTCTATGGTCTGAGTTCTGTAGAAATGCCGATACTCGATCTGTCGAATATACACACTTCGAACACCCAACCGGCAACTGCAAACAATGAACGCCGAACAGTTGCCTTGCTTGGAGCCGAACAGGAAAACGAACAGTCGCCAATCCCCAAGCGGCATACCGACAGCATTGTTCAAACACCCGAAGCATCCGATACGGTTCAGGTGCGTGTCGCACTTTTGCGCAACATCGCAGCGGCCTGTCTGGTCGTATTGGCCTTTTTGCTGTTCCCTGCCACACTTCAAAACAACGGAACCAATGCCGACCTGTTTCCAAGCATCGACACGAGCATACTCAGCCGGATCATGCCGAAAGACATAACCACGGATATGGGCAAGGCCGAAAAGATAACGCTCATGAAAGCCAATGCCGATAAATCGCTGTCGGTTGCATCGACATCCATGCCGTCGAATTTAAACGCGCAGCAGCCCGCAACCGTCTATCATATCGTCTTGGCCAGTAAGGTTTCGAAAAAAAATGCTGCAGCTTACGTAGCTCGTCTGCACACCGACGGGTACAGCGAGGCACAAGTACTGATCGGCACCAAAATGACAAGAGTTGTTTACGGAGCATACGACACCGAGGGCAAAGCCTATCAAGCCTTACGTAAGCTCCGCCAGAATCCCGAATTTTCAGAAGCCTGGGTCATCGATATGCCCACCGGCCATAAACAATCCTAACACCATTCACGTTGAAAAGAGTACGCTGTCCGAAATGCGATTGCTATATCACATTCGATGAAACAAAATACGACCAGGGCCAATCCCTGGTCTTTGTCTGTCCAAACTGCAACAAACAGTTCGGCATCAAGATCGGGCTGTCGCGCCTGAAAGATCGGCGTCGCGACGAACAGCTCAATGAGCATGCCCATCAACAGGCATACGGCTCGGTGGTCGTTATCGAAAACGTATTCCACTACAAGCAGGTCATCCCGCTACGGCTCGGCAACAACCGGATAGGCCGCTACACCAAAGGCAACGACATCGAGTGCCCCATAGAAACCGTAGACCCCAGCATCGATATGACCCATTGCAGCATTCGCGTATCGGCCGACCTGCAGGGCCAATTGAAGTACGAATTGAGCGACGGCCCGAGTTATACCGGAACCTTTGTCGATAACGAACTCCTGGGCAACCGCGAACGGCGCATTATCAGCGACGGAACGCTATTCACCATAGGCGCAACAAGCATTATTCTGCGGGCAGCAGAACCAGCCGACGATTGACCGAGAAACATTTGAGAAAACACACCAATAAAGAGAACATATTTCCAATTCTTCTCTGATAACATTTGGCAGTTTCGCAAGAATATCCTACCTTTGCCCCCGTGAGTAATAGCAACACTACATATCGGATGAGCGGCGCCAGCCCGGAGCAAGGTTTTTTCGAGAATCTTGCAAATTTTACGTCCGATTGTTTGGTAGTCTCGAATAATTTGCTACACACACACACACACACACTCGCACCTAGCGTCGTGTAACCATTTTTTTAGCTTTATTCTACGCGCGCGCGAGGCGCGTCAAAACCCCATAGGCAAAGGGATCTTCAGAGA
>CAUQAO010000035.1:0-18868 GCA_963515815.1 uncultured Prevotella sp.
TTTGTATCACACACTTTGGCTTCGGTGGTTCGAGAGAATCGCCGAAGCTTTTTTTATCGGGAAAGGGGTCCTGGGAATAAACGTTAAAAATAAAGAGAGCGGCGAGCGGTTCATGCTTTATTATGTAATTTTGCAGCTCAATGAGAAGTAAATCGGTCATAGTTTTTCTGCTGTTTGCCATCATGTTTGTGATGGCCGACGTCCACCTACCTTTATCTTCTGTTTACCGTCAGTCTGCGAAGACCGATACGGTGGTTGCGGCCCGACGCGACACGGTGGCAGTCATGGATACGGCCGCGGTGGATACGCTGCTGAAAGACTCGCTGCAGCTGGCCATCGAACGGCATAACCGGCAGGTAGACGACTCGATCAGGCTCGACTCGCTGAACCGAACGCGATCGAAAGGAATCAATGCGCCGGTGAACTATACGGCCGACGACTCGCTGGTGTACGACGCCCGGAACAAGGTGGCCAAGCTGTACGGATCGTCGACGGTGAAGTACGAGAACATGGACCTGAAAAGCGAGAAGATTTACTTGAGCATGGACAGCAACCTGGTGCACGCTACGGGCGCGGTGAAAGACACGGCGACACGAAAGCTCGAGGGTACGCCGGTGTTTAAGATGGGGGCCGACTCGTACGAGAGCGACACGATGGCGTTCAACTTCAAAACCAAGCGGGGGCTGATCAACAATGTTTATACGCAGCAGCAGGAGGGTTTCTTGCGCAGCGCGCTGTCGAAGCGCGACTCGTCGGGCGTGGTGTATCTGCAGCATGGGCGCTACACGACTTGCGACAAAGAGTGCCCCGACTTCTACATCGCCCTTTCGCGCGGCAAGGTCAGGCCGGGCAAGGACGTGGTGTTCGGTCCGGCTTACATGGTGGTGGCCGATGTTCCGCTGCCGTTGGCCATTCCGTACGGCTTTTTCCCCTTTACCAAGAGTTATTCTTCGGGTTTCATCATGCCGACGTACGGCGACGAGATGGATCGCGGCTTCTATCTGCGCGACATCGGTTATTATTTTGCCCTGAGCGACAAGATGGACCTGAAGTTGCTGGCCGAGCTTTATACCAAAGGCTCGTGGGGTTTCTCGGCGGCCAGCAACTATCATAAGCGTTACCGGTTCAACGGCAGTTTTTTGTTCAGCTATCAGGATACGAAGACGGGCGACAAGGGGCTGCCCGATTTTGCGCGCCAAAAGAGCTTCAAGCTGCAGTGGAGCCATCGTCAGGATGCCAAAGCCAATCCGTACAGCTCGTTGTCGGCCAGCGTAAACTTTGCCTCGTCGAGCTACGAACGCAACAACCTGACGAGCATGTATAATCCGCAGTCGATGACGCAGAGCACGCGAACGTCGTCGGTGAGCTGGAGCACGACTTTCTCGAGCATCGGCATGTCGCTGAGCAGTTCGGCCAACCTGTCGCAGAACATGCGTGATTCGTCGATCGCCATGACGTTGCCCGACCTCAATATCAGCATTACGCGCTTCTACCCGTTCAAACGCAAGCACGTGGTGGGCGACGAGCGGTGGTACGAAAAGATTTCGATGAGCTATACCGGTCGATTCTCCAATTCGATCAACACGAAAGAAGAACGGCTGTTCCGCTCGAACCTGATCAAGGACTGGAAGAACGGTTTTCAGCACGACATCCCGATCAATGCCAATTTTACGGTGCTGGATTATATCAACGTGAACCCTTCGTTCAACTTTACCGACCGGATGTACACCAGCAAGCTGAAAAGATCGTGGGACGCGGCTCGGCAAGTGGTGCGCAACGATACCACCTACGGCTTTCACAACGTTTATAACTGGTCGCTCAACCTGGGCATGTCGACCAAGATCTACGGCTTCTGGACGCCCAACCGCAAGCTGTTCGGCGACAAGATTCAAGCCATCCGGCACGTGCTCACGCCGTCGGTAACGCTCAGCTATGCGCCTGACTTCGGCGCGGCGCGCTACGGCTATTACGACAGCTATCTGAAAACCGATGCCGACGGCAATGTGTCGCTGGTCGAGTACTCACCTTACGAGATCGGTATGTACTCGGCGCCGGGAAAAGGGCGCAGCGGAAACATTTCGTTCGACCTGGGCAACAACCTCGAAATGAAAATCAAAAGCGATAAGGATTCGAGCGGCTTCCGCAAACTCAGCATCATCGACGAGCTGGGCATGCAGATGTCGTACAACATGGCCGCGAAAGTAAAACCGTGGAGCGACCTCTCGATGCGCATCCGCCTGAAGTGGTGGAAGAACTATACTTTCAACATGAATGCGCGCTTTGCTACCTACGCCTACGAACTGGATGAGAACGACAAGCCTTATGTTGGTAATCATACCGAATGGGGCTACGGCCGGTTCGGGCGCTTCCAGGGAATGTCGCAGAACATCTCGTACACGCTGACGCCCGAGAAGATAAAGAAACTGTTCAGCGGCCGAAGCGACGAAGAGGATAAACAGCGCCGTAAAGACGGCAACGAGGGGCGCGATACCGACATCGAAAGCAATGTAGACAAGGATATGATCGAGGCCCAGAACGGAGCCAAGAAACGCGACGCGGGCGGCAAGGCCGAAACCGACGCCGACGGCTACATGAAGTTCTCGATGCCCTGGTCGCTGACCTTCGGCTACGGTATCACGATGAGCGAAAACACGCAGGGCACGTTCAACAAAGAAACGATGCGCTATCCCTACAAGTTTACGCAAACATTGAACATCAGCGGCAACCTGCGCATCAGCGACGGATGGAACATCAGTTTTTCGTCGGGCTACGATTTCGAAAACCACGCCATGTCGATGACCACCGCCTCGCTTCAGCGCGACCTGCACTGCTTCAACATGAGTTGCTCAGTGGTGCTCGCCCCTTACACCAGTTACAATTTCACCTTCCGTTGCAACGCCTCTACGCTTACCGACGCCTTGAAATACGACAAGCGCAGCGGGTACAGCAATGCCGTGCGATGGTATTGAAAAGTAGATATTCCGGTTGGAATATCCAAGTCATCTTCTTTTTTCAATCGATTACTTTATTCGTAGAAACGCTTCTTTTGCCCGTCAGATACAGCGCGGCAAAAGTAAGCAGGCCGTTGAGCAGCAGCAGTTCGTAACCGAACCGATAACCCGTGGCCGAAGTCACCAGGCGGTCGGCAGCAAAACAAATCAGTGGCGAGGCCAGGGCGATGTACGGAACAAGCCGATCGTTAACCGTCCGGCGCGTCAGCAGGCCGTAGGCGAACAAGCCGAGCAGCGGCCCGTAAGTGTACGAGCAGAGGATGTAAATGGCATCGATAACGCTCGTCGAATTGACCGCGCGAAACAACAAAATGAACACCACGAACAGGGCCGCCATCATCAGATGCGTACGCTTGCGCAGCCGTTCGTCGCCCTCGCGCTCGCAGATATCCACGCAGTAAATGGTGGTCAGGGCTGTGAGCGCCGAATCGGCACTGCTGAACGACGCCGCCACGATGCCGATAGTAAAGAACACTACCACCGCATCGCCCAACCGTCCGCCGGCGGCAAACATCGGCAACAGCTCGTCGCCCGACGCCGGCAGCGGCGTTCCCGTTCGCTCGGCCAGTATCGACAGCAGCACGCCCAGACAGAGAAACAGCAGATTGGCCGGAACAAATGCCAGCCCATAGCTGCACATGTCTTTCTGCGCCCCGCCCAGAGTTTTGCACGTAAGGTTCTTCTGCATCATGTCCTGATCCAATCCCGTCATCACGATCACGATAAAAATACCGCTCACAAACTGCTTCCAGAAATTCTGCGTCGACACCCAATCGTCGAAAACAAACACCCGGCTCCGGCTGTCGTCCGCGATGGCCCGCACGGCCTCGCCCACGTTCATATCCAAGGCGCTCATCACATGACCGATGATCAGCAAAAGGGCAGCGAACATGCACAGCGTCTGAAACGAATCGGTCCACACCAGCGTCTTGATGCCGCCCCGGTACGTGTACAGCCATATCAGCCCCACCATCACCGACACCGTCGCAGCGAAAGGCAGATGAACGGCGTCGAAGACGAACCGCTGCAAGATGATGCACATAACGTAGAACCGAACGGCAGCCCCCGTCATCTTCGACAGCAGAAAGAACCCCGCCCCGGTCTTGTACGACATCCGTCCCAACCGGTGCCGCAGGTAAGTATAAATACTGGTGAGCCGAAGCCGGTAATAAACGGGCAGCAGCAGAAAAGCCACGGCCGCGTACCCCACAACGAACCCCAGACAGGTTTGCAGATAGGTCATGCCGATTTGATTGACCATGCCCGGAACCGACACGAAGGTAACGCCCGAAATAGAAGCTCCCACCATTCCGAAAGCCACCATATACCAGGGCGACTGCCGGTTGGCCAGGAAAAAGGCACGGTTGCCCGGTCGGCGCGCGGTCAGTTTGCTGAACACAAGCAGCAAACTGAAGTAAACAAGTACGGTTAGAAGAATCGCCATAACTGATCAGAGATAAAAAACAAGCTGTCGCGGCCGAAACACGCTCTCGCGAAGAGCATCCACCGCTTTAGCCGGCGCAAAGTTAATAAAATAACGCAATATACGGCGGAAACTCCCCGGCTCTGCACGTTTTGCAGCACGCATCGCCCGTTGCTGGCTCCAATTGCAAAAATTGAACCGAGAAACCGGAGTTTTCGGTTCGCCGCACACGTCGGCAACTAAAAAACCGCAGAATTTTTGACCAACGCAGCAAGGGCATCAAAAAAGCTTTGGTATTTTTGATGCCTACAGCGATGGCATCAAAGATTCTTTTGTATTTTTTACCCCTACATTGCAGGCATCAAAAAATCTTCGGTATTTTTGACCAATGCAACAAATTGGTCAAAAATGCGGCTGTTTTTTTTCGGAATCCGTCGAATCGAGCGAAAAATACCGCTTCGAAGGGTTGAAATCGGCGGCGCGAGACCTTCGAACAGCGAAACGCACGAAAAATTGCGCAAAACAAGTCGGAAACCGGCGCCGAACAGCTCGCTCCGCCGTCCGCCGAGCCATGAACCGCAAAGCACATCGACCCAGGCGCGTTCGGGGGCGGAATCGGGCAGTAGCCGGCGTGCAAAAAAGTAAAGAGGGCAACGGCTTTATCGTTTTTTTTGTTTAATTTTGCAAGCCTAAGAAATAAATTAATTAGGCGAATATGAAAAAGAAAATACAGTTCAGTCTTGTTTACCGAGACATGTGGCAAAGCTCCGGAAAGTTTCAGCCACGCAAAGACCAGTTAGCGCGCATCGCGCCCGTGATCATCGAAATGGGATGTTTCGCGCGCGTCGAGACCAACGGCGGCGCCTTCGAACAGGTGAATCTGCTGGCCGGCGAGAATCCCAACGAGGGCGTTCGCGCATTCTGCAAACCGTTCAACGAAGTGGGCATCAAAACCCACATGCTCGACCGCGGATTGAATGCGCTGCGCATGTATCCCGTGCCCGACGACGTGCGCGCCCTGATGTACAAAGTGAAGCATGCGCAGGGCGTAGACATCCCCCGCATTTTCGACGGACTGAACGACGTGCGCAACATCATTCCCAGCATCAAATGGGCGGCCGAAGCCGGCATGACGCCGCAGGGAACGCTCTGTATCACCACCTCGCCGGTGCACACGCTCGAATATTATACGGGCATCGCCGACCAGCTGATCGAAGCAGGCGCCAAGGAAATCTGCCTGAAAGACATGGCAGGTATCGGGCAGCCGGCACTCTTGGGAAAGCTCACCAAAGCCATCAAAGACAAACACCCGGAAATTATCATCGAATACCACGGGCATACGGGCCCCGGCTTGTCGATGGCTTCTGTGCTCGAGGTCTGCAACAACGGCGCCGACATCATCGACACGGCCATCGAACCGCTGTCGTGGGGTAAGGTGCATCCCGACGTGATCTCGGTGCAGAGCATGCTGAAAAACGAAGGATTCGACGTGCCCGAAATCAATATGAGCGCCTACATGAAGGCCCGCGCACTGACGCAGGAATTCATCGACGAATGGCTGGGCTACTTCATCAATCCGGCCAACAAACTGATGAGTTCGCTGCTGCTGGGATGCGGATTGCCAGGCGGAATGATGGGCAGCATGATGGCCGACTTGGCCGGCATCCACAGCACCATCAACAACATCCGAAAGAAAAAAGGCGAAGCCGAACTCTCGACCGACGATATGCTCATCAAACTCTTCAACGAGGTAGAATATGTTTGGCCGCGCGTAGGCTATCCGCCACTGGTGACACCCTTCTCGCAATACGTCAAGAACATCGCCCTGATGAACCTCCTCACCATCGAGCAGGGCAAGGGCCGATTCGTGATGATGGACGACTCGATGTGGGGCATGATTCTGGGCAAGAGCGGAAAGATTCCCGGCGAAATCGCCCCCGAACTCATCGCCCTGGCCAAGGAAAAAGGGTTCGAGTTTACCGATGCCGATCCGCACACGCTGCTCGCCAACAACCTCGACGACTTCAAGAAAGAGATGGACGAAAACGGATGGGAATACGGACAAGACAACGAAGAACTCTTCGAACTGGCCATGCACCCCGAACAGTATCGCAACTACAAGAGCGGACAGGCCAAGAAAAACTTCCTGGCCGACCTGCAAAAAGCGAAGGATGCCAAGATAGGCAGCAAACTGTCGGTCGAAGAACTCTCCGCCTTCAAGCACGCCAAGGCCGACGCCCTCGTGGCCCCCGTCAAAGGACAGCTCTTCTGGGAATTCAATGGCGACGGCGAATGTGCGCCTACCGTAGAGCCCTACATCGGCAAAGAATACAGAGAAGGCGACGCGTTCTGCTACATCGTGGCCACATGGGGCGAAATCGTTACCGTGCCCGCAGCCCTCGGCGGCAAGCTCGTTGAAATCAACGCCAAGCAAGGCGCCAGAGTAAACAAGGGCGATGTGATGGCTTACATCGAACGTGCACAATAATATACTTTAGGTTTTTAATGATTGGAGGCGTGATCCGAGAATATTTCAAGGGTTACGCCTTTTTATTTCCACAAACGAAAAGAGGCAATGAACTATCAAGCAATTATCGACAAGTATTATAACGAGAACGACGAGCTGCGCCATGTTCTGCTGACGCACAGTCGCAGTGTGGCCGATAAAGCCCTGCAGATTGCACGCCGACATCCAGAACTGCATGCCGACGAACATTTCCTCGAAGAGGCAGCCATGCTGCACGACATCGGTATCATTCGCTGCCATGCACCGGGCATACACTGTTTCGGTACCGAGCCTTATATCTGCCATGGCAGAATCGGTGCCGAGCTGCTGCGCGAAGAGGGTTATTCGCGTCATGCCCGCGTGTGCGAGCGACATACCGGCGCAGGTTTGTCGGCCGATGATATCAGCCGACAACAGTTGCCGCTGCCTGCATACGATTTCTTACCCGAAAGCGTCGAAGAGCAAATCATCTGTTATGCTGACAAGTTTTTCTCGAAAACACATTTGGACGAAGAGAAAACCTTTGAGCAGGCGCGGAAGAGTTTGATGAAGTTTGGAGAACCCGGATTGAATCGGTTTGAAAAATGGGCTGAACGGTTCGAATAGCTCACTATTCGTCGAGAGCAGGTTCTGCAACGTTCGAAACAGGGACGGTTAGTTCAAGAAAATGCTCGACGTCGGCTTTTATTCTGCGTAAAGGCTCCGACTCCCGATAGCGTGTGTTTTTTTTCAGCATCGACGCAATATCTTCTATGCTGTTGTGGTAGCACGAGAGTTCGTTGCGTTGCTGTGTTCCGTGTATGCTTTGCGCGATGATTTCGTTTTCGCGCTCGCGTACCAGTTGTATGCATAGTTTATCCAGCATCGGGAGCACAACTTTGTCGAACAAATGGTGCCCCTGGATGTAGAGATAGGTTGTGTCGGGCGTAACGCCTAAATGCTTGATGTCTTCTTTTACCTTCTGATAGCTTGCTTTTGCGTCGGGATGGGTGCGCTGCAGCAGTTCGACGCGCTTGAAAACTTTTCGCCGAACGTTGCGAATAATTTCGTCGGCACGCAGCATCGAAAAGTGCCCGGTTTCTATCACCCGGAGGAAATCGGTGATCGTGAAATCTTTGTAATCGGGTGTACGATAAAACCAGATGCTCCAGACGAAGAGCGGAAAAATGGCTTGCGAGAATTGCTGCATGTATGCTTCGATGTCGAATATCTGATGATCGTTGAGCGTTACCATCACGCAGGTTTCGTGCAGCGACGGTGCGTAGCATTGCAGGTTTTCGATGGAGTAAGCGTAGGTGTGAAATACGAACGGATTGTGGATCAAAGTTCGCGATGTTTCTGTAGCTCCCTGAATCAGATAGTCGTAATCGGCATCGACGCATGCGATCATATCTTTGCCTACCTTATCGGTCAGCAGGTTCATGAGCACGGCTTTCTTTCCTCGTTCCAGGCGTTGCATTCGCGAGGGCAGCATGATCTGGAAATAGTGTCGGTCGCTCTCGAACTCGCTCAAAACCGACCGCCAGAAGAAAATGTCGTCGTAACTTTCGACATAGGCCACGATGCGTCGTCTGGCTTGTTTCGACCTGAGCCTGTTGGCGGCTTCGAAGTAGTTGGACGAAAGGTTGTCTCTCAATCTTCTTCCCATCATTCGTGCGTTTTTCTTGCCGGTGTGCCTACTCGTTATCGGTGATATCCGACACCTCGGTTACGCGGTCTATCCACCCGTTCATGATTACTGCGGGCGAATGGGTAGTCAGTATGATTTGTACGTTCGGGTTGAGTTGCAGAATCAGATCGATCAGCTGTTCTTGCCAATCTACGTGCAGACTTACCTCGGGTTCGTCCATAAACAATACGTAGGGTTGCAGGTCTTCGACCAAGACGGTGAGCAGGATGGCCAGCATTTGTTTTTCGCCGCTCGACAGCTGATAAGGCGTCAGCGTTTCGCCGATTTGCGAGAATCGGATTTCGTTTTCGGTTCTGACAATCTTTTTTCCGGTGTCTTTGAACAGCTTGTCGATCAGGTCTTGAAAGAGCTGTTTCGGTGCCGATATCTTTTGTGCTTCTGCGGCAGCATTGGCGTTGCCGTTTTGCAGCGCGTGTATGATGCGGTTGCCGATGTTGACTTGGTAGTCGAGATATTTGCGCTGCAGCTGAAACAGTTGCCAATCGAGTTCTGTCACCAGACTGGTATCCAGGTTGGGTATCATTTCGAGGTTGATCAGTGGCCGATCGAACGAGCGGATGATATCGTATCTGATCCATTTCGCGTCGCTCGGCGAAACTTTGATTCGCACGCCTTTGAGCATGTGACTGGGAAATTCGCCGCCGGCCGAAAGTCCTTTGATCACTTTATTGAGAATCGTGCTCTTGCCCACGCCGTTCACACCGCTCAGGATGTTGACCTGTCGGTGAAGATTCCACACTACGTGGCGTTTTCCGCTCCACAAAGCGTCTATCTCGATCTGTTCTATGTAATCTGCGTATTTCATTGTTCCTTGTTTTTTGTGTACGCTAAAAAACTGCCTATCAGCACCACAAATATAGGCAATTATCGTCAATTCGGCAAACTTGCTTTCCGTTTAATACTTGCCTCGGATAATCTGCGTAACTTTGCAGTGTACGTTTCAAAAAAAAGACCGAAATGAGTAGAATTGCCACACACGTACTCGAGCTGATCGGGCGCACGCCGCTCGTCGAGTTAAGTAAATTTTCGGCCCGCAAAGGGCTCGCCACTCCCCTCGTGGCCAAGATAGAGGCATTCAACCCCGGCGGCAGCGTGAAAGACCGCATTGCCCTGGCCATGATCGAGGAGGCTGAAAAACAAGGAAAGTTGCGCCCCGGCGCCACCATCGTCGAACCCACCAGCGGCAACACCGGCGTAGGCCTGGCGATGGTGGCCGCCGTGAAAGGCTACAAGCTGATACTGACCATGCCCGAAACCATGAGCACAGAACGCCGCAACCTGGTAAGAGCCTATGGTGCCGACGTGAGGCTGACCAGCGGAAAAGACGGAATGAAAGGCGCCATCGGCAAAGCCGAAGAACTGCGCGACGCTATCCCCGGCGCCGTGATTCTGGGCCAGTTCGCCAACCCGGCCAACCCCCTGAAACACTATCGAACCACCGGGCCCGAAATATGGAACGACACCGACGGCCGGATAGACATCTTCGTAGCCGGCGTGGGCACCGGCGGCACCCTCGCAGGCACCGGCAGATACCTCAAAGAACAGCGACCGACCGTAAAGATCGTGGCCGTAGAGCCTGCCGAATCGGCCGTGCTGAGCGGACAAGCCCCCGGACCGCACAAGATACAGGGCATCGGCGCCGGATTTATTCCGCAGACTTACGACGCCAGCGTCGTCGACGAAATTGTACAGGTGCACAACAACGATGCCATCTTAACCGGCCGGCAGCTGGCCTGCGAAGAAGGACTGCTCGTAGGCCTGTCGTCGGGCGCGGCTGTCTTTGCCGCCACCCAGCTGGCCAAACGCCCCGAAAATGCCGGCAAAACCATCGTGGCGCTGCTGCCCGACACCGGCGAGCGCTACCTCTCTACCGTGCTCTACGCATTCGACGAATATCCCCTATAGCGCGGGGCGGGAAAGTCGATTTTCCAATCAGAAATTCGCTCGGCGGGTGTGCGCGGACGATTTTGCGCGAGGAAATTGGCTCACAGGCAATGCTATTGCTTGTTTTTTCTTTATTTTTGCCTCCGCACACCTAAAACACCATCGATATGAATCAAAAAATTGTGTTATCCGACGATTTGCAGTTAGATCTGGCCAGCGCCATTTCCGAATGCGAGCATGACCGCATCTTTGTCGTGACCGATGCAACTACGGCGCGTTGCTGTTGGCCCACGATCGAACAGTATCACGGGCTGCGCAATGCCCGGTTGATTGTTATTCCGGCCACCGATGCGCACAAAGACCTCGCGTCGGTCGTGCAGATATGGCAGGCGCTCGAAAACGGGCAAGCCACCCGCCATTCGTGCCTCATCAACCTGGGCGGCGGCATGGTGACGGATCTGGGCGGCTTCGCGGCATCGACGTTCAAGCGCGGCATCCATTTTATCAACATCCCCACCACGCTGCTGGCCATGGTCGACGCGGCCGTGGGCGGAAAAACGGGCATCAACTTCGACGGTTTGAAGAACGAGATCGGCGTGTTCAGCGACGCGCAGTTCGTTATTCTGCATGCGCCGTTCCTGCAAACGCTCGATGCCGAGAACCTGCACAGCGGCTACGCCGAGATGCTGAAGCACGGACTGATCAGCCACGAGCGCATGCTGGCCCAACTGCTACGGTTCAGACTCGACGGCACTGTCGACCTGGGCGCCCTGCAGCGGATGATCGGCGAATCGGTGGACGTGAAAAAACGCATCGTCGACAGCGATCCCCACGAACGGGGCATGCGCAAGGCGCTGAACCTGGGGCATACGCTGGGCCATGCCTTCGAATCGTGGGCGCTCAGGCGCCGGCCCATTCTGCACGGCTATGCCGTGGCTTACGGACTGGTGGCCGAGCTGTATCTGAGCGTGGTGCGATGCGGATTTCCGACCGAAAAAATGCGGCAAGTGGTCGGGTTCGTCAACGAACATTACGGACGGCTGCCCATTACGTGCAACGATTATGCCGAACTGACGGCGCTCATGCGGCACGACAAAAAAAACCGCGACGGGCTGATCAACTTCACCCTGCTGGCCGATGTGGGGCACGTGCGTATCGACCAGACGGCCACCGACCGCGAAATAAACGAGGCGTTAGACTTCTATCGCGAGGGCTGAACCGCGGCGCCCATCCCATCTATGTAACGGAACGAACCCCGAAAGTTGCTTGCTCTGCAACCTTCGGGGTTCGCTTCGTTATGAGCGCCCTTCGGCACGATTATACATACGTTTCGAGCAACTTGATGGTGCCGCTGATCTTCAGTTCGCGGGTCGTTGCCGGCACGAGCAGCGTTTCGCCGGCGCGCAGCGTTGTTTCGTTGCCCTCGTTATCGGTTACGGTCGCAGCGCCCTTCATGCCGATCAGAATCACGAAGCTGTCGAGCTCGCTGTAATCGAGCGTCATCGGCTCGTCGAGATCGTACACCGCTGTGTTGAAGTACGCACAGTGAACCAGGCTTACGCCCTGATTCTTGGCCGAGGTGTATTCGGTGCGGTAATCCTTCTCGACGTGGTAATTGATACACTCGGCCGCCAACTCGGTGTGCAGCTCGCGCTCGTTCCCGTCCTTATCCTTGCGCTTGAAGTCGTAAATCCGGTAAGTAACGTCGCTCGTTTGCTGAATCTCGGCCAGAAAACATCCCGCCCCGATGCTGTGTATTCGGCCGGCCGGCAAGAAAAAGCAGTCGCCCTCTTTCACCGAATACTCGGCAATGGCGTCGAGTATGGTGTCGTTCGCCACCATCTCTTTATACTGTTCGGGCGTAATCTGCATACGCAGTCCGCTGCGCAGCCGCGCATCTTTGTCGCAGTCCATGATGTACCACATTTCTGTTTTTCCGCGGCTCTTTCCCTGCTTCCTGGCCAGCTCGTCGGTAGGATGCACCTGGATGGAAAGGTCTTGGCGCGCGTCGATAAACTTGATAAGCAGCGGAAACTCGTCGCCGAATCGGCGATAATTCTCTTCGCCTACCAGCTTCGCCTTCTGTTCGCGCAAAACATCGTTCAACGACCGGCCGATAAAGTCGCCCTCGCTCACAATCGTTTCATTGTCTTTTACACCCGATATTTCCCAGCTTTCGCCGACGTTTTCCATCTGTTCGTCGAGCTGTTTGAACGGAATAATCTTGTTGCCGCCCCAGATGGTCGATTTGAGTAGCGCTTTGAATTTTAATGGTTTCATATTGTTGTATTGTTGTTGATTGAAAAAGATAGATTCGACAAATCAATTCTCTCGCCAGAATTCCGGCGTCAGGATAACAAGCACACTGAATATTTCGAGTCGGCCGATGAGCATCAGCAGTGCACAAACCCATTTGGTATAATCGGGCAGCATGCTCCAGCTCATCGTCGGCCCGATCTCAATGCCCAACGTCGGGCCTACGTTGCCGATGCAACTAAGAATAATAGTAATGGCGTTGGTGCTGTCTACATGCGCCATCATCAGCACAAACGAGGCCAGCACGCACAGCACCAGATAGGTAGTGAGAAAAGCCAATAGCGTTACGCGCTTCTGATGCGAGATATTCACGCCGTCGAGCTTCAACGGCAGCACAGCATTGGGATGCAGTATTTGCTTGAATTCGTTTCGGATGGTTTTGATCAGCATAACACCTCTGATACTTTTGAAACCTCCGCTGGTAGAACCCGAACAGGCACCCAGAAACATGCAGATGGCCAGAATCACCCACGTAACATGCGGCCACTGGGCCGCATCGTCGTTGAAAAGACCGGTGGTCGTGATGAAAGATACAACCTGGAATATGCCCGAACGAAAAGCCGGCTCGATATCGTAACCCCTGGTGAAAACAAGCTCGAGCATGATAAAAACAGTAAAAACCAACGTAATGCCGGCATAAAACCTGAACTCAGAATTCTTGAAAAGCGATTTGAATTTCAACTTGGCTACCGCGGTGTACAACAAAGTAAAATTGACGCCCGACAAAAAGCAGAACAGCGTACAAACATACTCGATACCGGGCGAATGGAAAAACTCGGCACTGTTGTTGTGGGTTGAGAATCCGCCGGTAGCCGTCGATGTCATAGAAAAGTTGATGGCGTCGAACCAACCCATACCGAAAGCCAGGAAGCTGAAAATGCAACCCAGCGTCAGCACCAAGTAAACGCTGAGAATCCACTTGGCGCTGGTAGAAAGCTTCGGGTGCAACTTCGATTTAATGGGCCCCGTTGCCTCGGCTGCGAAAACCTTCACCGAACCGCCCACCATAGACGGCAGCAAAGCAATGGTAAAGAAAACGATCCCCAATCCGCCAACCCACTGGGTGAGCGAACGCCAAAACAGCAATCCGTGCGGCAATGCCTCTACGTTGTCGATTATCGTCGCACCGGTGGTCGTGAAGCCCGACATCGTTTCGAAATAGGCATCCGTAAAACTCGATACGTAACCGCTAATGATAAACGGAAGGGTGCCGAACAGACTGAAGATAATCCACGAAAGCGTAACGACAAGATAAGCGTCTCGGCGCGATAAGGTGTTGTCGGAAGTGCGCCCAAGAATCTTCAGGACAAAGCCGAAAAACATGGTAACGATTACCGCTATCAGAAAAGCGATGGCGTCGTCTTCTTGATAATAAAGCGCAGCTCCCAGACAGGAAAACAGCATAAAGGCCTCGATGAAGAGCAACGAGCCGATAACTTTATAGATGCTTCTGAAATTAATCATGACCGGACGGCGTTTTTTAATTGAAGAATTTGTCGAGCGTGGTAATATTCACGTCGTGACAGAATACCACAACGATATCGCCCTCTTGTATCTGCGTGTTGCCCGAAACGAGCATTCCTTCGCCTTGCCGAACCAGCCCTCCGATAGTTGTTCCTTTAGGCAGATTGAGATCTTTCACCAACTTTTTAGTAATTCGGGCCCCCGGTTTCGGAACAAATTCGGTTACATCGGCGTTGGCAGTCATAATGAACCTAACGTTTACGACATTGGCATCGAGCATCATCTGGTAGATATGGCTGGCCGCAATGGCTTTCTTGTTGATGATGGTTCCGATATCCAAACTCTCTGCCATGCTTACATAATCTAAATTTTCGACCATCGCAACGGTCTTTCTTACGCCCAATCGCTTTGCCGTTAGACAAGCTAAAATATTGGTCTCGGCATTATTTGTCAGCGCAACGAAAGCCTGTGTGTTCTTGATTCCCTCTTCAGAGAGCAACTGCGTGTCGCGTCCGTCTCCGTTGATGATCAGAGTATTTTCATCTTCCAACAAATTGTTGAGCTCTTCGCAACGCGCCTCGTTTATCTCGATAAGTTTAGTATCCATATACTCGGGCATGGTATTGATGGCACGCACGGCTGTAGAGCCCCCTCCCATGATCATGATATTTTTGACATCTACGTACTGCTCTTTGCCGACTATTTTACGAATATAGGGAATATACTGCGGAGTCGTCATGAAATAGGCTAGATCGTATAGCTTCAGTTCGTCGTTTCCGCCGGGAATAATGGTTTCGTAACCGCGCTTGATGGCCACGACATGATAGGGGTCGTCGGGACCGCAGAGGTTTTTCAAAGGGTTGTTAAGTATTTCGCACGTTTCTCTGAGTTTGATCGCCAACATGACCAGTGCACCGTTATGCACGTCCCAGCGTTGACGAACCCACGACATCTTCAGACCGTTGATGATATCGATGGCTGCCAGCTTTTCTGGATAGATAAGCGAACTCACACCCAAATTGGCAAAAAAGTCTTGCACGTCTTGATCCATATATTCGGCATTGCTGATCTTGGCCACCGTTTTCTTGGCTCCAAGCGCTTTGGCCAAAACACAAGCAGTTATGTTCAAACTCTCGTCGGGCGTAACGGCGATAAATAAGTCGGCACGATCTGCTCCAGCACTTCTCAACGTTTTGATGCTGCTAGGCGATGCTTGATAAGTTAGCAGATCGAAGTTCGATCCGGTTTGTGCGAGCCGTTCTTCGCTCTCATCGATAAGGGTTATATCCTCATGGTTGCGCGAGAGTAATTCTGCCAAATGCGTTCCGATGGCATAAGCGCCACAGATAATGATTTTCATATGTTCATATATCTTTCGAGAAAGTAATCCGGATGGTTGATAAGAATAAGACCTTTTTAGTTCTCATTCAAAATAACGTGGACTATATTTTCGACGTCTAATCCTACAATTTCCTTTAATTCGTCTACCGTACCGTGTTCTACGAATGTATCAGGCAGCCCCATTCGAGTAACCATGGGCGTGAAACCATGATCGTTCAGCCATTCGAGAACAGCCGAACCGAATCCTCCATTACGTATACCGTCTTCGATGGTTACCACTCGTTTAAACCGCCGGCCTATTTCCATCAGCAATTTCTCATCCAATGGTTTTATAAAGCGCATATCATAATGGGCCACCGAGCGGCGTTCGGCAATACGGTCGATGGCCTTTTCTACGTCTTTCCCAATAGGACCTACAGACAAAACGGCAACCTCGTCGCCGGTTCTCAAGCATCGGCCTGTACCGATCTCAATTTCCTTCAACTCGCATCTCCAGTCGGTCTCTGATCCTCTTCCGCGCGGATAGCGTATCACGAATGTTCCTTTACCGGGCAGCTGTGCCGTGTACATCAAGCATCGCAGTTCATGCTCGTCTATCGGTGAGGCTATCGTTAGATTGGGGATGGGCCGCAAGGCTGCTATATCGAACGCACCATGATGTGTAGCTCCATCTTCTCCTACAAGTCCAGCACGATCTAAACAGAGCACGACGGACAGATTAAGGATTGCAATGTCATGAATAATGTTGTCGTAAGCTCGCTGTGAAAAAGCGCTATAGATATTGCAGAAAGGTTGCATGCCCTCTTTTGCCAGCCCACCTGAAAATGTTACGGCATGCCCCTCGGCAATCCCCACATCAAAAGTTCTGTCGGGCATAACCTGCATGAGCAGATTCATCGAACACCCTGTCGGCATGGCAGGAGTGATACCTACGATACGAGCATTTTGCCGAGCAAGTTCCAATAGCGTTTCTCCGAAAACATCTTGAAAGCGAGGCGGTTCGTTAGAACAATTTTGAACGATACGCTCTCCGGTCTGAACATTAAACTTACCTGGTGCGTGCCACTCTGTCTGAGATTGTTCTGCGGGTTCATATCCTTTGCCTTTTGTTGTGTGAAGATGCAGCAACTTCGGTCCTTTCATGTTTTTGAGTTGCCTTAATATCCTAATGATTTCACTGATATCATGCCCATCAAAAGGACCGAAATATCGGATATTCATTCCTTCGAAAATGTTTTGCTGATGGCTAAGAGCCGACTTGATGGCATTATTCAATCGGATAATACCCTTCTTTCGTCGATCATTGAGATACCCCCTGGCATCGAGCCATTGCGAAGCCTTAAATCTTAATCTGTTATAAGTCTCGTTCGTATCGAGCGTCAGCAAATATTTTTCCATGCCGCCCACAGCATGATCTATGCTCATATCATTATCGTTGAGAATAATCAGCAGATCGTTAGGGGTAGAAGAAACATTGTTCAGGCCTTCGAAAGCCAGGCCGCCACTCATTGCGCCATCGCCTATAACAGCTACGATTCTTTTGCTCTCCTCGTTATTTCTTTTGGCTGCCACGGCCATCCCCAATGCTGCAGAGATCGAATTAGACGCATGTCCACACGTAAACGTATCGTATTCGCTCTCATTAGGAGTTGGAAAGGGACACAGACCGTGCAACTTACGGTTGGTAGAGAACCGTTCGCGTCGTCCCGTCAGTAACTTATGGGCATACGCTTGGTGTCCCACATCCCATACCAATTTGTCGTGAGGAGTATCAAAAACATAATGCAGCGCAACGATGATCTCTATAGCTCCTAACGAAGAAGCAAAATGCCCGGGATTGACCGATACCTCTTGAATGATATCTTCGCGTAGCTCTTTACACACTTCGGGTAATTGTTCGACGGATAGCTTTCTTAAATCTTCGGGATCGTGTATGTTGTTTAATAATCTTAATTTGTGTTCGTCCATCAAGATGCATTCATAAATAACTTTGCAAATTTAGGCATTTTTTTCGAATCGGCAGGGCGTGTCGAGGTAAATTACCCCGGTTCGAAATAAGCATAAGTTCCACTAAGAAGTGCAAATAGTCTCTGTTATTAGAAGATGGCTATGAAAAACACTCGGGGAACGCTGTCGGCAAGGGGCTGAAAGGCCCGACGAGACAAAAGATTTCAGTAGCAATACAAAAGAAAGAGAAAGGGAGACCGAAATCCCCCAAAGATTAATCAACTTTGTATTGTGTATGAAATATCATCATTTTATTTTCATAAATTCTCTTTTTTATTGAATTTTGTTTTGTTATTTCTCTGATTTTGTTAATCTGCTCAGAAGTCCTAGGTATACATCCCTTGGAGTGAGATTATCGAGTGATTCATGAAATCTTTTCTCATTATAATAGCTTACCCATTGTTCAATGGCTTTTTCTAATTCTGATGGACAGAAATAATGGTTGAGTTTAATTACATTCTTCATTGCTCTGTGGTACTGTTCTATCTTTCCTTGTGTTTGCGGCTGCAAGGGCTTGCCATAAATATGCTTGATACAATAATCATTACTGAGATAGCGCTTCAGTGAGGATGTAATATAGCATGGTCCGTTATCAGATCGTGGGGTGCGTTTATACCCCACTCGTGGGATACGTTAAGGGTATATCAATCATAAAAAGGTTCGCCTGGGGATTCCTAAACGCTTGAGCGCCCCAGAAATGCTTAACTCCGAGCGTTTTACAGTCAGAACGATTATCTCTTTCTCTTCTGCACGGTAGCGTGTATAACATTCATACATAGGGCTTATTCGAAGAGTTTCAAGCTTTTTTACAACGTCATATCTCACCACCAAATCGGCAAGGGCTTCTTTTAAGCGAAGGTTTTCATAGCGAAGTTCCCTTCACGTCATCGCTCTCGTGGCTTCACGAAGAATATCGCCATCAAGACGAGCTTTGCCCTGCCTCGATAAAATCTTTGTTCCACTTGTAATAAGTACTGTCGGATATACCATATTTACGGCAAAGTTCGGCGATACCCTGCTCACCACGGATACCTTCCATTATGATGAGAACTTTCTGTTCTGAGGTGAAAATACGTTTTGTGTTACGACGGATGTCCTTATAATAACGACTCAGAAGAACTCAGCTTAGATGAGGATAAACTCTTTTTAGTTGTCGTTGTGCAAAGATATCTTTTTATTAATAATTCATACCAAAAACCCAAACTTAATTCGAGACTTAGTTGTGC